>NZ_KV822098.1:341854-446291 GCF_001815825.1 Staphylococcus sp. HMSC068G11
TAACAAATACCACTAAACTAAATTAACGAGGTACCTTATGTATAAAGATTATAATATGACTCAACTTACTTTACTAAAGGAAACTTCAGTACTTATCCCCGCAAATGATATTTCACGACTTGTACCGGACTCACTCTTTTTTTGGGGATGAACTAACTATGAATTTATAATGAACTTGCTTTATTTCATTTTCAACATGGTTAAAATAATTTTTAAAGGGAAAACCAGTGAAAATGGAGGTGATACTGTGTTTCAAATAGCAAAAAACGAAAGGATGCTAGAGGATTGCTTTGAAATAAGAAAGTGTGTTTTCGTGAACGAACAAGGCATACCACTCGAAAATGAATTTGATCAATATGAAGATTACTCATTCCATATAGTGGGATATATAAATGAAGTTCCTATGGCAACTGCTAGAATTAGATCTTTGAATACTCATGTTTGCAAAATTGAACGCGTAGCAATCATCAAGGGATATCGCGGTCTTGGGTACGGTAAAAAATTAATACATGCTATTGAAACAATTGCAAAAAAACACCAATACAATGAACTCACTATGAATGCTCAATTACAAGCTCGAGACTTTTACTTAAAACTAGGTTATTCACCTTTTGGTAAGGTATTCTTAGAAGAAAATATAAAACATATTAGTATGAATAAGTTTTTATAAATCGATTTACATTCTATATACAAACTTAGCAATTTTAAAAATTGTAATAATCTTTATGTAGCTTACAAGCTTATAATAAACTTAAATAGTGATTTGACAATGTTCACAGCATAAAAAAACAATATTTCTATTTGAGGCACAGGTTAAAATTACATTACAAATATGTTAAAAGCCATACAGTGTTAAGACTTAAAGATTATAATTGATACAAATCATATTAATGCGAGGAGTAAGAAATAAATGGCGAAGAAATTCAATTACAAATTACCGTCTATGGTTGCTTTAACGTTATTTGGCACAGCTTTTACTGCACATCAAGCAAATGCTGCTGAACAACCACAAGATCAGTCTAATCATAAAAATGTATTAGATGATCAAACTGCCCTCAAGCAAGCAGAAAAAGCTAAAAGCGAAGTTACACAATCAACTACAAATGTATCTGGTACACAAACATATCAAGACCCTACCCAAGTTCAACCTGAACAAGATACACAAAGTACTACATATGATGCATCATTAGATGAAATGAGTACTTATAATGAAATTTCATCAAATCAAAATCAACAATCTTCATCAATAAATGATGCGAATCAAAATCAAACGAATTCTTCTACAAAAAATCAACAAGAAGAAACAAATGATTTGACACAAGAAGATAAAACATCTACTGATACAAATCAATTACAGGAGACACAATCTGTAGCAGATGAAAATGAGAAAGATTTAGAAACTAACGCGGGTACTGAACAACAAGACAAGAAGATGACAGCAAGTCAACCTTCCGAAAATCAAGCAATTGAAACTCAAACTGCTTCTAATGATAATGAAAGCCAACAAAAAAGTCAGCAAGTAACTTCTGAACAAAATGAAACTGTTACACCTAAAGTATCAAATACAAACGCATCTGGTTATAACTTTGATTACGATGATGAAGACGATGATAGCTCAACAGACCATTTAGAGCCTGTATCATTAAACAATGTGAATGCTACATCTAAACAAACTACTTCATATAAATATAAAGAGCCAGCTCAACGTGTAACAACTAATACTGCAAAAAAAGAAACGGCATCTAATCAAGCGTCTATAGATACAAAGCAATTTACCCCATTTAGTGCAACTGCTCAACCGAGAACAGTTTATTCTGTATCTAGACAAAAAACATCATCATTACCGAAATACACACCAAAGGTTAATTCTTCAATAAATAACTATATTCGTAAAAAGAATATGAAAGCACCAAGAATTGAAGAAGATTATACGTCATATTTCCCTAAATATGGCTATAGAAACGGCGTAGGACGTCCTGAAGGTATCGTTGTTCATGATACTGCAAATGATAACTCAACAATCGATGGCGAGATTGCCTTCATGAAACGTAATTACAACAGTGCATTCGTACACGCATTTGTTGATGGCAATAGAATTATAGAAACAGCTCCGACAGACTATTTATCTTGGGGTGCAGGTCCTTACGGAAATCAACGTTTTATCAATGTTGAAATCGTCCATACACATGATTATGATTCATTTGCACGTTCAATGAACAACTACGCTGATTATGCTGCAACACAATTGCAATATTATAATTTAAAACCTGATAGCGCTGAAAACGATGGAAGAGGAACAGTTTGGACACATGCTGCTATCTCTAACTTCTTAGGAGGTACTGACCACACTGACCCTCACCAATATTTAAGAAGCCACAATTATAGCTATGCAGAATTATATGACTTAATTTATGAAAAATATTTAATTAAAACGGGTCAAGTAGCACCTTGGGGCACAACATCTACAAAACCGTCACAACCTTCTAAACCATCAGGAGGAACTAATAATAAGTTAACTGTATCTGCTAATCGTGGTGTTGCTCAAATTAAACCAACAAATAATGGCTTATATACAACTGTTTATGACAGTAAAGGTCATAAGACTGATCAAGTACAAAAAACTCTATCCGTTACTAAAACTGCAACATTAGGAAATAACAAATTCTATTTAGTTGAAGACTACAATAGCGGAAAAAAATACGGTTGGGTTAAACAAGGTGATGTTGTTTATAACACTGCTAAGGCACCAGTAAAAGTGAATCAAACATATAATGTTAAAGCAGGGTCAACACTTTACACAGTTCCTTGGGGTACACCAAAACAAGTTGCTAGCAAAGTATCTGGTACTGGAAATCAAACTTTTAAAGCAACTAAACAGCAACAAATTGATAAAGCGACGTATCTTTATGGTACAGTGAATGGTAAATCTGGTTGGATTAGTAAATACTACTTAACTTCAGCATCTAAACCTAGCAATCCAACTAAACCTTCAACAAATAACCAATTAACAGTGACTAACAATAGTGGTGTTGCTCAAATCAATGCAAAAAATAGTGGCTTATACACTACAGTTTATGACACTAAAGGAAAGACAACAGATCAAATCCAACGTACATTGTCAGTGACAAAAGCTGCCACACTTGGTGATAAAAAATTCTATCTTGTTGGCGATTATAATACTGGTACAAATTATGGTTGGGTAAAACAAGATGAGGTCATTTACAATACAGCTAAATCACCTGTAAAAATCAATCAAACATACAACGTCAAACCTGGTGTTAAATTCCACACAGTACCTTGGGGCACATATAATCAAGTGGCTGGAACAGTTTCAGGTAAGGGCGATCAAACTTTTAAAGCAACTAAACAACAACAAATTGATAAAGCAACATATCTTTATGGTACAGTGAACGGTAAATCTGGTTGGATTAGTAAATACTATTTAACTACACCATCAAAAGTTCAAACTTTGTCTACTCAATCAACACCAGCACCTAAACAAGTACAATCATCTACACAAACTGTAAATCAAATTGCTCAAGTGAAAGCTAATAATTCTGGAATAAGAGCATCCGTATATGATAAAACAGCCAAAAGTGGTACGAAATACGCAAACCGTACATTCCTTATCAATAAACAACGTACTGAAGGTAATAACACGTATGTACTACTTCAAGATGGAACAAGTAATACGCCATTAGGATGGGTAAACATTAATGATGTGACAACTCAAAATATTGGAAAACAAACTCAGTCTATAGGTAAATATTCAGTAAAACCTACAAATAATGGTCTATATTCTATTGCTTGGGGTACTAAAAACCAACAATTACTAGCACCTAATACGCTAGCCAATCAAGCATTTAATGCTTCCAAAGCTGTTTACGTTGGCAAAGATTTATATCTTTACGGAACAGTCAATAACAGAACAGGATGGATTGCTGCAAAGGATTTAATCCAAAACAGTACTGACGCTCAGGCAACACCATATAACTATACTTTTGTTATCAATAATAGTAAAAGTTATTTCTATATGGATCCAACAAAAGCAAACCGATATTCTTTAAAACCATATTATGAACAAACTTTCACAGTCATTAAGCAAAAAAATATTAATGGTGTAAAATGGTACTATGGACAACTTTTAGACGGTAAATATGTTTGGATAAAATCAACTGACTTAGTTAAAGAAAAAATTAAATATGCATATACTGGAATGACTTTAAATAACGCGATAAATATCCAATCTCGTCTTAAATATAAACCACAAGTACAAAATGAGGCTTGGAAATGGTCAAATGCCAATTATAGTCAAATTAAAAATGCTATGGATACAAAGCGTTTAGCTAATGATTCATCCTTAAAATATCAATTCTTACGTTTAGATCAACCACAATACTTGTCAGCACAAGCTCTCAATAAATTATTAAAAGGCAAAGGTGTACTTGAAAACCAAGGTGCTGCATTTAGCCAAGCAGCACGTAAGTATGGTCTAAATGAAATTTATCTTATCTCACATGCTTTAGTAGAAACAGGTAATGGAACTTCACAACTTGCTAAAGGCGGAGATGTTTCAAAAGGTAAATTCACAACTAAAACAGGTCACAAATACCATAATGTCTTTGGAATTGGTGCATTCGACAATAATGCACTTGTAGATGGTATTAAATACGCTAAAAATGCTGGATGGACTTCTGTCTCTAAAGCAATCATTGGTGGCGCTAAATTCATTGGAAATTCATACGTGAAAGCAGGACAAAATACGCTATATAAAATGCGTTGGAATCCTGCAAGCCCCGGTACGCATCAATATGCAACTGATATTAATTGGGCAAATGTCAACGCACAAGTATTAAAGCAATTTTATGATAAAATTGGTGAAGTCGGTAAGTACTTCGAAATTCCAACATACAAATAAATATAAAGTAAGGCAGCTCTCATAGTTAATGAAAGTAGAGCTGCCTACTTTTTTGATGATTATTTATCATGTCACTGCTTCGAATATGACAGATGCTAAATATTAAACTTTTTCAAATAAAAAAAGCTAAGCACACTTATATGTAATTTAATATTACAATTCAGTTGCTTAGCTTTATATGTTTATATATAATTGAATGTATTTTACACTTAACATCATAATTAAAAACCAATATATATCAGATGAAAATGTGTCTACTATTAAGTTTGTTTAATAATTGATTTAAACTTGCAATTTCGTCTGAAGATAAACATTGACATCTCGCTTCAATTAACTCGCATCTCGCCGTGTTGATTTGCTGAATTAAAGCCCTTGCTTCTTCAGTTAATATCAGTTCTTTACATCGTAAATCTTCATGAGATTGTTGACTCATGATATAACCTTTTTGGACTAACTTTTTAATCCATCTTGATACAATTGATTGTTCCCTACTAATCTTCATAGTTAAATCGTATTGAGATAAACGATCATAATTATATAAAATACGTAGTAACTCTAATTGTTCAGAAGTAATGTCGGTTCGTTGACCAAAGCGTCTATTAACTAAATTCAAATCATTATTTGTCAGTGTGATAAGTTTTTCAAGTTGTTTATACATGTTGTTCTACTCCACTATATTAAGTTAATAATATTATATGCCTTATTTATAAATTATACAATACAAATATACACATTGCACAAATTCGTTGCATCATTACCTATTTTTATACTACATTAGAGTATGTCTAAATTGTAAAAAAGGAGAGCGTTTATGACAGCCATCAAAGATAGGGATTATTTTTTCGATAATGCTCGAGCAATATTGATATTTCTAGTCGTATTAGGACATTTATTACAGCCTTATACATCTGAAGATAAATTTTTACAAGCTTTATATTTATTAATATATAGCTTTCATATGCCTACCTTTCTATTTATCTCAGGCTACTTTGCTAAGAATTTAGATAAACCTAACTATTTAGAAAAAATTGCAAAAAAATTACTTCTTCCTTATGTAATATTTTTTGCGTTTTTCTCACTTTATTACTATTTCACTGGTAAAGAAGATGCAATTCAATTAGATCCATTTAATCCAGTTTTTGCATTATGGTTTTTACTCACCCTTTTTTTCTTTCATGTTGTTTTAGTTATAGTGAGAAGGTATAATCCGTATATTGTACTATTCATATCCATACTTGTTTCTGTATTAGCTGGTTTCTCTGGCAATATCGACAGTTATATGAGTATATCAAGAACCATTGTGTTCTTCCCTATCTTCTTTATAGGACATTTGGTTACACAATCACATACCGAAAAACTTAGAAATAAAAAATGGATTCCCATTTCAATAATCATTCTGATTACCTTCTTTATAGGATACACAATCCATCCTATTAATGGAGATTGGTTATTAGGAAGTACACCTTATACTTCTTTAGAAAGTAACGGAGAGGATGTTTATAGTCCTCTTAAACGCTTATTACTCTATGTCATTATACTTTTAACTATGTGTGCATTTCTAAATCTAATGCCACAAACTAAGCGTATTTATACCTATATAGGACAGCGCACAATGTTTGTTTATTTATTACACGGTATCGTTATAGGAGTCATTCGCGGGTTTGGTCTATATCCATTTAAGGATCAGATTTCTATCTTTACCTATCTTTATTTATTTATCAGTGCGAGTGTGATTGTATTAATATTATCTTCAAAATGGGTTTGCAAATGGACGAATCCGTTCATTAATTTAAAAAGGCCTTCTCAATTTAAAAATTAAAATTTCATAAAACAATTCAGTAAATCACCAAAATGTAGAGATTAAAATATGTTATGATAGTAATAATTTGAAAGAATTATGAGACTATTTAAACAATTTAAATACTACATTTTGGTATTTTTATATAGAGAGGTTTTAGCAAATGAAATTATCATTAAATTCAAGTTCAAAATTTTTAAGAGCCCCTAGTATTCGTCAATTTTCTAATAGAATTAAAGCGATTGACGATTGTGTTAATTTAACAATTGGACAACCCGATTTTCCTATACCAGATGTGGTCAAAAATGCTTATATCAAAGCAATCAAAAACGATAAAACAAGTTATTCTCATAACAAAGGTTTATTTGAAACACGACAAGCTATTAGCCAATATTTTAAACGAAAATACGATTTCTTTTATAGTGAGGAAGAAATCATCGTTACTAATGGTGCGAGTGAAGCATTAGATACATCGTTAAGAAGCATTATTGAGCCTGGCGATGATATCCTTATTCCAGGACCGATATACGCTGGTTATATCCCATTAGTTGAAACTCTAGGTGGAAATCCAGTATATATAGATACTACACAATCAGATTTTAAAGTAACACCTGAACTGATTGAGTCGCATCTAACGCATAAAACTAAAGCGATACTTCTCAATTACCCTACCAACCCAACAGGCGTAATACTCGAACGCTCTGAGGTCAAAAATATAGTAGACACACTTGTAAACAAACAAATTTTTATTATCAGTGATGAGATTTATGCTGAAAATACGTTTAAAGGACAACATACATCTTTTGCTGAATTTCCAGAAATTCGAGATCAATTATTACTGATAGGTGGTTTGAGTAAGTCCCATTCTGCAACAGGTATTCGAATCGGCTTTTTACTTGGTGCTGAATATTTAATTGAAAAATTAACCTTTATGCACGCTTACAATTGTATTTGTGCAAATGTACCAGCTCAAATTGCTTGTACTACCGCTTTAAATGAGGGAATAAATGCCCCTCTATACATGAATCGTGATTATATTGAACGTCGTGATTACCTGAAAGAAAAATTAGAATTATTAGGCTTCGAATTAACTGCTCAACCTGAAGGTGCATTTTACATTTTCCCTAGCATTAAAAGATTCACGGAAAATGATTTTGAATTTTGTGTTGATGTGTTGGAGAAAGCACACTTAGCTATGGTTCCTGGTTCCTCCTTCACCGATATTGGCAAAGGGTATATTCGAATTTCATATGCTTATGATATGGAAACATTAAAAAAAGGAATGCATCGATTAGAAAATTATTTACGGCAACATTATCCAGATCAAATGACCACTCAAACTATATAAATAGTCTGGAAAACATTTATTCCTGAAGTGAAATTTATGAGAGTAACAATCCCACATAACAATACAATAGGTTTAAATGTATCAAGTGTGTGCGCTAATCTGAGATTTACACTTGCAAATCGAGAGCATTCACTTTAAATAGTACATTTTCATTTTTAACATTGGTGATTACTTATATCTACCAATGTTGCTAATTGTTACTTATACTTATTAATTCCAATGAAATAATAAAATCGCCTAAGACACAATTCGTATCTTAGGCGATTTTAAATAATTGCTATTCATTAACTAGATTGGAATTGTAATTATAATATGCATTTTCAAAACCAGTCTATTATTCAACTATTGCTTATGGGAATTTAGGGAATTGGTCAAAATCAGGATTACGTTTTTCTTTAAACGCATCACGTCCTTCTTTCGCTTCATCAGTAGTATAGTAAAGTAAAGTCGCATCTCCAGCCATTTGTTGTAAACCAGCTAAACCATCAGTATCAGCATTCATTGCTGCTTTTAAGAAACGTAAAGCAGTTGGTGAATGTTGCATGATGTCTTTACACCATTTAACTGTTTCGTCTTCAACTTGTTCTAATGGAACTACAGTATTCACTAAGCCCATATCCAAAGCTTCCTGTGCATTGTATTGACGGCATAAATACCAGATTTCTCTTGCTTTTTTATGGCCAACTATACGAGCTAGGTAGCCAGAACCGTACCCAGCATCAAATGATCCTACTTTTGGTCCAGTTTGCCCAAAAATAGCATTGTCTGCAGCGATTGTTAAATCACAAACAACATTAAGTACATTTCCTCCACCAATTGCATAGCCTCTAACCATTGCAATTACTGGTTTAGGAATCACACGAATTAAACGTTGTAAATCTAATACATTTAAACGAGGAATATCATCTTCACCTACGTAACCACCGTGTCCACGTTTTTTTTGATCTCCACCTGAACAAAATGCTTTGTCCCCTTCACCAGTTAATACAATTACTGATACATTTTGGTCATCACGCGCACGTGAAAATGCATCAATCATTTCAGCAACTGTTTTAGGAGTAAATGCATTTCTTACTTCTGGACGATTAATCGTTACTTTGGCAATCCCTTCGAAAAATTCATATTTAATTTCATCATATTCTCTAAGTGTTTCCCACTGTCTAGTCATTTTGCTCCTCCTTTAAAAAACCTAATATTATTGTATCAAATTCCGTGCTATCTTCCACATGAATTGTATGTCCGACATTAGAAATTTGAACTTTATGACTATCTTGTAAGTGATTCTCTAATTGTTGTCCTATTTGAACAAACTTTTTATCTTTTTCTCCTACTAAAATTAAAGTAGGAATGCATATCGATGATAGATGTGGCCATAAATTAGGCATATGACCTGTACCATAATCACGAAGTGCTTTAGCCAATCTATGAGCATCTTGACTCATGCGATTATTGCGAATACTTTGGCGTATCTCAGGAGCTAGATTATACTGCGAACGAAAAAGTGGCAACTTTTCCCAATCATTCACAAAAATATCTAAACCAGCAATTTCAAGTACTTTCGCACGTGCAGCATCCACTTGGGCACGTTCCTCTTTATCCGTCTCATCTTGAATACCTGCTGAAGTACTCTCTAAGAGCAACCCTGATAGAGTTTCATTACCATGTATGGCATAATAAAGCGCTACCCGGCCACCCATAGAGTAACCTAGAAGAAACACATCATATGTTTGATATTGTATTAAAACCTCATCAAGTTGACGTGTAATGAACGGGAAATCCCACACATCATCCATACTTGAGGTATCTAAGCCATGGCCAGGTAAGTCAATTGTTAGTACGTTCGTATGTTCTATGAGGCGTTCTATATGTGAATGATAAGTAGTAGCATCACTTATGAAACCATGCAACATCACCAATAGTTGCTTACTTTGGTTCTTAGATTCATAAAAATTATAATGTAACATTAACAATCTCACTCAATTTCTGATATAAATATTGATGTTGATGTAAATTTTCGTCTCTATTGGTCATAACTTCATACATGTGAGAACCCATTTTGGATAATTCAGCATATTTAAAGTCAGTCAAATTATCAAAACGCTTAAATGTAAAATCATATAACAGTGCAGTATATTCAAAGTTTAAGCCTGTTGGTGTTCCAAATAATCGCTCAAAATATTTTGTAGCCGATCGTTTTTGAGGTAAATATGAAAAGATACCTCCCCCATCGTTGTTAACTAATACAATGTTAATATGAAGTTCATTTAATTTGGCCATTAATAAACCGTTCATGTCATGATAAAAAGATAAATCACCAATAAGCAACGTCACATTCTTATGTGCCGCCATACCTAGCGCAGTTGAAACTACTCCGTCAATTCCATTGGCACCCCGATTAGCGTATACAGATGCCTCACTATCAAACAGTAAATTATCAACATCTCTAATTGGCATACTATTTCCGACAAATAATGTATCTTCTTTTGTAAGTTTTTGAATTAAACTCCCCACATATGCCGCTTCATCTGTCGCATGCTTTAAGTAATCACTTATCTCAATGCGTGCTTGTTGTTCAAGTGATTGCCATTGTTGTAACCATTTTTTTCGTTCAACAAGTGGTTCTTCCATTAATGAACGGAAAAAATCATTTGCTGAAATCTCATAAGATATATGAGGAGGTGTTGGAAATACATCAATTTGATCATTATTCTGCACAATAATTTGATACGCATCGGTTTTCTTCAACCATTGATTTAATTTTTTAGAAATAACTGGCTTACCTACACGTATGACATAATCTACTTCTAAATTTAAACCAGCTCGATACAATAAATCATAAGTGGTTATAACATTAGGATGTTTCTCCTTACGAAGCTGACTCAGGGGATCTGCTAAGATTGGCAGATCATATATAGTTGAATACGTTAATATTTGATCAACGGCTTGGTGTTGCATATCTCCGACAATGATGAGACCATTTTTTTCTTGTAATATTTCTTTTATATCATCTACCGAAATCGATTTCTGATAATGAGGTAACGTTTTAGTTACAGAGGTTAATAAATCGACACGATCTAAATCTGGTGTTAGTGGTTCTCTAAATGGTAAATTAAAATGAATCGGTCCTCGGTGTGGTCCATATAAATATTGACTTGCAATTTGCATTTGATAATTAATTGTATCAATTGTATGTTCACTTCCATCAGCAATCGGCAAATCAAACTGAAAGTTCACATAATTACTAAACATCTTTACCTGATTAATTGCTTGAGGTGCACCCACACTGCGCAGTTCATGCGGTCTGTCGCTCGTTAAAACAACGAGTGGCAAACGACTAATTTGACTTTCAGCTATAGCGGGTGTGTAGTTCGCAGCAGCTGTTCCAGATGTACAAAGAATTGCTACAGGTTTTTCGCTACCTTTAATAAGACCTAAAGCAAAAAATGCAGCACTTCGCTCATCAGGGTGAATCCATGTTTTAATACTTGGATGTGCTTCGAAAGCAAGTGCTAATGGTGTTGAACGTGAACCTGGACTAATTACTACTTCTCTTACACCATAAGCATAAAGCTCTGAAGCAAATGAAAATACTTGTTCAGTTAAAGCTACGCTATGATTCATCATTATTATCTACTCCTAAGGCGTTCATCATTGGTGAGAATTTAACTGCAGTTTCAGCAACTTCACTATCAGGATCCGAATTTTTAACAATGCCGCATCCAGCGTATAAAGTCGCTTGTTGCTCTTTAATTAGCATAGAACGTATAGCAACAATGAATTCACAATCATCATAAACATCAATATAGCCCACCGGCGCGCCATATAAACCTCGAGTACCAAACTCTTTATTCTCAATAAAATCAAGCGCTTCTTCTTTAGGGTAGCCACCTAACGCAGGTGTAGGATGTAAACGATCGATTAAACCAATGTATGATTTGTCATTTAAATTAGCTTTGATTTCCGTATATAAATGATACATATGATCATTTTTTAAAATATTAGGCGTCTCATTGTACTCTACATCCTGTACAAAAGGCTCAATATCATTTAAGATGCTTTCAACAACAAAACGATGTTCTCCTAAATTTTTCTTATCTTTAAGAAATGCCTCTATATTCTTATTATCTATTTGCTCATTATGTGTACGTTTAATGGTACCTGCTACTGCTTTTGTAGATAAAACACCATCTTCAACTTTGATTAATTGCTCAGGCGTTTGAGAAAAGAATATTGACTGATTAGCTTCTAATAAAAATATATAACTGTTTTTTTCATTTTCAAGAGCCCGATTTAAAACATATGGAATATTGATTTTTTTATCAAATTTAACTAAACGACGACGCGCGAGAACGATTTTTTTATTGTTGTCAATCGTATCAATCGCTTCTTTTACAAGCTCACGCCAATCATCCTTATAAATATCTTCCATACGCGTCACATCTCCAAGTGTTTCCTCTGGATTATCCATGGTTGTTTGTTCAAAATGTGCCACTAAAGTTTTAAAAGCTTGTAAATCGAAATCTTGTCGCTCTGTTGTATAAGTTAGATAAGTACGCGTACCTTCATTAGAAATTAATACTTTAGGTAAAACAAAATGGTTTAAACCATATTCTCTCCATTCATCATCTGATTTGTGACTCGAAAATTGAAAACCGCCACACAACCTAAGATGATGATATCTATTATGTGGATGAATGAGTTCAATATTATTTTTTAATTTTTCCCAGTCCTTAAAAATGGATTGCTTATTCTCAAAGTCGTTTTTAAACCTATGAATAGCATGATATCCAAAATACGAAGAATAATTATCATTTAAGCGCATGTAAAAACGGTCCCCAGCATCTTTTTCAGTTAAATGAAACAACACACTAGGTTTCATAGTTTTATTTAATTCAACTTCAACTGAAACCCAATCTTTTGTACTTTCATATAACTTATCGAGGATTGCCTGTTCGTCTACATTCACATCCATTTTTTTCACTTCTTTCTCCTCCGAATTTTACTCATTATTACATTGTATCATTTTTAATCTTTTATGTAGTTATTAATGCTTAAACAAAACATGCAATTTTTCACGTTGATTGACCTTTACTGGTGTTTCATTTAAAATGTTGATGATAAAACTATATAAATAAGAGGTTGTGCATATCATGTCAGATCAATATCAACAATATTCCACTGTTAAGAAGTACTGGCAATTGATGAGACCTCATACTTTAACAGCCGCTGTTGTCCCTGTACTCGTTGGTACTGCAGCAGCTAAAATATATTTACTCGGTAGCGAAGATCATCTAAAATTCAGTCTTTTCTTGGCTATGTTGGTTGCATGTTTGTTAATTCAAGCTGCAACAAACATGTTTAATGAATACTATGACTTTAAAAAAGGTCTTGATGATCATACCTCTGTGGGTATTGGTGGCGCTATTGTACGTAATGGTATGAGTCCAAAACAAGTAATGAATTTAGCAATTGCTTTTTACATCATTGCAGCACTTTTAGGTATCTTTTTAGCAATACAAAGCTCATTCTGGATTATTCCAGTAGGCATTGTTTGTATGGCAATTGGCTATCTATATACCGGTGGCCCTATTCCAATTTCATGGACACCTTTTGGTGAACTATTTTCAGGATTATTTATGGGTATGATTATCATACTACTTTCATTTTTCATACAAACCGGTAATGTTCAAGGATATGCCGTTTGGTTAAGTATTCCAATAGTCATCACAATTGGTTTAATCAATATGGGCAACAATATTCGTGACCGTATTAAAGACAAGGCTAGCGGTAGAAAAACTTTGCCTATACTTTTAGGTAAACGTGCTTCTGTTATTTTTATGGCAATAATGTATGCCGTCGCATATATCATTGTCATCATTACAGCCTTTTTTAAACCTGCGGGATCATTATTTTACTTGTTAGTCTTATTATCATTCCCAATGCCTATTAAAGCGGTGAGACGTTTTAATAAAAATGATACGCCTGAAACTATGATGCCTGCGATGGCTGCGACAGGTAAAACGAATACATTCTTTGGTTTATTGTATGCATTAGGAATCTATATTAGTGCACTTTTAGGTGCAATCTAAACTTTCACACGAATGAGTCTGGGACATTAATCAATGCCCCAGGCTTTTTTATTGCAAACACAGACAACAATTTAATTTAAAAACCCGCTTAATATCGAGTTATTTCAACATTTGTCTAAACCCAGAATTTCAAACAGAAATTCTACAGACAAGGCAAGTTGGGGTTCGGGACCCCAACATAGAGAATTTCAATCAGAAATTCTACAGACAAAGCAAGTTGGGGTTCGGAGTAGGTTTAGACAACACGCTTATAACTTATAACCCACTGAAACCATTTATAAAAATTCAATCTGTAAACAAAATTGATGGGTACTCATTTATATACACCACACACCTTTCATTATGATGTGATGTTACTTATTATTCAATGTCATATGAAAATATTGATGGCCATATAAATGAATTGTCGCATCCTCTTTAAACCCTAATTTGTGATATAGATGGCGTGCTTTATTATTATCATAATCACAATTCAATCCCCATTTTTCATGTGCATGAGTGGAAATGACATACTTTAAAAGTTGTGTTGCAATACCTTGTCCTCGATATTTTGGAGTCGTTACTACTGCTTCTATATATATTTCATCATCGTATGATTCTTTTTCAGGTAATGGTGTACCTAACTGAAGAATATCTTCTTCAAGTGGTAACTTAAGCCATTGTTGTTCAAAATCCATTTCCTCTTTCCCAGGATAAGCAATTACACATCCAACAACAACCCCGTCTTTCTCATATACCCAAATATGCTCATAAAACGACCGGTATCTTACATTCACAATACTTAATTCTATCGCTTCAATAATACGATCTTTAGTTATTTCCTTGGTAATATCTAATTCCATATCTCTCCAAATAAGATAACATAACTCTGCAATCTGTCGATTATCACTCGTTTTCGCTTTTCTAATCACATTTGACTCCCCTTTTAGATATTGATAGCTAAAGTTTATACTCAATTTCTAAATAAAAATAAATACGACATGATGTTAACATCTTAAAATTAAACAATCACTATAAATTTAAACCTTCACTTTATATCATAACATCTTCTTTAATACTTTTACTTTGATAAACTAAATAATTATCTGTAAAAATAAAGATAAGACTAAAAACTAAATTAACCATACGGAGGCAGACATAATGAAAGTTAACAAAACAATTTATATTATAGTAGCATTGATTTTAGGTGGTCTGGGCGTGCATAAATTTTATGCCGACCAAGTTGGACAAGGTATTCTACATCTCGTCTTTTTCTGGACTGGCATTCCAAGTGTTGTCGCAATCATTCACGCTATCATTGTTATTTTTACTAAAAAAGCAGATGAATACGGCTACATAACTTTTGATAAAAAATAAGATCTAAAAATATTTCTTCATATTTTCCAAAAAAACAAATTTTACTTTTAGCTCCTACAAAAACTGGGTATAAGATATCAAACAAAATATAAGGGGAGTTAACATGCAGAATATTGTTAAAAGAGTGATTAGAATTTTAGTTTCCGGTTATATTGTCAAAATGATACGAAACCTTATTTCCAAAAATTCTAACGATAGAAATAAAAACAATCACAAATAGAAATATTAAAAAACGGAATTGATTAACAATTCCGTTTTTTAATAATGTTCGTTGCCACAAACATTCTTTTTTTCTTGTGATATACATGCGAATTACTCAACTTATCGAACTACATCTTTGATACGTTTATCATATTTTCTTCATTCTTAATTTATTAAAATATTAGTTGTTGATTTATCTAATAAAACTAGGTTATGTAAATAAATTTTATTAGATAAATCTTCTAGTTCTAAAAGTATTAATTGATATATTTCTTGGATAAATCGATATTTATTTTATAAATCTTTTAACTTAAATATGAGTTAGGATAAGGAGAGAGAGAATGAATTTTTTTATTAGGAAAGAAAAAAGGAAGATTATAAGATTACAGAAGAAGTTGTAAAAGAAGCGTTTGCTAATGAAGAATATAGTGATCAGAGTGAACATAGGTTAGTTGCGAGTTTGAGAAATTCTGATGAGTTTATTCCAGATTTATCTTTAGTAGCATTGCATAGAGATAAAATTATAGGTCATATATTGTTATCTAAAATTTTTATTGTTAAAGGTGAGAAATCTATAGAGTCATTAGCTTTAGCGCCTGTTTCTGTTTTACCTAATTATCAAAATAAAGGCGTAGGTCAAAGTTTGATACAAAAATCTTTAGAAGTAGCAGAAAAGCTTAATTTTGATTCGGTTATAGTGATGGGACACTCAGAGTATTATCCAAAATTTGGGTTTAAAAAAGCTTCTAACTGGGGTATTAAAGCCCCTTTTGAAGTACCAGACGAATTTTTAATGGCTATTGAATTAAAGAAAAATGCTTTGGATAAAACTTCTGGGATAATTCAATATTCAGATGCTTTTTTTGAATGAAAAGTTTATTTATCTTAGTTTTTAAATCTACTGAATAAATAAAGACTAGGCATTTATGCCGAGAAAATTTATTAATGTTGAGAAGAAGCCTCTTAACTAAACTTGAAGACGAATGTCGCATAGCGTGAGCTATTAAGCCAACGATTCGACAAGTTTTTAGTTTGTTAAGAGTTTTCGAAGGCTCAACGTCAATAAAGCAGTTATGTTGACATTGCCTAAAAAAGGAGTTCTTATTTTGGATAAAAACACAGTATTAGATAAAGGTTATTTTATAGCAACTATCTTAAATTCCATTTTTTACTTGGGTTAATTTTTGTATATCAATCTGATAATCCATATATTAATTCCATATACTATTGTGATGGTTGTTAATACTATTTATTTAGTTGTAAAAGTAGGAAAAATAAATAGAAGTAAGCCCAAAATTTAAGAGGGTTTTGAAACGATTGAAAACGAGTTTCTTCTTGACTTGATCCTATATAAGAATAACGTTCTTTTTTAAAATAAGGATAGATACTTATATATTAGCTTGAATGATTTAAAAAATTTGAAGATATCTATATTTTACAAAAATCAAGTTTGTTATTGTTACTTTTGATGTTTATTTTTTGGTTAAGTTTAAGACAATAGAATATAAACCATAGATATGCATAGAAAGAGTCCGGAAGATAAAGTTCTAGGATAAGTAAATAAAGAAAAAGAACGTTGATACATCAACGTTCTAGCGTAATTTAGTTAATCAGAATTAAACTGATTTTTACTAATGAACGGAAACGGAGGGATAAATTTAATTTTCTAAACAACTGTAAAAAGGCTTAACTACAGTATTTTTAGAGATTTATTTTCTGACTAGACCTAAATAAGTATAACTATTTTGACACGTATTTGACACGTGCACACAAAAAATTACCACGCTCATAAAGAACGTGGTTAGTAAATAAATACATGAAAAACTGAGATGAGAGAAAAGTTAAATTGTATATATATAAATTAGCACATTAAAGAATATAAAGTAAATGGTTAACTAAAAATAATATCTTTATATTAGATTTCACATAAAAAAGGATAGCCATTAAGACTACCCTTCTGTGAAATGACTAGCAAATTAATTATAACATAGTTGTGACAGAAATTGTTGCGTTCGCAAAAATAACCACGCTCATAAAGAGCGTGGTAGCAAAAAAATTATAAAGGAGTATAAAAAATTAAATTGTATGTAATTTAATTATAGCACAGACCGTGTAACCAATGTAGTGTTAAACCATGTTTTTTTAATATCAATCTAACATCTTCATATTATAGACATAATTAATTGTAATTTATAAGAGGGTAGCCATAGCAACTACCCTTGTATAATGACGTGGTAATTGTATTATAACAGATTAATTGATTGTACCCCACAATTTTCCTAAACTATCATTTGTTTTATTCCATGTTCTCACAGCTAACCAAACATTATTACCATTATAAGCTGTATAACTCACCCAAACGTGACCGTCTTGTTTACATACAGTGTCATATTTTATTGTTTGACCTGGCTGTAATACACCGCTCACAGGACAACTTCTAAACGGTCCAACATAATGAGTTTTAATAGGAGTGTTTGGCGTAAAGCGAGCTATTTCTGATTTGTAATAAGTTCCATACTTATTGATTTTCCAACCGTTCATATCTCGTCTATTAGCTGGAGTGGAAGCACTGCCAGGTTTGTTTTTAACTGTAGTAACTTTAGGTGTACTGCCTTTCATATATGCCCTAATTTGTTTAATGAAGTAATCTTTTAACTTAAGTTGTGTTGCCTTAGTCCATGCTTGTTTTGTTGGATCAATACCAGTATGCAATTTAGCTGAACGATGAGGACAAGCTGTATAACTAAATTCGTTGTGTAAACGAACAGTATTTCTGTTAGCTGGTAACCCCCACTTTTTAAGTTTATGCGCTGCGAATTTAAGAGCTGTTTGTTCATTTTTAAGGAAATTTTTATCGCTTACGTACAATGATTGATTAACTTCAATTCCATAAGTTTCAAAATTACCTGAACCCGGTTGAACGCCATCAGAAACATGCCAAGCAATTCTATCTTCTGATATAGCTTCCCAAATACCGTTTCTATCAGCATATGCGTGAGCTATACCTCTTGCTAATCTCCTGTAATCAGCGTTTACTAGATCGTTATAGTATTGTTTTGAATTCATTGTACCAGCATCGTTATGAATAACTACAGCTTTAGGTTTACGACCTCTTTTAGTCATAGTCCAACCTTTTATATGATTAGTGTTAACTTTGATGCTACTATTTTCCTTAACTGACTGTTTAGGAGCTGATTTTGCATCTTTTTTAGGTTCTTCTATTTCTTTCGCTACAGGCGGAACAATAAAGTGTGTTAAACCATAATAGTTATCCCATCGTAAGCTAGGCTTTTTATTAGCCCAGCCATTCCAATTTTGTTCAAGTATTTGGAAGGAGTTCGTATTACCACCATCATATACTATACCTATATGCCCATAACGTGAATAGGTTCCAGCTGTATATACAGCTATCCAACCTTTTTTGGGTATCGTTGACGGTTTGTTTTCTACAATCTTCCACCCTTTAGGGAATTTGTTTATTATAGAGCTTTTAGCATCGCCCCACATTTCTGTTTGATTATCAGTTAACCACATTACATAATCTATCGCCAAGTCCATACACTGTGCGTGATAAGCACGGTCTTTATCAATACAACCTGGTTCCATAGTACCAAAGGAAGCGTCATAACTCGTCCAACGTTTAACTCTGTATGGACTATCTACTACACCGTTTTTATAATCTCTTAAACGTTTATTGATTTGAGATTGTGTTTTCATCTGGGGCTCCTCCTCCACCATTGTTAAATTCGAATTCCTCTTCATCAGAATCATCAGTAAACGGTTCGTTAGTGTCGAAAACTTCAGGTTTCACTGCGCCTGACTCACTTTTAAACTGTACAGGATGGGTTTCTTGATTGCGCGGTTTATTTAGTTCTAGGTCAATACCAGCATCAGTAAATCCTTTAGTGTTAGGGTTTGTAACAACACCTAGAGCTACAAGTATTGTAATAATACTCCCCAGAATACTACTGATTGTTTCAAGTTGACTTGATATATCTATACCAAATGCTTCGGTTACTTGTTTAGCAAATAATAATACAGCACCAACTAAAGCTGTGAGTGTTGTTCCGTTTTTTAAACGTGTAGTCCAATTAACTTTCAAAGGTTACATCTCCTTTATAGTAAAATAAAAGAGCCTAGGATTTATGTCCCAGACTCTAATATATTAATTTAAATGTTTACGTGCTTCTTTAGGAATGTCATCTTTTTTAACTTCTTCATAACTTTTAACTGTATCTAATTTTTGTTTAATTTTTAAATAGTGATTGAGTTTTAGTCTTTTCATTCCTACATATTTAATTTTTTTACTGTTACCTTTTTTATCATAACCTATTGTTTCGTATTCATGAGTTTGATCTGCCTCTTCTTTAGGCTTTTCTTTTACTGGTTTAGTAGTTTTTACATAATATTCTTTTGTCGGCTCAAGAGGGTTCTTCATATTCAAATCTTTTACATTTTCATTATTTGGATGATGATCACCGTAAATTCTCAATC
The DNA here is from genome assembly GCF_001815825.1 of Staphylococcus sp. HMSC068G11. NCBI lineage: Bacteria > Bacillati > Bacillota > Bacilli > Caryophanales > Staphylococcaceae > Staphylococcus > Staphylococcus sp. HMSC068G11. The sequence continues at coordinate 362,059 of NZ_KV822098.1, forward strand.
CGAAAAGTAATCCCATTACTAATAATATAATGACTATTATAGGAATTAATAAAATTTTCAAATCTCTCATTAGTGAACTCTCCTTCAATTTAATTACAGTTTAATTGTAGAAGATTCTGATGAAAATTGCTTTTATCTATTCTTACAAAATGACATCTTAAACTTACAAAGTTGAAAGATTTTAAAATTATATATGCCTTACTATGATTTTTTCTTTAAATACCACTTTAATTAATCACATTTTTTAAAAAGTCGAACAATGGGTGGATAAGCCAAGCCACACCACCTCCACCAACAAATATACCGGTAGCTTTTAAAATAAACTCTTTATTTTCTTTACCTTTCTCTTTTGCTTCTTGTTCTTCTTGACTTAAATGTTTCCTAAACATTTGAGCATCTTTTTCGACAATAGACAATCGTTGGCCTTGTTCTATAATTTGTTGGTTTGTTTTTTTCTGTTCAGTACTCATCTCTTTAGTTGCCTCGACCATTTGATTAAGTGTAGGTTTAAATTCTGCTAATAACACACTTAAATTGTTATAATTGTTTGTATGTTTTTCATCGACTTCTCTTATCCTTTTATGAATAGCGTCCCTATCGTCATAATAACTTTGGGGTAATTCATTGTTTGGCATAATGCAACACTCCAAAGTAAGCATAACCACCACACGTTAAAGTAGTTAAAAAATAAATAAGAGGTGACATCCAATTTAAAGAATCACTAATACCAGCTAACGTAATTACAAAGAAAAAAACAGAACAAATAATCCCTCCTAAAATAAGAGTAATACTATAAACTTTGTTAATATTTCTATAAGGTAAAGCCATAGCTGCAATTGCTAAACATAATCCTCCTATAAAGAATGGAATCCCCCAAATACTTAAGGGGATTATTTCATTAATACTACTATACAATGGGCTTTTATCGACTTGAATTTCAGAAGCAAATATAAAAAAAGAACCTCGAGCCATAGCTATTGTTCCAATAAATAATAAAGAAATAACATTAATATATTCCATTTCAGTCATACGGTGTGTTTTCTTCATCTTTCTACCCACTTTCTATCATTAATTGCAGCGCAGATAGCATTAGCATAGTAACACATGTCTTCTGTCCAATTATTTGTATTTTCTCTATTCTTTTGACTAAAATCGTTTCGACTAAAAAATTCTTTTCTTTGCTGAGTTGATATTTCAATCTGTACACCCATTCCACAGGCGTTTTTGTTAGTTATATTATTAATTTCTTTACCAGCAATTCTTTCAGGAGCGGCTTCCACATTAAAACCTGAAACTTTTAAATTGTGAGTAATAAGTGATATAAGTCTTTCATCCAATCCACCAATATAACTATTTGCTTGATTGCTTGAATAACCATGTATGGCTATCGTTACATTCATAAATTGATTCCAATATAGTAAATTGGGGTTATCATAATTTGTTGAAGTGACGTGTAGAGTCCTATTGTTTTTCGGTTTTAACCCTTTAAAAGTGAAGTAGTTTGCATTCGATAATTCTGCAACCAATAACGCTAATTCAGAAGTACCACACTCTATACCACCTCCGTGTATAGCAGTTATAAGTGATTTACTATTTCTATCTTGCGTCTCAATCATCCAATCTTTTTCATTCCTCACAAGTTCAGTCATAGATTTATAAGTATCCATCACATTATTCACCTCCTTTATCTATCATTCTAATTTCTCCGTAAATATAAGCTTCACGACTTACTGACCACTGATCGCTCTGAGAAATATAAACTTTAACATCTCCATTAGGTTCAATGGTTAATTGAGCACCACAAGCTTTAACAGGCACCGTTCTTAGGAACGCAGTTTGCGTACTTGTAATTAATTCACTCGGTAACTTCGCTATAGCAGTTCCACTTTTGAAATTGTCAGCGTTAATTCTTAAAATCACTTCCTTGTAGTCTTGATGTTGAATAGTTTTATAAGCGCAATTAAAACCATTTTGTCCTTCAGCTTTATAATGCCTATTTTTTATAGCTCCATTAATTAAATCATATTCGATCCAATCTGAAGATTCAGGTAACTTTTCTTGTATTTCAGTAATGATTTTACGATGTTCATCAATTGTGACGTATCCCTCTTGACTTAATATATTTTCAATATTCCTAACTTCGATTCTTAAATCTTTCAAATATTGACTTCCTTTTGTATCAATTTCGTTGTCATATTCTTCATAAAGATTTTGAATTGTATTTTTAGCCGCGTTAAGAAATTCCTCGACGTCTTTTACACTTTTACTATGTTGTTGATTAAGTTTGTCCAACCCTTTTTTTGTTTCAATCTGAATCTTTGTAATTCCTTCATCACTTGCATCTTTCACTTTAACAACGTAATCTTCTAAATTATCTAATTGTTCTTGTATTTCAGTGGCTCGTGCATTAATTTGTCTTTTTAATTCATCAAACATACGGATATATTTAATTTTAGTTGCACCATTAATTTTATTTATTATTGCGTTACCCACTTTGAATTCAAATTCGTTTAAAACTGCAGTTGATGATTTATCGCTATCTACCTGATTTAGATGATTAATCGAAATATATATTTGACCTATAACAGTTGTATTCGTTGAAGCTTGTAAGAATTCAATAGGTATGGTTACTTCAATAACACCATTCAAAGGGTCAATAAAACGTACATTTTCTACTACTTGATTAGAACCGTTAGAGGATTCAAGATATATGTACGTTTCAGTGTTTTCTTCACTAATTAATAAAGGTTCGTTGTTTTTAGTCACATAAAACCTTAAAACAGCAGTTTTATCATCTAAATTATAAAAACCGATACCTTCATCAGATATCGGTTTTAAGTAAGGCTCGTTTTTAACTTCAATTTTACCAATCTTTTGTAATTCCATTATTTTTCCTCCCCATTTATAACGTTTCTTAAATCATCATCGTATATAGTATTAGGGTAAATTTGTGTGAACGTATCTTCTTTAAGATTACCGTATTCTCCAGATTTTAATATCTGAATAGAATTAGCAGAATGCGTAGGAGTGAACTTCGCAAATAATTTAATTTGTTTTATTGTTACAATGCCAGCACCTTTTTTCTTAACATCTAATACTGGCATTACTGTATCAGTACGTTTAGTACCTGGTTCAGTAATCGTTGACATTTGAACACCAGCAGCAGCATATATAGGGAAGGTCGTATTTCCTTTGTTTAGTTTATGTTCAATTGAAAATAGATTACGTTTTCTACTTTTACCAAACCCAAAGAATGGATGATAATTTTGAACAATATTAGGGCTAATCCCCACTGTAACATCTCTATCAACGTTTATAGTCACATATCCATAGAGCTCTACAAATCCATTTGCTAAAACTTTGAAACGCTGCTGACTCATCATTATACGTTGCCATTCATTTCTTTCTGCACGTAGGGTAATGACTTCAGATGTTTTATTGTTAAATCTATCATCATAGACCATAACTTTAATAAAAGGATCTAAAGATGTTTGACCATTTTGGTATGATTCAAATTGTGCCATTCTAAAAATTACATTACCTACCCAGCGTACTGAACGTCTCATTTCTTCAGGACTTTTCTTTTCACCGACACGTTTTTCATTTATTTCTGAAAGATATGACGTTGTTTTATTTCGAATACCTACCCAATTACTAAAAGATGATAATGTACTGGAACCCCAAACAACGAGATCTCCGTTACTTTTTAAATTGTTAATGAGTTGAGTCATATTATTATTTTTTTGATTGGCCCATCGAGGATAAAATAAACAGTAATCATTATTTACTGAAATGATATCATGCAAATCCAAGTGAGCTGTCAAATTATCTATACGTTGAACTAAGTTACGCATATTTTGTGATTCTTTTTCAGAAAAAGGACTTTTGCCTTTGAAGTTAGATTTATCTGGATCTGTCCCTTTACCTGCTTTCCAGTTATAATCAAAATTTCTGTTTAAATCTACATTATTCACATTCTCTCTTTTTTGATTTGCAAATCCCCACGGGTTAACCATAGGAACATAAATTAAACGTACATTTTTTCTTAAGTAAGTTAATTGAGGATACTTTTCCCACTCATTGACCAATAGGTTGACTATATGACACATATCGAAAAATCCAGTGGTCTCATTACCATGTATACATGAAGTGATAAGTAAAGTTTTGTGGTAATTTTGCGGTTCAAACGTGAATTTGTACACATTATATTTTCCTGATGTATCTTCTCCGACAACTTCTTTTGTAACATATTGATTATCAACTAAAGGATTTAAAAATGCTTCAATATGGGCTTCTGGTTCCCAATTATTTGGTGTTCCATTTTCACCTAATCTATTTCCTGGTATATATGGAGGATTCCAAATAAAATCGACTGCACCATTTGAATGTATTTCTTTATCTAATTTTCTTTTAATTCCTAAGAAGTCATGAAGAAGCCTTTCTTGCAACAAGGGATGTACGGTACCATCTATTGATACTCTGGCTTGTTTTGTTTCAGCTATACCGTCTCCATTTGCTCCTAAAACAAGCCCATTAATATTACCATTAAGATAATCTAAAAATGCAGAAACGTTTGTATTTCTATAATCAACTTGCATGGCTTGATGAGCATGATGCTTAGTTTCTGCGTGTGCTCGATGCTGATGATCTAATTCATTATAATAATTAAGTATTATTCTAAAATTATTTATCATCTTGGTTCTAAATGTGTGCCCTATTTGAATAGGAAAGTCTAAAGTTAATAACATTTTATGAACCTCCTTTTATTCCTTCTCTAAATGAGATATTCTTTTTTTAAATTCTTCATTTTCTTTTTCCAAATTTTCTATTTTGTCTAAGTAAACATCTAAACCGATGACTGCCTCTATGTGCGTGACTGGAAAATATTCTTCTCCATCTCTATCTTGTAGATATCTTATCGATACTTCTTTACTCATCAATCAATACACTTCCTACTGTTTCGTTATATTCCTGTAACACATTTAAAGAATAGTCACTAGTTTTGAATCCTTTTTTCATAAGATTATTAAACTTTCTTAACCTACGATTGAACTGTGATTGCATTTGTATAATATCTTTCTGAGCATTACTGAATTCCACTTCAATAGGCTGCGAAACAAGGGGATGATATTCAGTAAGCTTGACAACTTTTAAATCGGTATTAAACCCGATAGGTTTGTGTATAAATCGAATAGTATTATTTTCATGAATACTTTCTAATCCTAAATAATTCGTTGCTACTTCAATTGTTGGAATATCATCAAGTGTTTCTTTTAATTTCTTCTTTAACTCTGATTGGCTTGTAATATTATCATCATATATTGTAGGGGCTTCCGATTTACCATATTGCTTATAATATGGAGACTTATACTCAGCATATACATGATAAATATCTTTACCTTTAAGAACTGCAGTTAGATTTAAAACACTACTTTTACTAGTACCAACATACATGACTGGATTAGATTTCTTATAATCAATGCCGGATTTTTTCGATTTAAAAACTCCTCTAAAAGAATGTTTACCTTTTGATAATCCTTTAGCTAAAATCACTTTTTGCGTCGAAGCATGAGCGCTGTAACAATCAAAAGTCCCTTTGGACTTATCATCAATAAATACTTCGATTATTCCACCTTTAGGTCCTTTTTTTAGATTCCAAGTTAAGGTTTCATTCCCCCACTTACAATAAAATGTCTTATAAAAGGAGTCTCCTATATGTTCAGTAGACCAAGTACCTTCTTTATTAAAATTTCCAGAATACGAGAAATCTTTAGGCTTTATAGGTTTATAGTTTTTCGTTTCGGATTTTGACTTTTTCTTTCCGTATCCTTGAATGTAGGTACGTAATTCAGTTGTGATTGTTTTAGCCGAAACCGAACTATTGTTATATTTATAAACTAATATTTCATCTGATTTTTTATAAAAATTATCAGGTGTATAAATATGGAAAGTTTTATTATCAGCAAAAAATATATAGCCAAAATGCTCAGCACCTTCAATAAGATGTTCTAAACCATTTTTATCTCCGAACTCTTCAATATATTTACTCTCATTAAACTTTCCATGTAACTTATAATCGAAATTAAGTTTATTATTTTTGAATGCAAAATCAAGGTACTCTTTAACTTTCATAGAAATTTTTGTTTCAGTCTCATCTTCATCATTCAGTGACTCATCATCTAAATCTTTAGGTATATAATGATTTTGAAATTCCATAGAAATATGCTTAGCCTCAATTTCATTAAGTATTACACCTTCTTCATACTTAAGTTCAGTAGATTTAATAACATATTTCTGACCCTTCCAAATTAAATAATTTTCATTAATCAAACTATCGAATATATCGGCGTTAACATTAGTTTTATAAGCAGTGAGAGATATGGATCGCTCATTATTTTGTTCATATTCATATTTAAAGGAACCAAAATCAAAGTCATTAACAATTTCCGAAAATGTCCCTTCTCTATTCATAAATATTAGATTTTCCAATATTCTCACCTACCTATAAATGTAATTAAATATAAATTCTGTTTTAGGACTATTGGATATATTGTGACCTCTAATTAAAATTTCATTCCAACCCGGCGCTAAAGTAATAAAATCATAATTTGTGTCTTTACCAACTCTTTTATTATTAATATAAGGATGCACTCCTATAATCGAAACCGTATTACGCTTTTTGAGAGGTTTTTTATATTCAAATATATCATTTGTGGTTAGATTAACGATTTCAAATCCATAAGGTGCTGTAAGTGTGCAATTAATATTTAATTTGTGTCTTAATAAAGGGTTAATGGTGTCTTTAGAACCGTTAAATATTTTAAAGTAACGAATATTGTGTTTATATTTAACTTCATCACTTCCTATAACACCTTGTTCAAACTGCCAACTTTCATCAGTCCAACTAAACTCAGAAGTGTCTTTTAATGATTCTGCATATCCTTTGTAGACAGAGTAAGTCACCTCAATAAGTCCAAATTGACTTGTTAGGTTTTCATTACTCACTCCCTCTGGTATAACTGCATACTTTTTACCTGGCATATCTGAATGCCATACGAAATAAGGATCTCTCCTATTTATCAATTGACGTAACTTTTCTTTTGCTAATCTATATTCTTTATAATCCATGCCTTTATATGAAAATCTCAGTATCAAGTTAAAAGGACCGAAATTCATCGGTCCTTGTAAAACGCCATCGCTACCATTAACTTCAATCTGATTAGACTTTCTATCTAAATCCTCTTCTTCAAATTCTAGAAACTTAAGATGAGGAATGTCCGTGAGTGTTTCTTCGAAATGATCGTTAAATATTTTTACTTTTTTATTTTCCAATTTATAAACCTCCCTGGCTATAAGCAGCGAGTCTTAACCTTGAACCTTGTGCCTGACTTACATCACGTTCTGAAAAACCTTTCGGTTGTTTTTCAATATTTTCATTACTTCGTGCTATTTCCATTAACACGTTTATTTGTTTCTGTTGATTTTCTATCATTTGTAGTAGTAAGTCTGCGTTATCAACTGTATTACTAGTAACACTAGGTGTACGTAATTGGTTAGGTCGTTTATTTCTGTTATTTCCACTAATTTTACTCGCAGCAAGATGTAACAATTTCATCGCATCTGATTGTCTGCTTGGATCTGTAGGGATTACAATTTCTGGATAACCCCCTTCAGCAAGTTGATACATTCCCGATGTATTAATAACTCCGCCTGTAGCATAAGCAAAGTCACCAGCTCGTTTAAATGCGCTTCTCCAACTCCCCATAATAGGGACCCACTTACCTACAATGTAGCGCATAGCAGATATAGCTTCGTCAGTTGGGTTTAAGATGTTTCCGTGCCCTGGTTTAGCATATGCTCTGAAAGATGACCCAATCATTTGGAACATACCTTTAGAAGGGTCTCCCATTCTAGCATTAACGTCCCAGTTGTTAACTGCATCGGCTTGGAAATTAGATTCACGCTTGGCAACTCTCATCATTTGTTCGGTAATATAAGACGATTTATAACGTCCACCTAAAATAGATTGTGCTCTTTGAATTGCTCTACGTGCGTTTGCAGAACCACTACCACCAACTTTTCCGCCACCGTGACCTTTGAGCCACTTAAGTGGGTTTACAGTATTCTGGTTAGTAATATCATTATGTCTACCTTTTTCGACTTGGAAATGTAAGTGAGGACCAGTAGTCCAGTTACCACTATTACCTGTTTTAGCTATAGGTTCTCCTGCCTGTACTTTACCGTGTTTCAATATTTTAGATAAGTGCATAAAAAATAATGTGAATTGACCTGTTAAAAGTCTTGCAACAAGCCCTCCGCCAAAGTTATGCAATTCACCTAACTGTCCGCTATTCGTAGCGTTGATTGTCGTACCAAAAGGTGCGCCAAAGTCAATACCGTAATGATGACCTCCACCAAAACTATAACCAGGAGCGCCACCATTAGGATAATATCCCGTAGTAATTGGGAACTTAGTAAAGGAAGAGCCATCGCCACCACCGGCATCATTAAGCCATTCGTCAAATAATGACTTGACACCACTCTTTAATTTCTTGTAGGCTCCTTGCATTAAATCAAAAGGTAAAGGTGCATCCTTGAGAAAATTAAAGTTAAATCCAACTTTGTCAAAAATTTTGTTAACTAATTTACCAGGGTGTCCTATATAATCAAATACATCTCCTATACCTGATATAACTGCACTTCCAACCTTTTTAGCTTTAACCGCAACCTCAGAACCAACTTTCTTTACTTGATCTACTGCATTTCCTCCCAAGTCCTTGCCTTTACCTACTGTGCCTTTAATAGCTTTTTTACCTTTTTCAAACATATATTCAGCTTTTTCTTTGATAGCTGAACCGGTACTAAAACGAGGCATTTGGGATAGCATCGCATGAGTTTGTGTGCCATTATAAACTTTAGAACCTTTAGGTAAGAATGTGGTTGTATCTCTATTAGGGGTAATAGTCGTTTTACCGTTAGGATACTCAATCATTTCATGTCTAAATCCACTAGGGCCATTACCTCTACCTTTGTCTCCGACTGTCGCAAAAGTGTTTCGGTTAATTTTCCCATGACTCACATATTTTTTAGATGCGTTTGTCCCTGTACTTAATTTAATAGACGGTAATTTATCCATACCTAATTTATCAGCAACCCAATTAACGCCACTGATCAATTTATTCAATCCTTTTTTAACACCTTTGACCATTCCGCCAAAAAGATTACCAATTTTACCGGTAACTGTTTTGATACCGTCTCTCATTTTATTCATGGTGCCCATAACTTTCGATTTCATGCTATTTACTATAGATACAGTAGTACTTTTAATTCCATTCCATTTCTTGCTCATGAAACCACCAACAGCATTCATGGTGTTATGAGTACCTTTTTTAAGTGATCCCCAAGCACCTTTGACGCCTGACCATAGGGCTTTCGCTTTATTAACAGTACTTTTTTTAATACTGTTCCATTTAGAACTCATGAAACTACCAACTGCTTTAAATATGGCAATTGTACCTTTTTTGAGTGCATTCCATGTATTTCTAACTCCAGACCATAATGCTTTCGCTCGATTAATGACAGTATTTTTCATAGCAGTCCATATTCTAACTGTGGCATTCTTTATAGCATTAAATATTGCAGAAACACCTTTTTTTAATGCATTAAACACAGAAAGAACACCTTTGCGTAAAGTTCGAACAATTCCTAATACAGCATTTTTTAGTGCAGTCCACACTTTAATAGAGAAATTTTTAATAGCATTAAATATCGTAACTACTATACGTTTAATAAGGTTGATATTGAATTTGACTTGCGCAACATACGCTTTAATAATTGCTATAACACCGTTCTTCAAGGTGGTCCAGATTTTAATAGCACTATTCTTCATAGCGTTCCAGATAGTCGACAAAATAGTTTTCAATGTTTTGATAGGATGTAATATAGCAAGTTTAATTCCGTTCCATGTAGCTACAGCAACGGTTTTAATTCCGTTCCATACTGCAATTGTTGAAGCTTTTATAGCATTCCATATAGCTACTATATAAGTCTTAATAAACCCAAATATAGTTACTGCCGAATTTTTAATAGCATTCCAAGCAGTAATTACACTATTTCTAAACGAACTATTTGTTTTCCATAAATGAATAAGTCCTGCTACTAATAATCCGATAGCTGTAATAACTATACCTACTGGACCAGTCATAAATCTTATAGCTAAGCCTAAGCCTTTAGTTGCTAAAGCTGCACCTTTAGTAACTGTAGTCCAAACCGTTGTTGCAGCTGCAGCAATTTTAGTTTTCAAAGCTTGTATAGTTTGAGATGTACTTAAAGCTGATATTGCTAATCTATAACCATTTGCGATACCACGAGCAGTAGCAGTAACACCATTCCATATTGCTTGCGATGCAGCAGATACTTTAGCCACACCATTATGTCTAATGAAGAATTGTATTAAGCTAGACATTCCACTAAACATGCCACCAATAGTGCTTGCCATCTTACCGAATATAGTTAATACTGGCCCCATAGTAACTAAAGTGATGCCTAACCATTTAACAATACCACCTAGCGTTTTTTGAGTGGAACCGTCTAAATTTTGCCACCAATCTATTAGGCCTTTAATACCGTTACCAATAGAAGCTAATGTATTACCAAGTTGTTCGCCGGTTTTAGCTGCCCATTCTTTGGCTCCTGGCGATTTCAACATAGATTCAAATTCATGCAAACCACCTTTGGCTTGTTCAAAGGTACTGCTTAAGAACGCTTCTCCAATTTGACCTATATAGGCCTTAGAGTTTTGTACCATACCTTTCCAAGATTTAGAATAAGCGCCTGCCATACCACCAGCGAAGTCATCCATAACTTCTAAAAATTCCTTAGAACTTACTTCTCCATTGGTAACCATTTCCCTGAACGCGTCATAGGAAACGCCAAGATGTTTAGCCATAGCATTACTAAATCCAGGCATACCTTCTTCAATCATATTTAATTCTTGAGTCATTAGTTTTCCTTGACCTTGAACTCTATTAAATATCATTGCCATTTCAGATACCGGTCTATTGCTTCCGACAGCCGCATCACCAACTAATTTAATATACTTTTCTAATTCTTTACCTTGTTTTACTCCTGCCGCTAATGCACCTGCTGCAACATCGGTACCTTCAGCCATTGTTGTCATACCGCCTTGAATCGCATGTGTTACTTGATCAGTAATCGAACCCACTTCTTTAGTTGAATAGCCTAAACCTTCGAGTTTTGCTTTAGCAGTATCAAGACCGACCAATCTGTCAAAACCTAGCTTAGCTGTTATACCTGCCATTGCAGTGCCAGCTACTAACGCTGGCTTAGTAATTTTACTTGTAAGAGAACTACCTAAATTTTGTGCTTGTTGACCTACATTCTGCATGTTTGAACCAACACTTTTAAAAGAATTGCTCAATCGACCTGCAATGGAAAAATTTTCCCTATAGTAACTGTTTAATCTACTATATTCATCTCTCATTTTATTAACTGCTATGGCTTGATTATTGTACTCAGTACGTAATCTAACAGCTTTAGCACTATTAGCACCTTGCGTTCGAGCAACTTCTTCATATTGAGATTTAAGTGAATCTAAATTAGCAGTACCTTGTTTAATAGCTCCATCTAAATCATTCATACGAGATCTATAGGCATTAGCACTTTTTTCTCCATACTTAAAGTTATTACTTGATAGTTTGAGGTCTGAGTTTAATGCTCTAAATTCTCTTTTTACTCCAGCCAATGTCTTACTTATATTTACATCTCGCATCGACAGGTCTATCTGTAAACCTTTGATTCTTTCTGCCATCACTTCACCTCCTTACTTACAAGACGTATTACATGAATGCATTAATCATACTGTCAGTTTTCTTGACGTTCTTCTTATTACTTTCGTCAACTAACTCCATGAAGAAAGCAAAAGGCATGTCTAATATGTCATTGATATCCTTGCCGCCTTCTTTCATCATTTGCAGTATGAGTTTTTTCATATTTTCCTTATGTTCTTTATAAGTGATAGGTTTTAAATCATTTTGGCTAGTTCCTTTTTTCTTTCTTCATCCATTTGTCCTTGTGCAATGAATTGAATTTGTTGTTGTAATTCTTCTACTGCGTCTGGTGCATGTAATCTGTCTAATAAGTCGTCTTTTGTAAATTGATCATTGTAGATATCAACCACCATATCTAACATTTGGTCAATGTTTTCTTGCGCTGAAGTATTTTCGTCTGATGCACCGTCCATTAAATCAGCAGCATCATAGATTTTACGGAATGGAATTTGTGTAGGTGTAATATAAGTGTCGAATTTTGCGTTACCTTCTGAATCTGTTACTGCGTTACCTTTTTTGTCTACTTGTACTAATTTAATAAAATTACGTTTAGCCATTTATAATTGCTCCTTTGTTTTTGAATTGTAAATAAAAAGAGGGCATTTAAGCCCTCGTGTTGGTTATTCTTCTATTTCTTTGATTAATACCTTTCCACGTTTGTTATCGCTTGTAGAAAGGTCTAATATGCGATCGTGAGACACTTTTTTGTTTGCTGGTTTAGGATAAGTATCACCAGCGTTATATACTTTGTTCTTATCCTCTAAATCGATGAATTTGTGTAAAACTTCATATTTTTTCTTAGCCATAATCAAACCTCCTGTAAGTTATGCGCCTAATTCTGATTCTGCTGTGTCATCAGATGGATTACTGCTTTCTGCAGATTCACCAAAGATAGCTTCCCAAATAGCATCCTTCATAACAGATGTACCTTTAGCATCGTGACCTAATAACATTGCTTTTTCTTCTTCGAAGCCCTTAACTTTAGCTTGCATGAATTCAGCAGTAGTAGAGTCAGAACTGAATTCTACGCCATCTTCTTTTGTATTACCTTCTAATTCAGGGAATGTGAATAATCCTTTAGGTAATCCCACATATTCGCGTGAACCATCTTCCATAGTTTTAGCAAACATAACAGCTACATATGGTGGCGTATCGTTACCAACTGAAACGATGCCACTTTCAGATTTCTCTAAACCAAACAGTGCCACTCTATCTTCTAATGGTAATTTGTGGAAACCAGCTTCTACTTCAATTGTTCCGTTAGCAACTGCCATTTCTGCCACTTGGTTATCACCATATGCTTTCTCGATGTCTTGGTCTTTTGATACTGAAATTTCTTGTAAATATTTAATGCGTTCTGGATCAGCAACTTTTTGAACGCCGCCTTCACCATGCACTTTGTAATAAAATTCTGTTAAACCTGTAAATGAACGATAGTTTTTCTCTGCCATATTAAAACACTCCTAAATTTTAAAATATTGTTTACCTTCAAACCTTTTAGCTTGTCGGTAGATACTAAATTCTTTTATATATTCTGGTTTAATGGAAGATGTTTCACCAAATCCCAATACTTCCCACATTATTCGTTGTATTAAAAAGACGAGCCTATCTGATAGGACTCGTCCGTTTACACCTTGGTTCTGTTTTACAAATACGTCTATTTGATATAAATATTCATACGTCAAATTATCATTGTCAGCAAAATCATCAGGCTTTGGTGTGTCTAATGGATCAATGACAATCACTATATCTTTGATTTCTTGCGCGTTTGGATAATCGAAGAATTTAATGTTATTTTTGGGGACATGTTTCATTATTTCTTCATTATTTATAATCGCATCGTATATCTTTGTTGTGATATCTTCCATATCTACACCCGCCTTTTCATTTCTTCTTTAACCGTTTGAAAGTAGGTTTCGCGTCCTTCTCGCATTGCACGTTCAATTACGCCTTTACCTGCTGTATTTACCCATTTCCCTGAACGATCAAAGTGACCATATTCATTTAGATGAATAATTCGATAGCGCTGTTTGGGACCACGCCAATGAATTTTAACAGTCCTTACACCGTTTATCGTCGTCGGTTTTGAAAGTGTAGTTTCTTCTACCGACTCTCCAGTGTCTTTAAAAGTTTTCATATTATTTTTGATAATACTTACAACTTTGTTTCCGCCTTTGGTTAATGCATAATCAGTGATACGTTTGGTTGCAGATTTTCCATATTGCTTTTCTAAATATGCTATAAGTTCTTTATCACCTTTGATTGATATCCCTATGATTCTTCACCTACCACTTTGATGTAATTAGGAGTTTTAGCAGGCGCAACGTTCTTAATGTCAAAAGTTAACCCAGCATACATTCCATTTTTAATTTCAAATACGTGATTGACTGTAGGTAGAAAGTCAGGCTGTGCATTTCTAATATTAATAGTTACAGAACGTTTACTCGTTTCTAAATTTCCTAATTGTACATCTTTTTGCGTAGGTTCGTATAGACCAGCGAAGCAACTAAAAACTTCTTCCCAGTTACCCGCTCCTGCTTCAGGTCCGTTATTTGAAACTGAATAAAAAGCAACCCTATAATCAAGCTCGTTAAGATTCATCGGCTATCACCTCGATGTTATCTTTTCGCCACTTAACTAGATTGCTTCTAAGTGTTTGTATAAGTTTCATTGATGATGCAGGCACATCAAATGATTGTTCATTAGATGTGATTGAACGATTATCGTAGTGGTGAGCAATAATATTTAAGACCGCTAAATTGAATATAGGATTATTGTTGTAGAATTTATCATCTTCTTCACCTAAAGAAACAGCAGCCTTAACCTCACTGATTGCTCCAGGTAAATAAACTTGCATAATCAAGTCGTCATCAAAATCATGATCAACACGTATCGCTTTTTTTATTGATTCAACGTTATCTATTTTGAACATTGATATCACCTACTTTACTTATGCTCCTAAATCCCCACTAGGTTCTGCCGCATCTTCAAATGTTACGAAGAAACCAGCATTTTTATCAGCTTGTTTTACATCAAAACGGAAAGCACCCATCAAATATTTACCGTAAATTTCATTTTCAATCCATTGAACAGAAATGTCTGTACGGTCTGCAAATAATACACCACGTTTTACATCGCCAATAAATGCTAATGCGTCTCCGTTTTTACCTAACAAGTCATCACGCACAACTGTTACATTCATACCTAACACGGTGTTACCTGCAGTGTTGATGATACTGTCTTGTAGTAAATAGCGACCGTTACCATCTTTTAATGTATCAAGTTTTTGATAGAAGCTTTGAGTACAAATGATTTGACGGTCATAACCAGGATCTAATTTAACGTTGATAATTTCTTTTAAGTCGTCAACATTAGATACACTAGTAGGATTGAATGCTTTTAAAACTTCACCAATACGTTCGTTTAAAGTATTTATTTTTTGTTCATTAATATTTTCAGATACGATTGCAGTTAAATTCGCAACAGAATCGTCTAACGCTTCTTGTGAGATTGGAATCGCTCCACGATAAGTGTCTACTTCCCAAGTGATTGTTTCGAATTCCGGACGAGCTAACTCAGGGTTTTTCTCTAATTCAGCAACAGTGTTGAATTTAGCGTTAGCACGTTTTAAGATTGGGTACTTACCAGATGCAGTTGAAACTGAAGTCTTTTGTACTAACTCTTATAAGTCTTGGACTGTTTTCACTTCTTTTTCAGGAATGTATTTGATGTCCTCAGGAATTGTTACACCAACGTCATCTGATTTAACGTTGTCACGTTTCGCTCCTTTAGATTTCATGTACTGTTCAAACGCTAATACTTCTTCGTTTGTCTCTGGGTTTTGATTTAATTTCGCCATAGAACGTTTCGCTCCTTCTTTTTTCTTTTTGTCTTTTTCTTCTTCAGTAGGTTCTTCTACTTTCTCGATAGCTGGTGGTTCTAGTTTTTCTTCTGAAGATGGTTTGTCGTCATTTGATGGTTTATCATCTGACTTTTCTTCGCCTTTAGCATCATCAACAGAGGTATCTTCTTTTTCTTCTGCTGCTTTGTTATCAGTTTCTTCTGCACCTTCACTTTGAGGTGGTGTTTCTTCTAACTTAGGTGCTGATGCTTCAATTTCTTGTGAAAGCTGTTCGAGTTCTTCAAACTCTTTTTTCTTTGCATCAATATCAGCTTTTAAATTACGAGCAGTTTCGAGATCGCCCTTTTCAACTGCTTCTTGCGCTTTAGAAATCAAATTGGCGATTTCTTCTTTACGCTCATCTAAATTAGCCATGTGTAAGCCTCCTTATTAAATTTGGGTATAAAAAATAGCCTTACGTTTCAAAACGTAGGCTTTCTAAATCCAATGCTATCTTCATTTGTTCCAACTGTTTGAATTTCTTTAAGTCTTTCACACGTTGACCGACTTCAACCGATGTATCTTTGTAGGCTGGCACTGTAACAATGCTAACTTCAATCAATTCATCGATTTTATTTATGGTTTGAACGTACTCATTATCTATATTTTGCCACGTACGAGCCGTTGAGTCATTAGGCGGCAATGTGTAAAAGAAACTGCACTGGTTTACGTTACCCGCTTTAATATTCTCATAAATATCTCTTGCGTATGATGTATTAGGTAAGTGACATTTAAAGTATAGCCCTTTTTCATCCACCTGTAACTCAAGCGTTCCTGCTTGTGTGCGTCCTATAACATAGCTGAAATCGTGATTAATTAAACATTTGACATCACTTACATCTACACCGTCTAAGGCGTTAGGTGCTACAATTTCTCTGAACCCACCCAAGTCATCACTCATCGAATTAAAGATAATTGCATACCCTTCAATAACCATGTCTTGCTGCCCAGTGTCAACGTTACTATTCGTCATACTCATCACCCCCTTTAATGGAGTTCTTTTCGACTTCTTTATCAATCTTCGATTTTTGGTAATTTTCTAAAGTGTTAAGTGGCGCTCTATTAAGGTCAACCAATGGTTGCTCGCCATGTTCAATAGGTTGATAACCAAATACACTTCTAGCTTCGTCTGTTGAAATAATTCCTTTACTATGCAATTCAGTAATACGTTGTAATTGTAGCTCTGGATCAATGTCGATGAGACGTGATGAGTCAAACTCTAATTCGTAATCAGAATCAACAAACTTAAATATTTTCGTTTCGAGTTCTGCAATCATCATCTTAAATATTGGGTCTAATGTACTTTGCAAATACTCAAGGTTTGCTTGTGTGATAGATGTATTGACGGTTTCAATACCTAATTTAGATACTGGCAAACCAAACGCTTTTGCAACTTGTGAAGTGCTGAACTTATAACTGTTTAAGAAGTTCAATACTTCAGTAGGAATTTGCAATCTACTAAATTCCATTGTGTCATCAATAGCAACTAATCCACCATTGTTTTTTAATTGACTTTCTGAGAAATTCTTTTTCAAATCTCTTAATTGTTCAGCATTGATTTGACCTTTTTTATACTTTAACACTGATGTTGAAGTACCACCATTGTCAAAGAAATTACGCAAGAAACTCTTTGAGCCTTGTGATATACCAATCTCATGTGCTAGTGCATATAAAGGACTATAACCCACATATCCATCTAACGTGATATATCTGAAGTGTAATATATCATCACTAGTTATCTTAACAGCGTTACCTTCTACATCTTCGCTCACGTTGTAGACAATATCTCCGTCTTTTTCTTCAACTCCTACTAAATCATTATGTAAGAAGTGAAAGCCTACGGGGAAGTCATTTTTATCACGTACAATTTCAACAAAAGATTGTCCATTGAGTAACATGTTGGCGATGATTATAAACTTAAAGTGCCAACCTGGTAAGTCTGAATGTGGATTATTGTTGAACAAATCCAATATTTGGTTCATCACAGTATTTGTTTCATGACCTTTAACCTTTAATTTAGTGCTTGCAATGTCTGCTGAAATAATTCGTGTAGCAGTAAATACATCACTGTTTCGTAACGCGTTTATACCAACATAGCTTGAATGTGTGCCATGTTCTTGCCAATACAACAATCGTTCTAAATCTCTGTTCATCTTTTCTTGTTTGCTTGTAAATCCTAAATCAAGTAATGGCATTAACTGTCACCCCCTTTCCGACTCATCGAGGTGTTATCATATGCTTGATTTAAGACGCCAGAGAGACTGATAAGCAACAACCCACCAATAATATAAGCTAAAGGTTGCCAAAGTATAAACAAACCGTAGAACAGTCCTATTAAACCCATAATAAATAATAGTATTACTACAAGTGCATATAAGAACTTTTGCATTATTTCACCCCTTTTTTATAAAAATAGCGGCATTAAAGTTTCTGTATCCCATTCATGTTCACAAGCCATTACATAAGCAAATATGGTCGACATGAGTGGATCTATCTTTTCTCTGTTCATTTTCTTTTCTATCATGATTGAATCGTTGGTATTTTTAGCCACTGCATTTTTAATCGCTATATCAAGTAATGGGTTTTTATGATGTTTAATATCGCCATTAATCACATTCAATCTAAAATCTAAGTTTGGATTAGATAGTGTTTGTGGCCCTTGTCTAATTTCGTATAAATCGTAATACCATTCTCGACGTTCCATTTCTGCCAACACTCCATGAATCGAATATGGATCGTAACAAATAGCTTGAACATCTAAGTTATAGCGATTGATGTAATCTTGAATATAGTCTAGGACTTGGTCCGTATTGATAATGCCACTAGATAAGTCTGTAATCGTACAGTAGCCATCATTTGCTAACTGTCGATAGTCTATAAGGTCACGTTCAATCTTGCCTTGTAAGCCACCCTTAGTACCTACAAACGAATGTGACGTTATATAGTATTGTCGGT
Organism: Staphylococcus sp. HMSC068G11; assembly: GCF_001815825.1. Taxonomy (NCBI): domain Bacteria; kingdom Bacillati; phylum Bacillota; class Bacilli; order Caryophanales; family Staphylococcaceae; genus Staphylococcus; species Staphylococcus sp. HMSC068G11. Next base: position 380,764 of record NZ_KV822098.1, read on the forward strand.
TCGTTTCGTCTAGGTGGATGAACGATACGGCTGTTAAATCGTCGGCACGTGACAAGTCAAGACCGATGTAGACTTTTGAGTTGGTAATATCAAAGTCAGTTTCATTCTTTTTCCAGTCGTTAAAGTCGAGATACGATTCTTCACTCGCTTGCATCCAGTAGTTAAAGTTCTTAACTAACACACGAAACATCGAACCCTTTTTAGTAGCTTCTGCTACACGTTTTTCCAGGAAATCTTCAATCTGTTCTTTAAGCTCATCTGTCTCATTTATTAATGGATTAGATTTGGCCCACATTGATCTTTCTTGCCATTCTTCTTCACCATCTTGTTCGAATATGACTGCAAAATATTCGTCATCTTGATAAACTTCCGCCAATATATCCTTTGCGTAAGGCCATTCATCTGTATACATAGGCGCATTCAAGTTAAAACCAGCAGTAGAGATAATGAATATTAATGATTGCATTAAGTTACCTTGACCAGATTGGATAAGTTCTAGCATTTCATTCGTTTTAGCCGCGTGATACTCATCGACTACCGCTAAAAAAGGTTCGAAACCATCAACCGCTCCAGTATCACGAGATAAAGGGCGAATATACGAGCCATCTTTTGTATGCGTAAGTAATTCACGTACCTTTTTAACGTCTTTTTTGAGTTCTGGTACTTTAGATACGAAATACATCAACTGTTTCGCTACCATATTAAATACGATACTTGCTTGAGATTTGTCATTGGCTGCAGTAAACATTTGTCGACCTTCTTTAGGCTCTTTATCAAATAAGAAAGCATATAATACTAAGCCACTTACTAGAATGGACTTACCTTGTTTACGTGCCATAGATATAAAAGCTTTTTTAAATCTCAACATATCCGTATCTTTCGTAAACCAACCTCTTACACTAGCAATAATGAACTTTTGGAATAATCCTAGTTTGTTAATATTACCTTTTGTATCAGGTAACGCCTCAATGAATTTAATAACCTTTTTAGCACGTTTAGGTTTATAAACATAATTCCATTCAGAATTATCTTTCGACCTATGTATGTCTTTTAAATGACGAATACAGGCAAGTCTAGTATCCTTACATGTAATGTATGCACCAGATAGAACCATAACACAATATTTATAGGCATCGTCTTTAAATTCATTCGGTATATTCAACAATTTTTCGTACGCTTTAGGTATCTTTACATTAGTCATCGTCATCAACACCAAATTCATCGTACACAGATTGTTTAACTTCGCTTTCAGTCGGTACAACCAATCGCATACGTGAATCAATAGTCATTCCTAATTGGCCACAAATAGAACGTAACTCTTTCAACGATTCCATATACGCCATGAAAGCGCCAGTTTTACGATTAGTTTCTGGGTCAACCATACCTTCAATGCCATCTTTCTGACTTATTGAGCGATATAAAGTATCATTTTGATCTAATACTTCGCAGTATTTCTTGATAAGCGAGTAATCTAAATCAGCTATCGGTAATTGTTCGAGTAATGGTACAATTCTCAACCATTCTTTAGCAGCATTTTCGGTTAAACCGTCGGGTACAGAATCGACATTAATCTTTTCAAACTTTTGTAAGCCGTTTTCTTTATACTCAGATTGCTCTAATTCTTCTTTAGTTCTATGCCCTTGTTTTGTAGCGTTTAATTTAGGTTTTCTACCTGCCATATCAGCACCTCCTTGCTTATTTTGGCGTGAAACATTCTGTGAAACATTTACATTTTGGGAATTTGGTCGCAAAAAAGGCCGGCTCGTTTAACTCGAATCTTAGAGCCCCAGGGGTTTTAGAACGCCCCGTTAATTTTATAAGAACATATATTATAAAAATTATTTTTTGTGAATTTTATTGTGACACCTGATACACACTGCCTCTAAATTATCAATATCCAGTCTTTTACTCCAGTCCTCTTTTAGCTCTACCTTATGGTGAACAATCAAATCCTTATCATTCACTATGCCTTTATTCAGACAGTGTTGACACAAGTGATTATCACGTAATAATACTTGTTTACGTAACTTACGCCACTGCGAACTGTTGTAAAACGATGTATACTCTCTGTTGCGCTTATTATGCCTAACCTCTTGGTTATACCTTTGTGTATTGGCTTTCCTATAGTCTTGTAGCTCGCTTTGACTATAAGTTCTGTTTCCTAATCTAACTTTTGGTTCTTTAAACAAATTTTCTTTTCAACTTCTTTCAATGAATTGAATTTCAATTACTAAAATAAAAAGACAAAACGAAATAAGATTTATAATCTCAAATCATTTTGTCTTTAACTTTAGAAAATGTTTTATCAATCAAATAGAAATTAATCTCACAAAGATTATGATTAAGAAAACATTTCTTTTAACATTCAATTGTTAAACAACAAATAATATTAACAACAAACAAACTTTACTTTTGATTTATTATTTAATGTTTCTATTAATCTCTTAAACTAACGAAACCTTTTGACATATAAATGAATGTTTATTGTTATGTATGTCACACACTAAAGTGATGACCTGAAAGTATGTGACCTTAAATAGTAACACCTTCAAACCCCACCTTAAATAAGTAGTGTCCTTTAATATGTGCGTCCTTATTCTGTGGGTAGTTAAGATAGGTGCATACAAAAAGACACGCTACAAAAGTAACGTGCCTCAAGAATATAGTGTTGGATCACATACCTACTGAATAACAACTCCACTTCTAAAGGTGCTATCCAGTTTTCCTTATGCTACTATAATACCCTATTGACAACCCGCACTTCTAGTATGTCGGAAGTGCGGGTTAGTCAAAACTCACCCAACCAATTCTTTTAGCTGTCTCTCTCATCAGTTGATTACGCATACGAAGTGTAGCATCTCTACTGATTGTTTTGTTATCTTTTCTTGCCTTTGTTAACTCATGTGCAATGTCTGGCCATTCATATACTGTTAAGTCTTTTTCCCAATACCTGTATTCAATAATAGCTTTCTGTTCAGGTGTCGCATTTCTATACACATCTTCAACCGCTGTGATAGTTGCCTGTAAGTTACGATATTTATCATCTTTGTGTAGCTCAATTATTTCATTTTCTACAGGACTGCTTGGAAGATTAGATTTCCCCCCACCAGTATTTGTATCTTGAGGTTGATATAATAACTCGTATCGCCTATATAATAGTTGCCCTTTCATATCTTCGTACTTACGAAAGAACTGTTCTAACTTTGGTATATCCTCTTTACCTAAATTCATAAGAAACCTCCGATACTTATTTTCTATTATCTTTAAAATATTTAATCTGCTTATTCAATAATTCATTAAGTTGTTTATGCTCGCTTAGTTTAATTCTCAATCCAGTTTGAACACATAATGATATTAAGAGTGCAATAGCTAATATGATTGAAACAATAATCCACATTTAAAATTCATCGTCCTTTCGTATATAATTTTCTATATCTATTTGATCGTTCTTATGGTAAAAATCCTTAGGCACTTCCACCTCATCGTTTGCAGTCAACTTGTAATACAACTCTCTTCCAATCCATTTGCCTAACTCGTACATTGCGATAGTAAACCATATTCTTATTAGTTTTTTAATCATTTTATCGACTCCTTTAATATTACAATTTTGAAAGTTTGATAAAACCTCTTGTAAATATTGAAAATATCACGTTATATTTACCATATAATTTAGGAGGTGTAGAAATGAGCAAATCAGCGAATAATGTATTATCTTCTTTTTGCTATTTCAGTGTATTTTTCATGCCTTTTTTGTTTCCACTTATCGTTTGGATATTAGCTAGTGGTGATACGTCAAAACATGCTGGAAAAGCTTTGCTTTACCATATATTACCAATTTTTTTCATGTTAATATCAGCCGTATTCTTTACCGGATTTAGCACCAACCAATCTAATACAATATTTATAATAGGTTTAATTATAGCTTTACTAGGAATATACTATGTGATTAAAAACTTGGTTTTAGGAATAAAGTTATTATTTGCTTAGAAGTAAAAAGTCCTTTTGGGCTTTTTACTTCTTTTGTTTTAACCTTACTTCCCTTACTCCTTACCTAGTATTCTTTTAACCTCTTCTACTATGTCTTTATTCTCCTGTGCTTCCATATGCGCCTCTGTCACTTTCATTTTCGAACCAATTGACTTGCTTGGGTGTAGGATATATAACTGGTACTACAACTAACTGCGCTAGTCTTTCTCCTTTTTCTACTGTGATATCTTCATCACCTATGTTATCTGTGATAATACCGATTTCTTTATTGTATGTTTGGTCTATTGTTCCTAATGCTACACGTAACTTTGTTTTAAGCGACTTACCTGATCTAGGTCTCACTTGTGCTTCATATCCATGAGGTAAATTAATAGCCACATCTGTTTTAACTGCTTTTGTTTCTCCTACTTTGATTGTTGTTGCTTCTGATACATACAAATCTAATCCACTATCTGTAGAATTTGCTCTCTTCGGCATAGTCGCGTTTTCTGATAATAATTTAATTTCTAATTCCTTACTCATTTACTCGTCCTCCATTTTCTACTAAATTCTTTGAATTACTTTCCACTATCTTGTCGTACAACTCCGCCTTGCGATATACTTCGTTAAGCTCTTTGAATTGTTTCTTCTCTGTATACAATTCACTCCACTTCCTCTACATTCATGATTATTTTTGCTTCTTCTGCATATTGCTTAAAGCTTTCAATGTGTGCAATTTGGTTATCATCTTTCCATAGATGATCGTTAGCAGCGTCTAATACTGTTTTAATCAAATTATCTATATCTGGTTTCGTACGTTTATATTGACCTATCGATATTAACTTTTGTTTCTTCGACCAACTTTTAGGTGGCTCAAAATAAAAGTACAACGACACTTTCAGTTTCTTATCTGTTAATAGTTTTGGTATTTGTTCCTGTATATAAGTCTTGTGCTTTGTGTAAGACGTTGGCATGTATGTTTGAACATATCTACCTACTTTTTTAAAACGTGGACGTGGTGACCCGATAGGCGCCTTATACGTCTCGTTAAATTTAATTTCTATTTCCATGTGCCACCTCTATAAGAATTCAAATAAGTCTGCTTGCAATCCTAGTTCTTGCTCATATTTAAGGTCATGCACGCCTTTAAAGTGTTTTAGCTCTCTATCTGTCATAATTTTCTTTTCGTCGCTAAAATGAACGCCTGTGAGCGAATAAACCTCCTTCGTGTTATCTTCGTATTTGACGACTTTAATATCTTCTGTGCCATCAACTCTATATAGGTAATATATTTCGATAAGTCCCATCTTTATCCCTCCAATAACTTATTCCGACCAATCTTGTTCAAGCTGCTTCATAAATGCTAGTCGCTCTTTTTCAAACTCAGGATCATCATCAACCGTTTCTTTTTCTTGATTACGATTCTTCAACCATTCTGGTGTCTTTTCTCTCGATCGCGTTACTTTAGGTTGATAGGACTGTTCTTTTTGTTCCTGTCTTTGTTGTTCGTATTGTTCAACTGCTTTTATGGTTGTTAAGTTACGCTTACGCCAATCTTTGAGTAAGTAGTCTATGAATTTGTAATTATGAGAATTATTCAGTGCAGCTTTTCTTATTGCATACGCTACTAATTCTTTTCCATAATGATTCATATCTTGAGTTAATTTTTCAGTTGTAATCGGACTTGGTATCTGTTCGATGTTTTCTTGATACAGGTTGTAAATCGTAGCGAAGTCGTCGCCTACAACAACATTCTTCTCATTCTTTACATTTTTATCATTCTTCTCATTCTTTACATTCTTGTGTATAGTATTGGGTAGTCGTTGCTTTCGTTCAGCTTTCGTAGTTGTCTTCGTAACGTCTTCATAGTTGCTTACACCGTTGTCTTCGTAATTTTTCGGGTCTTGATAAACGTTGTAGTTAAGCACTTTTACGACCATTCCCCTTGTTGTCTTCGTCGTTGCTATCATAGTTGTATTCGCGTCGTTTTCGTAATCGTCTTCATAGTTGCTTTCATTTACGCTTCGTAGCCACTCAATAATGTTGTAAATTTGGTCTTTTGTTGGCTTAACTTTTCTGAATCCAACCTTATGGCTGCAAGCTTCTTGAATCTCTGGAATACTGATTAATAACTCTCCACGACTAAATTTTTGATTCGCTTTGTGCCTTGCCTTTGTAAGAATGTAAATCCAAACTTTTAAATACATGGGAGGCTTATCCCATATTTCGCTTTCTATAAGCCTCCGAGATAATAGAATATAGCCCCCCGGAATATAAGTTTTTTCCGGCATTTATTTCCACTCCCTCACTCCTTTAAAATGGTAAATCATCATCACTGATATCAATCGGTCCATTAGCATTTGCGAAAGGATTTTGTCCTTGTGGTTTAGTATTTTGGCCACGTTGTGTTTGTGATTGAGTTAGTTGCTGGTAAGCGTCTTGTTGGCCACCTTGTTGTGCGTTTTTAGGTTCAAGAAATTGAACGCTATCTGCAACTACTTCAGTCACAAATATTCGACGACCTTCTTGATTTTCATAACTGCGTGATTGAATTCGACCATCAACGCCTGCTAATTTTCCTTTCGATAAATAGTTGTTAACATTGTGTGCTTGTTTTCTAAATACGATAATATTGATAAAATCTGCTTCACGTTCACCCTGTGCGTTTGTGAAATTACGATTAACTGCTAGTGTGAAAGTTGCAACATCAATTCCACTTTGAGTTGTTCTAAATTCAGGATCTTTAGTTAAACGACCTACTAATACGACTCTGTTAATCATTTATTGTCCTCCTACATAAACAGGAACGCCTGTAACTTCCTGAATACTTTGTTTTATATGGGTAGCGTTTGCGTTATTACTACTTAAATGAATTAAGTGAATTTCTTCTAGTTTTGATAAATCATTTGCTTCTAACATTCCAATTGCATGTTCTAAGCTAAAATGAGACTCCATAATACGATTGGCCAATACGTTATGAATTACTTCATCTTTAATGTTTTGCTGCATCTGTTCGTAGATGTAATTCACTTCTAACATCATGTGTGTAACGCCTTTGAACTTATATTTGAGATATTTTGTATCTGTGATATACAAAACTTTGTAACCATGAACGCTTTTGAGTAAAAAGCCAACTGGTTCATTAGCGTCATGTTCAATATCAAATGGTAGTATCGTCCATGTACCGATTCTTAGTTCTTGTTTTGCTTTGATTGTGCATATTCTATGACTTTCTGTAGAAACTGCTTGTTGAGTGCCTATAGTCATATGACAGTTAATACCTTCGTTGACATATTGTTTTATATACTTAGCGTGGTCACCATGTTCGTGCGTAATTAAACAACCTTTAATTTTTCTTGTTCGACCTTTGAAGTGTTTTTGAACCTTTTCAAATTTGATACCAGCTTCAATAAGAAGTGAGGTACTGCCATCATTAATATGATAGCAGTTACCATTTGATCCTGTTGCTAATGTTTCAATTAAAATGGTTCTTTCTCACTTTCCTGTTTATTTTCTCCTTGTTGAGGTACTTCTTCGAAATTACTAACGTCAGTCATTTCAGGTTCTTCCACTTCTTTGTAATTTGCTTCTTCATATTGTGGTTGCTCAAAGTCTAATTCTTCTTGGTTTGCGTTTTCTTCTACTTCAGCATCGAGGACTTCTTTACGTTGACGATCTTCTGATTCTCTAATATGGTTCGATAAAAGACTAGCGTCATCTGAACTATTTAATAACTTCTTGCAGGCACGATTAATCACTGTTTTCTTTGACATTTCTTGTGGAAAACGTCTATGTGTTCCGTCTTTTTTAAATTCACCGTTATAAACTGATTGTGATTGTTTCCATGCTTCTTCAATTTCTTCAAAAGTCATGATTTCTGTATAATTTTTGCTTTCATCGTCGAATATAACCGTTGCATATGCACCAATAATTTTTTTAGTATCACGATTGGCAAATGATTGAGAATGTTCTAAGTCGACAATCTTACCGTTTTTCGTTTTGTAATTAACATCGTCGCCTTCGAAAATCACTTCTGCATTGACTTCTTTGGCACCAGTAACACGTTTAGTTACTGCCATTGTTCCGTGATAACTACGTTGGAATTGAACTTTGTTACCGTACATGATGAAGTAACCTTGATTTTTAGCAGGATTTAAACCTTGAACCACCATATCCATAAGCGCGTTTGCTACACTATTAGATGTTGCAAATTCAAGTGCTGGTTTGTATCCATCTTTTTTTGAACCTTTCAATTCCTGTAGCTGTAACATTGCTGATTTCATAGCGTTCTCTGGCGAATAATTTGCAGGGAATTGTAAGTCTCCTTGTGATTCTAGTGTTTTTACTCTCGCTAGTACGCTATCACCCATTTTGTTGTTTTTTACTAATAATTCGTTTGCCATATTAAATCGTCTCCATTCTTAATGTTTTATCTTGGCCACTTACTACTAATTGAATTTGTTGTGCTTCTGTCGGAATAATATCTGTCACACTTTCCGCGTTATCTATGAAGATTGGTGCAGTGATTCCATAGTGTGTGGATAATGTGTTAATAACATCTAATCCAACATTGATTCTTGCTGCGTTGTTAAGGCCACCGTTATATTCAACGCCTTCAACTGTGCAGACACATGTTTCTTTGATTTCACCGTTAACTTGATGATTGAATAGCTTAAAGTTAGCCATTTTGAATTTCTTATTAATATTTTCAGTCAGCATTTTGACTTTGGTAGTTGTAAATTCTTTCAAGATATAAAGTTGATGTTCATAATCCTCTTTCTTATCAAGTAGTTGATTTTCTTCGCTGCGTAAATCCTTAATGACTTTATCCAAATGTTCATTTGAACTTTCAATCGCTTTAGCATTTTCAAATGCAACTTTTTCTTGAGTGAGTTCATTAATTTGTTCATCAATCTTGGCTACTTTATCGCTAATAGTAGTTTTAATATCTTTACGTTTCTGATTGATTACATTGATGTCATTTAGAATTGATTTGTACTCATCTGTTTGAGTAATATCAACATTTCCTGCTTTCAATTTATTAATTCGATTTTCAATACGTTGCACTCTTTCATTAGCTTCATTGACTTTAATTTGTAAGTCATTGTTTTCACTTTCTAATCTTTCGATTAGTGGCTTGATTTCTTTGCCATCAGAAAGTATCTTTTCAGTCTTTTGTTTTAGGTTCTCTAAATCTTCAGATTGTTGTTTATTAAATTTGGCCAATGCTTTTTTATTTACTTCTTCAACTTGTTCAGGTGGTAATGCTTGGCCACAACAAGAGCAAACATTATCAGTACTAGGTTGAAATTGTCTTGCTCTAACTTCTTCTTCTTTTTCTTTGAAATCATGATACTCAGATAGCAATGCTTGACGACGTTTTGATTCGTAATCAATTTGTTGTTTGTTGTTTCTGATTTTCGTTTCTAAGTTGGCCACTGTACCATTTTCTACGCTCAGTTCATTTGTTGCTGAATGAATACGACTTTCATTGTTAGCATCATGATTATCTTCAAGACGTTTCAGTTCTGCTTGTTTATCTGCAAGTTGATTACGAAGGTCAATCTCAGACTTACCATTCTGAATATCAACTCTCTCATTACCTAACTGTTCAATTTTTTGTTTAACTGTGTTGTAACGTTCTTCGTCATGCTCAGGGACATCTTGTTTATTGCTTTCAGTTTGATTGATTCTGACTGGTATATCTTCAATGTCTTTTCTAATTTGCTTAATCTTATCGTTTAGGATTTTTGTTTTTACTTCGATATCATGATCACCTAAGATAGCTTTTAAATCCTTAAAGTCCTTATTCGTTTTGATGATATCTTCATCATTAATTTGGTCTGAAATTTCAAATAACAATTCACGTTGTTTCTTCCATTCCAAGTCATTAAATGCTGCAGGATTAGTAATGAGTTTAAATACATCTTCATCTACCAGTTCAGCGATACGACTTTGGAAATCTTTTACTTTTAAACTTTCATCATTGATATACTGTTTCTTTGTTCTAGAACGACTATATTCTTTGCGATTATTACTTTGATTTTTAGTGTATTTGGGATGGCTTTCTTTTCTGATTTTTAAATTTTTACCATCTTTATTTAATTCAACTTCAACTGTTGGAATAAGTTCATAATCTTCTTCGTTATTTTCTTTTAACGGTACTGGATTAAATGACTTCGTTGAGCCATCTAAACCTTTATCAAATAACAACCACTGTAGTGCAGTTGCTGTAGTAGTCTTACCTGTGCCATTAGCTCCGTACACTCTTGCATCTTGGCCGTTAAATTCAAATGTTTGTTTCTTAAAGCCTGCAAAGTTTTCGATTGTCAGTTTGTTAATAGTTAAATTCATTGTTAGGCTCCTTTTTTGATTTTTCTTTGGCCACGCATTACTTCAATGACTAAATTCTTTAATCTTTTGTGGCTTTCTGGTTTAGATTCAAAAATCTGTATCAGTTTATTATTTGTTTTATAATGATCGTGATAGTGTAAGAACTCGATAATGAGTTCGTCGTCAAAAGTACGAGATAAACCTAAGTCACACTTTTGATTAGATTTAAAGTATTCATGAACCAGTTCTAGATAAATACTTTGAATTGGTTTAAGCTTTTTAGTCATAATTGACTACCTCCGTTATATTTCGTATATTTATGTTAGTTATATTTCGTGAGTGACTGTTACTTGTTGGCGCAAGTTTCAGTCTTTTTTTATTTGAAAAAATTCATATTCGAAAAATACAAATGTTGCGATACTGATTAATGTTGCGATACCTACTGCAGTTGTGAAGTAGACACCTATTATCGTGAGTGCTAGTGATAGTACGATCCATGACAGTAACGATATTAAGAATGCTTTATCGTGTGATTTCATCGGTTTCACCCCTTTCTAATTAATTAAGTTTTGCTCCATATTTTCGTGTTATAATCCTTTTATCGCTACTGCGATAGAATGGAGGTGTTAAATAATGGATCCTATAATTGGTAAAGGTTTAGACAAAATTATTGAAGGTGCTGCTGATGGCCCTATTAAAACCTTAAATACTACATGGGATTTAATATTTGGTGGCTATCATAATTGGGTTGCTAAAAAACAATATAAGCGTCAACAAGATTTAGAAAACTTTAAAGCTAATATTGAAGCCAAAGTAAAAAATATACCTAGAGATAACTTAAAAGAACCTGAACTTTCAATAATTGGTCCAGCAATAGAGAGTTCAAAATTCTACATTAGTGAAGAAAATATTAGAGAACTTTTTTCTAATTTAATTGCTGCTGCTATGGATGATAGTAAAACAAATGAAATACATCATTCATTCGTTGAATTAATAAAACAAATGTCTCCTAAAGATGCCGTTTTATTCAAATCCCTTTGTAATCGAGATGCAATTCCTGCTGTTAGGTATAAAGCAGTAAAAGGTAATTATTTGGGAATGAACTTTTTATCAGATGTTGTAATAAATAATTCTCCATTAACTATTGCTGATACAGAGATTGCATTGAATAACCTTGAAAGAATTGGTTTGTTAAAAATTGACATTGGGACTAACTATTACACTGATAAAAGGCATTATAATGATTTTTCTAGTTATGAATTTATCGATAAATTTACGAAGCAATATGAAAAAATTGAACATGATGATTACAGTGATACCTTTTATTTAATTAATCTTTTTGGTGTCGATGCATTAGCTAGTCGTCACAATGTATCTACTGAAGAAATTTATAACTTAGTAAAACCAGCTTGTATTGAATTCGATAAAGGAATGATAGAAATAACTGCTTTTGGTAAAGCGTTTATCCACTGCTGTTTCTAGTGTATTGAAAAAGGTTTTCCTATAGCTTTTTTATAATTTCTAGCACTTCTAATCTCCTCCACCAAGATAACGATTAGGAGTGCTATTTTAATGAGTTGTAGTTTGTTCATTTTGTTTTGCCTCCTCTAAAGTGCCGTTTCTGACATCATTAAATTTTGTTCTATAAAGTCAATTGCTGGTCTAATCTTGATGTAGCGTTTATGATTCTTACCAAAGCGGTACATAAATTGTTCTTGAAACTCCTTGTTGCTATAAACATGCTTTTCTAAATCGTTTTTAGAAATGCCACTTACTTTTACGAATTCTTTGGCGTCTGCGAACCCAATGTATTCCATGAAAATCATTCCTTTCGTGTATAATGTTTTTATCCCTTTATGAAGGGAGGTGATGTTGTGCTTACTAATGAAGCTGAGTTCGTTTTGCTTCAACTTTATCGTTGTTATGAAGACGATCTTCAAGATGGTAAAAATAAAAGTGAAGCAAGGTATTTTGAAGATGAACATAGTGTTCGCGATAATTACTTTATTGGAATAGATTCTGAAGATTTTCATTTAGCTCTAAAGGAACTTTCAAGCTACGGTTATTTAAATACACCGAAATCAACAATGGATGGCTACCCAGAATTTATACTTGAACCATCAGCTATAGCTGAGATGCAAAATCGCTACACGAAGAATCTAAATAAAGTATTAAAAAGGATTAACGAATTGAAAAAGTTAATTCTTTTTTAGCCCCACTACTTCCCAATCATCTGCTAATAAGTCTTCTGCCATTGGTTGCCATAATGGATAGAAGGCTTTTTGTCTTGGTTTCACGACTACATATCCATAACTGTTTGTAGGTAAAAGTTCTAAGTTGTCACCCGGTTTTTTAAATGTGTCAAATTCAGACGAGCGATAAATCGGTTTACCATTTTTCATAGCTAATTTAGTCGCCTCTTGAATGTTCATTCCATTTCCTCCTCCTTAAATTGTTTGTTCGATTGTGAGTTTTGGTATAATGTTTTCATCTCCTAGTGAAAGGAGGTGTACTATCTATGGCTAAAGGCACACAATATAGTCCCAAAGAATTTGCTGCTGCTTATATTCAAACTCTCCCGCATTCCAAAGATGTAAAGGAGTTTAATAGCAATGCTGATTATTGGGAATACTTAAAAAAACGCCGTAATCTTTATTTCAATGAGTACATTGACGCAATAGATTTTGCTGATAGTTTTGGTAAGTCTAGTGTAGAAATCGATAAAGAATAATCGATTTTTCTAGTATTTTTTTCGATTTTCATAACCTTCCACGTCACAACTGCCATTGTGATGAGGAGGGTTGTTTTGTATAGTGCGTTCATTCCGTTTCCTCCTTATTAAGTTGTTTTTTCGATTGTGGGTATTAAAGTTCTTCCGCTAAAAATTTATTAATAAAGTATTGTTGTCCTTTACCTGTTACTTTAGGTGTCTTACTAATTGATGTATGACCATCTGAATGTGTGATTGATGTTTCCTTAATTTCGAACAACTCACGTTCCATTGAGTATTGTGTCGGCATGTTGTAGTCGACACCTTGACGTTTAATTAAGAAACCGTTTTGTCGTAACCATTCAAACAATCTTCGTTGTCCGATGTTGACACCATTCTGTTTAATGATTTTCGCCAACTCACCCACTAAGATAGAAGTTTTTGTTGTAGCTACTGCGTCTGCGAACAATACTTTAGGTTTATCTTTCTCAATTTGAGTTTCTAGTTGGTTAATTGTGTTATTAGCCATTTTTAATGCACGTTTCATAATCATTTCTGGACTATTCCATGCTTTTTCTACTTGGATGAAGTATTGTCTTGCACGTTTACCTGGCTCGCTACGTTGGATCATTGCGATTTCTTTTGCAGTATCTAGCGTTAGTGCGTGGTCGAAATAGTTAATTGCGTTACCTTGAGCTGTTACTCTTTTTTGAGTAAGAGCTGTATAATCAGCGTTTTCTTCAAAACCGTAATTAATCATTCTTTCAAACCAATCGTTATACCTTGTTTTAACTTCTAATGCTTGATGAAGTTCACGACCACTGATTGCAATTTCTCCATTATCTTTTTCTTGAATATTGAACATTTCTCCGATGTTCGGTTTAGCTTGTAAATCTTGCATATTGTTTATGCTCCTTTCTGCTATACTCCTTATAAGGAGGTGATAAATTTATGAATGATAGTTATAAAGATTTTTTAAAATTATTAATTCCTATTATTGCAGTTGTTATATCTTATTTTTTAGGATTAGCTGCATCCAAAAGCAGTTATAAAAAGTCGATAAAAAAAGAAATATATAATAATTACTACAGCGAAATTTTAAAACTGTGCTATGGTTTGCCGTCTCAATCACTTTTGAATTTCTTTTCTTTCATGGCTTATTATCATGATGAAAAGTTATCTAAAATAATTATTGAGAACTTTCAATATGTGCCTAATTCCATAATTGAAAATTGGAAAAAGTATAATTTAGCACTCAAAAAGTACAATCATGAAACTTTGGATAAAGACATTCAAACGAAAGAAGTTTTAGCAAAAATACTCGATTATCATAGTCATTTAATTATCAAAAAATCTTTGCTAGAATCGGAAAAATTATCAAAAGAATTAAAATTACCGCAATTATCCACACAGTTACTTTCTGAAATGTATTCGACAGAACATTACAGAAATGCATTGCCAAAACAAGAATTAATCCAGAAATACTTCCTACAAGGATTGTTATAAGTTCATTCATAATTTCTCACTCTGATGTAAGGTAACGTTCACACATTTGACTGTTAGTCCACCTTTAAAGTGCTGGATTGAATATTTTTCCTCACTCTGCTCACTGCCATGAGTAGTTTGAGGTTTTTTATTTTGCTCTTCCATTTGATTTCCTCCTACTTTTTTATCACGTAATGTGATATTAGTGATTAAAAAAAATATCTTCAATACTAACATCAAATGTTTTAGCTAAGATCTCCATTTCATAATCATTGAATGGATATTTACCTTGTTCTTTCTGTTCGTATTGTCTACGTTGTAACCCTATCAAACTAGCTACGTATTCGGTAGTAAATTCTTCAGATAATCTAAGTTTACGTAATTTAGTTTTAGGCTTTAAATATTTTTCTTTTAGCATTTTCTTTTTGTCTGTTGCCGTCATTTATTATCACCTCCGATGACTGTATATAAACTGTATCACGATATGTGATATAGTTCAAGCATTTTTTATCACATTTTGTAATATTTTTTATTGTTTCCTTATTATAGATGTGTTATATTTATCTCAAGGAGTGATACCAAATGAGTAAAAATGTAATAGGGAAAAGAATAAAAGAACTAAGAAAACAGAAAAAACTAACTCAAAATGATTTAAGTAAGTTGACTGGCTACAAACAAAATACTATTTCATCTCATGAAAACGGAACTCGTGGTATTGACGAAATAGATATAATGAATTATTGCGAGGCTCTCGGTGTGGCTCCGACAGACTTATTTCAAAAAGAACCACAACATCAACTCGAAACCCTACCAGTCAAAAAGATACCAGTTGTTTCAAAAATATCTGCGGGCTTACCTATCTATAGTGAAGAAAATTTAATTGATTACATATACTTTGCTACCAACAAACTTAATTCTGATAAAGAAGAATTTGGTTTAAAGGTGTCTGGCGATAGCATGGATAAAATATTCCAGGACGGCGATATAGTTGTGGTAGAAAAAGATTCTATAGTAGAGAATGGTCAGTTAGGCGTTGTTATGATTAATGGTTATAACGCGACTGTTAAACGTATTAGATACAATGGTGACCAAGTTATATTAATTCCAGAATCAAACAATACAAACCACTATCCACAGGTATATGGCAAAGATGACGAAGTAAAAATAATTGGTAGAGTTGTAGCAAGTCAAAAGTTATTTTAATGAAAAGTCAATTTAATAAACTACATACAAAAAGGGGACTATGAATGAAGATTTTAAACTATCATATTAGCTATAATCATATTGAAGATTTATACACTGTTACAGCCGAAACTGATAACGGAAAAACTTTCTGTTACTCATTTCCAGATATGTATACTTTAAAAGAGGTTAGAGAAACGTTAGAGAGAATTGCAAGTGAAATAGATAAATAAACCATGAAGAAGGTATGTAAATTGAAAAAAATAATAGCTATAATTTTTTTTAGCCTATTAGCAGTTATGACTATAATATTTGCTGAAATTGACACCCACTTTAATCATGAAAAAGTTTCTTTTGTTGCAGTTGGAGATAATTTAATTCATCCAGTTGTTTATAACGATGCAAAAACTCATCACAATGACTATGATTTTTCACCAATGTATAAAAACGTTAAACCTTATATAAAAAAATTTGATATTGCTTACATCAACCAAGAATCACCAATGGGAGGGGATGATATACCTTATTCAGGTTTTAAAAGGTTTAATACTCCTAGCGATTTGTCGAAATATTTGGTTGAATCAGGATTTAATTTAATTAACGGATCAAATAATCATGCTCTCGATAAAGGTACACATGGCGTTAATCATAGAGTTAATCTATGGGAAAAGTATAAAGAAAAAGGAGTTATGTTCACTGGTGTATACAAGTCTAAAAAAGATAATGAGAAACTTCAAATTATAAATAAAAATGGAATAAAGATAGCAATACTTAATTATACATTTGGTACTAATGGACTTAAACCAGAAAATAAATATCAAATTAATTATTTGAATGAAAATAAAATAAAGCGAGACGTCAAATACGCTAAAAAATATAGTGATGCTGTCATCGTTTCAACTCATTGGGGACAAGAAAGTCATCATTATCCAAATAAAAAACAAGAAAGATATGCTAAAATATTCGCAAATTCGAATGTCGATGCAGTAATAGGTATGCATCCTCATGTAATCCAACCGGTAAAATGGGTAAAAGGTAAAAATAATCACAAAACACTGGTAATTTACTCATTAGGTAATTTTTTAAATGGTCAAAACACTGGTAATGAAAGTAATAATCTTTGTGGTAGCATAAACTTCGATATAACAAAAAAAGGACAGAAAATTGTGATTAAAAATGTTCATTGGAAATCCTTAGTAAATTACTATAAAGAAAGAATACCAGGCAATAAAGATTCTAGATATGATTTTACTGTTTACCCACTAGACAAATACAACGACAAAATAGCAAATGAACATGGTATGCAAAGTGGTGAAAACAAGGATATGACTAAAGAACATATGGAAAGAATTACTAATGAAATTATTGATAAAGAATTTTTAAAATCTAACTAAATTTGTGGATAGTTTAAGAAGTAAAAAAGATAACCCCAGGCACATAGGAATGCTCAGTGCATATGCACCTACCCCTTTTCGGGACCCAGCGTTAATCCTTCTTGAGTTATCTTAATTATATTATAAGTTACATTAATTATTATTTGAAGAGTAAATTATCGGGTAGCTCGCCTACCCTATACTTTTGATATATAAGGAGTGCAAAATAATAAAAAAGTTTTTAGCTTTAATTTTTAGCGGTGCTTTAATTTTAGGCGCATGTGACACTAAAGATGTGGAAGATAGTACAAAGAAAAAGAAAGATCCTAAAACTGAAGTGGATGATAAAGGTAGAGTTAAGGGTGAAAAAATTGAAAAAGCGCTAAAATAATATTTCACAGATTAATTATTTTACCATTCTAGTGGCTCTTTAACATAAACAAAGGAGGATGTAAGTATGTTCGAAAAACTATTAACTTCAATAGGTATAGAATCATTAAAAATAAACACTGTGTTAAAAACACAACAAGTTCATAGTAAAGGTATTTTAGAAGGAAGTGTCATAATAGAAAGCGCCGCATCTGAACAAACTATTAACCAGATTGAGCTTACATTAATTGAAAGATATGATAATCCCGATGAGCGAAGTCAATTTCCTATTTTAGATAATGAATTACAAACATTCACTTTACACGTAGACCGTAGTATATGTGAAAATACCAAAGAAATTGAACATTTCCAATTTAATATTCATGAACTAGAATTTAAAACTAATCCCAATAAATTAATTTTAAAAACACATGCTTACCTTTCTCATTCTGTTGATGCTTACGATGAAGATGAAATAAGGTTGATTGATTAATTGTGTTCTACTTTTTCAACATAAATAAAGGAGGTTGAGGTATGGAGAGAGAAAATTTGAAAGAGCGTTTGTTACTTAAATGTCAAGAAGCATTTATTATGGGTTTGGAATTGTATAATAAACCTACAATTAAATATAGAATTGAAGGTTTCTCATTCTTTATATGTAATGCTTGGGAGTTAATGTTAAAAGCTAAATTATTGAAAGACGATATTTCTATTTATTATTCAGATAACCCAAACAGGACTTTGAATTTATCTGATGTGATTAAAATTATCTATACTGATAAAAATCAACCATTAAGAATAAACTTAGAAAAGATTATAGACTTGAGAAATATTAGCACTCATTTAGTTACAGAGGATTATGAAACTGTTTATGCTCCTTTTTTTCAAGCTAATATTTTAAATTTTTCGGAACAACTACAAAAATTTCATGACATAGATATAACTAGAAAAATACCTCAAAATTTTTTAAGTTTGTCTGTAAATATGGATATATTAAACAATGATGAAATACGTGGGAAATATTCACCAACCATTGCCGAAAAGTTAATAACTCAAAAAAATGATTTAGAAGTTGCGCAAGAAACAAATAGTTCTAATTCATTAGTTATTCCTTTACAAAACACAATAATTATTACAAAAAATCCTAAAAACGCTGATTTTTCAGTAAATGTTTCAAGTGGTTCAGAAAATAACGCTAAAATTTTAAAAGAGTTAAAAGATCCTAACGATAAATACAGATTAAGTTTTAACAATGTAATTAAAGGTGTTAACAAACAGTTAAAAGCCAAAAACTTAAAATTCAATTATTACGATAAAGCTAACGATAAAAATGAATTTAATCAGTATACTTTAAGTTTAATAATAAAATTCTACAATTTAAAATTTGACGATAAATATGCATATCATTTTGCAAATCTAACTAGGTATTCTCAACAAATTGTAGATTTTATAGTTAAAGAAATAAAAAATGATCCAAATATAATTAATAACATAAAAAAAGCAAATAAAAAAAGATAACCCCAGGGTCATAGGAATTCTCAGCTTTCGCCTACCCCCATTCGGGGACCCAGAGCTAATCCTTCTCGAGTTATCTTAAATACATTATAAGTTACATCGAGTATTATTTCAAGAATAATTTTACGGGTAGCATGCCTACCCTTATTATTTTTTACTTTTTTAAGGAGGAACACGGAAAATGGCAACATTTACAGTAACAAAACGCAAAAATAAGACAAGTTCATCATGGCAATATGATGTTAAACACCCTAGTTTGAAGTCTGGTAAAAAACGTAAATCTGGTTTTAAAACAAAAGCTGAGGCTACTAATGCAGCACAACAATTAATTAGAGATTTAGAAGATGGCAACAACATTGAAGATAATAAAAAATTCATCGACTACTACGATGACTGGATAAAAATTAAGAACAAGAAACAGTTGTCTAGCAAACAATTCTACTGGTATGAAAGATCGATTAAATTATTCAGTGAGTATTTCGGAGAAAATATGTTAGTTAAAAATATCACACGTATTGAGTATCAAAAGTTTTTAAATCAATACGCACAAGGTCACACTGATGAAACAGTAAGAAAAGTTCACGGTTGTCTTGCTAGATGTATTAGAGACGCGTTATACGATGGCTATTTGAAGAAAGACCCTACTTATAATGTAAATATCAAAGGGACTGAAAAAGCTAAAGATGAGAAATTTAAGTTTATTACGATAAAAGACTATTTAAACTTGCTAGATTATTTCAAGAAAAGAGATGAAGAAAGTTATGTTTTGCTATATCTATTAGGCATTACTGGCGCAAGATATAGCGATGTCATCAATATGACTTACAAAGATCTAAACAAAGCGAATGGCATAATTCATTTGCCTGGAACGAAAACAAAGAATTCAAAACGTGATGTAGAAGTTAATTCAAAAGATATCATACACATAAATTCAAAATTAGCTAAAATGCCGCGTAGAATTGATGGCAAGTTATTCTCTGTTAGTCATACATCAGTAGGTAAAGCATTTAGAAAAGCAAAAGAAGTGATAGGATTAAACGATAATAATATAACTCCCTATTCACTCAGACATACGCACACATCTTACTTACTATCTAAAGGCATACCAATCGAGTATATAAGTAAACGTTTAGGTCACGCTACTATATCACAAACGTTAGACACGTATTCACATTTATTAGAAGAACATAAAAAAGAGCAAGGCCAACGTGTTAGAGAAATATTCTCTTGACACTTATTTGACACTTACTCTATCGAAAGCCCGTCATATCAACGGTATAGTACGGAAACGGAGGGATTCGAACCCTCGCGCCGCTCTCGCGACCTACACCCTTAGCAGGGGCGCCTCTTCAGCCAACTTGAGTACGTTTCCCTATGGCTCCGCAGGTAGGATTCGAACCTACGACCGATCGGTTAACAGCCGATAGCTCTACCACTGAGCTACTGCGGATAAATAATAAGTAAACTATCTCTATCAAGCACAAGTATTATTATATCAATCTTGTTGAATTTTTCAAGAGTTATATTAAAAAAATATACGGAACATTTACACTTATTTAATATTAACGTCCCGCATATTTTAAATTGAAACACTGTCATCAATTTTTTAAAATAAATAGTTTGGGAAAAAAGCTAATTTTCTTCAAAAAGAGAGTAACGTGAAAGCGCCTCGAAAATATTTAAAGAGGACTGATTATAGTCAATGGGTTGTTCAGGGTTGTTAGATTTCATTCGTGATTGCTTATCTACCATGTAATAATAGATGATTGCATTGGTGTATTGATGCCACAAACTATGAAATGATACATTGAGTGTTAAAGAATCACCATTCGCAAAAATTATTTTACTCTTACGATTTTTAAGTTCTTTAACATTTTCAATATAATGCATATTAATCCATATATTTTCTTCTTGACGGTCCGAGTGAGTTGGAAAAAAGTAAGTAGGAAAAAGAGGTGTAAGTAAAATAGGTGGTTTACTAGAAATTCCAGTAATACGATTCGTTTCTGCTTTTTTACTAATATAATTATTGCCATAAAACTTACATGATCTTTCGATAATTCTCTGTACTTTAAATGGACTTTCTTTGCGGGTTTGATCAAATCTGATAATCTCAGTACCATTTGTCTGCTGATATTCATCATATTTAGGTCGTATTACCATATCACCTTTTCGTATAACATAAATCGTTTCGGGTAAATGTGTCATTAAAAAACCTCACTTTATTCAATTACTTAGATGATTATTAAAAATAAAAAATAATAACCTAATAATATTTTATCCAAGCTCAAAATAAAGTCAAGTTCTACTTTTATTTTCTTTTTACACATATTTCTTTTAAAATATCAGAATATTCATTGATTTCAAAATTTAAAATCAGTATAATACTTATATATTAAATAATTGAAAGGTCGTGGTCTTTATGAATCACAATACTGAGGTCAAGTACACTACATTAGAAGATTTTGTAATGACAGTGAACGATTTAGGCGTTGAACTCGTCATTGAAGAAGCACTCAGAAATGCAAGAAAAGCTAAACTTAAACTTTTAATTGACGAAGCGCTCATCAATAAAAACGAGAACGATTTTATTCAATATACTAACGAATTTAAACAATTGGAGGCATTTTTAAGTGAATAAATTAGACTCGAGTCACTCATCATAAAAGGTCTATTCCCTACTTTAAAACAAGTTGAGAATAGACCTTTTTATCATACTTAGGACATCAATCTTATAATTTCATACTTATCTATATCCCCAAAGTAGTGATAGAAATCATAATTTTGAAGTGCCTCTTCTATATGTTCAAAATCATGTAAGCAACCTACTAACGCATGTTCAAGTTCAGTTACATCACCTTCGCCGAAGAAATCTCCAAATAGTTTTGCCCGTTCAATTCTTCCTTTTTTTACATCTAATTTTATTTGAATAAAACCTTTCTCAAATTTCTCTTCACGCTCAATATTATATTTTGGATTGCTGCCATAATTCCATTCCCACGTACGATACTTCTCATTACTTAATTGCTTAATATTCTTCCAATCTTCTTCTGTTAGTACATATTCTTCAACTTCATTTTCACCAAAAATAGTTTTAAGAATAATTTGTTTGAATTCTTCTATATCTATTGGCTGTTCTAGAAATTCTTCAATATTGGCAACTCTTTTTCTAACAGATTTAACGCCTTTAGATTTAATTTTAGCTGGATTCACTTTTAATGCATTTTGAACTTCATTTAAATCACAATTTAGCATTAATGTACCGTGACTAAACATTCTATTTTTTACTTTAACCATAGCATTTCCAGATATTTTAGCTTGCCCTACTTGTATATCATTCCGTCCAGTCATTTCAGCATTAACTCCCATTGATTGTAAGGCCTGTACAATGGGCATCGTAAACTTTTTAAAATTATGAAAGCTATGACCATCATCATCTGTGATAAAGCTAAAATTTAAGTTTCCAGTATCATGATAGACAGCCCCACCTCCAGAAATACGTCTTACTACATCAATTTGATGTTTATCAATATACGATTGGTTAACTTCTTCAATTGTATTTTGATTCTTTCCAACAATAATTGAAGGTCTGTTAATATAAAATAAAAAATAACTTTCTTCAGAAGGTAAATTTTTAAGAACATACTCTTCCATTGCTAAATTGATGGAAGGATCATTAATATTATTGTTGCTAATAAATTTCATAACATTCTCTCCTTAAATAAGTCTCTCTATATGCCCTTACCCTAGTTATGAATGATTTATAAGAAAAATTCCACTCTTTTACTCATTTATGAATGATATTTTATAATTTTCTTTTAGTTCACTTCTTTTTCATAGAAATTAGTTTATTTGTCAAGTAAATTTTAGTACAATATAATCTAGCTATGATTTAAGGGAGGACTCGTAATGACTGTTGCAGAAGTAGGTAATATAGTAGAATTTTATGACGGTTTAAGAGGCCGTGTCGAGAAGATTAATGATAACTCTGTTATTGTAGATTTAACTATTATGGATAATTTTAATGAATTAGATTTACCGGAAAAGACAGTTATCAATCATAAGCGATACAAAATCGTTGATCAAGAAGGTTAATTAAAATGAAAAATGTTTCTAAAGCTTTGATTTGGTTTGTTATAAGCTTCATCATCTTTCACGCCATATTATTTGTGATGTGGGGAGAACATCAGGAATACTGGTATTTATATACTGGCATTATGTTAATAGCTGGAATAAGTTATGTTTTTTACCAAAGAGACATTGCATCTAAACGATTATTAACTTCCATAGGCATGGGTATAATAACGAGTGTCGCACTCATTATTATACAATTGATTTTTTCACTTATTTCATCAGAATTATCATACGCATCTTTAATCAAAGAATTATCACGAACGGGTGTCTACTTTAAATGGCAAATGCTCGTTACTTTATTATTTGTGATACCTTGTCATGAACTATATATGAGAACTGTTTTACAAAAGGAATTAATAAAATATAACTTACCGAAATGGGCTAGCATTTTAATTGTTGCAATATGTTCAAGTTCATTATTTATATACTTAGATAATTGGTGGATTGTATTCTTTATTTTTGTAGCTCAATTCATTTTATCTCTTAGCTATGAATATACGAGACGTATTGCTACGACTACAATTGGTCAAATTGTGGCTATCATTTTATTATTGATATTCCACGGATAAAAAAGCATTTCTTAGACTCATGAATTTGAGCTAAGAAATGCTTTTTTAAATTAATTAAAGAAAAAGTGACACATACACCGTTATAAATAGTACGAGGAAGATTAATAAACTTTAAAATTATGATTTAATTTCACAGAATACGTGTCACATTTTAAATTTTTTCTAATCAATCCACCCATCGTTTCCGAATATGTGTCGTGAACGATAGCTTCTTGTAAATACATTTTGTAGTTTCTATAACAATAATCAGTCATTGTTATTCTATACGAATCATCTTCATTTAGACCATTTAATTTCACTCTATTAAACGGTGATTGTGACATGTCTATACAATAATCAAACCCTTGCCAAACTGTAAATAACGTTTCATCTATCATTGTCATACTTAATTGTCGCTTATTAAAATCAATATGCGCATAACTGTATTCAAGTATATCTTTGATATTTTTACCTTTGACAGTGATATCTATAGGTTTATCTGGATGAGGATATGCATCGTATATATCTCTATTTCTTATAGTTCCTTTTAACCCTTCTTCACCATTCTTAGGTATATGCACACAAGAAATATCGTAATTATAGGCTAATCGAATTGCATCATGTAATAACTGAGTAAAAGGATGCGGCTTACAAATAATATCTTCAATACATTGAACTGTTAAGCCATTGTTTTTGTTTGAAACAACTGAATTTGCCCAGTGTTTAACTGCCTTACGGTCATAATATGTTTCTTTCAATAATTGTTCATCTTCATGGTAATCATTTAAGTCTATAACTTTTGAATCGATGTGCTCAATTTCATAAGAAGTTGTCCGTTTCTTAAATTTAATTGAAAGATGTACTAATTCCTCAGCATTTTGACCCGCTTGAACATATATAGTTTCATGATCTTTTCCAACAACTGTTTGATGTTGATGAGCGGTAATAATTACATCAATAACACCAAGTTCTTCCATAATTTTTTCAGCTTCATTTACATTTTTTTCATTTCTTTTATTGGTACTACTTATTTTATTTAACCCACCATGATAAATAACAATAAGGAAGTCTGGCTCTTCAACTTCATGTATGTATCTAATCCAACGTTTAGCTGAAATCAAAGTCTTCTCAATACAGACATCTTCTTCCATTTCTGCGTACTCGTTCTTCATTAATCCATCTGAGGTTAAACCTACGATAGCAATTTTCAAATCTGAATACATTTTGATTGTATAAGGCGTAGAAAAATATGGCTCTCTAGTAACAGTATACTCTATATTTGCTGATAGCCAGGGAAACCTTGAGAGTGCAACTGAACGTGTCAAAAAAGATAATCCAAATTTAAATTCATTAGGGCTAATTCCACTAGCATCATACTGCATTGCATTCATCAACTTAATCATAGGATGACGTTTATATGGTGCTACAACGGCGTAATAGAATGCTGCAAGTGATCCCGCCAAACTTCCCCCACTATCTAGTAATATGACATTTTCATTATTTTTTCGAGCTTCATTAACATAAGTACCAGCTCGATAAATATTTGAGCCATAGTCACCATTTAAGAAGTGACTATGCATATCAGAAGTTGCAATCACATCAACTATTTTATTTTCATTTTTTTCCATAGAGCCACTCCTCTCCTTAAATTTAGTGTAACATGTACCATTCATTAAATGTTATAAAACTATTATCGCATTGATATCATTCCAAATAAAAAAACTATTAGCAAAGGTGTATGTATGCCTTTGCTAATAGTGTAATGATTATCCAATTTGTATACGTTCTTTAGGATAGCTATATTTTTCGGGTTCTTTACGTCCAGCTAACATAATGATGAATGAAATGAGGCCTACACGACCTATAAACATTAATATCATTAATACAACCTTGGTAATGTCGTTGATATCGCTTGTCACACCTAAGCTTAAACCACATGTACCAAACGCAGACATTACTTCAAAGAAAATTTGTAGAAAGGACAACTTGCCTTGTTCAGTGGCAGATATAATAATCATGCTAATAAATGTAATTAATGACGCCATAGTAAATACGGCAAATGATCTTTGTACATCCATAATATGTACTTCTCTGTTAAAAATTTTAATACCTGTTTTGTCACCAGTATTATTAAAGTTAATAACAAACAAAATTAAAATAGCAAATGTTGTTGTTCTAATTCCGCCTCCTACAGAACTAGGAGATGACCCTATAAACATCAATAATCCCATTAAAATATTTGTTGCGTCGCTAAAATGTGACACATCTATCGTTTGCAAACCTGCACTTCTGGTCGTTGATGATTGGAACAATGCATAAAATAGTGATTGATGCCAACTCAATCCTTTAAATGCATTGCTATGTTCTAATATTAATACAACAATAACGCCGAATAAAAATAAGAATAAGTACGTTGTTGTCGTTATTTTTGTGAATAATGAGAATCTAAAATTAGTTACTCGATTCTTAATATAAGCTTTTAACTCCAATAAAACTGGAAAGCCTATAGATCCTAACACAATTAAGAACATTACTATCGTTTGTACAAAATAGTCTTTTGCATAGGGAACTAAAGATTCACCAGTAATATCAAGACCACCGTTAGTCGTAGCAGATACTGACACAAAAACGCCTTGCATTAATGCGTTTTTTAAATCAGGATTATCCCGATAAAAGTAAAACGCGAGTAAGAGTGCACCTATAAACTCAATAATAAAAATTGTTCTTACAATTTCTAAAATTATTTTAACCGTTCCACTCATAGTATCTCTATTATTATCTAACATAATGAGTTGTCGCTCTCTAATTCCAATATGTTTGCCTAAAACAACCCAAAGCATGGTTCCAATAGCCATAACACCTATACCACCGATGTTCAAAATAATAAGTATGATAATTTGACCAAAGGTTGAATATGTGTCGACTATAGTAATTGGTGATAATCCCGTAACACTAATACCTGATACAGCTACAAAAAGTGTATCAATCGGATTAACCTCAACCCCTTGCTTATGGACATATGGCAAATTTAATAATAAAAATGCAACGACTATGGCAAATAGATAATAGAGTATAATCCCTTGTTGAGGGCTAGATTTTTTAAGCAGCTGACTTAAAACTGACATGATTTTCACCTCAACATTTATTTCAATTTGATTTTAATATTTTTCTCCGCACCATTTCGATAAATTTTAGCAGTGATTGTTTTCTGATCATCATAATGACTGTATATGACTTGTCTATATCGTAAGTTATCTTCAATCTTCTTACCATCTAATTCTACTATTACATCACCTTTTTTTAAACCTGACTTGTCTCCTAAACCATTTTCTTTCACTTCACCGATTAATACACCATGATTCACTTTAGTTGGTAAGTTGATTGCATTACGTTCAGAATCGTCAAGATCACCAACATTTTTGATTTTGATTTCAGTATTTGGATAGTTCACTTTACCTTTATGCTCTAATTCTTTCGCAATCTTACGTACATCATTAATAGGTATCGCAAAAGCCATTCCTTCTACATTATGCATATCAATTTTTAAAGAAACTATACCTATGAGTCTACCATCTCTATCGACTACAGCACCACCTGAATTTCCCGGGTTCACAGGCGCATCAATTTGAAAAGCTTTCATCAGAGCATCATAGTTATCATTTTTATCAATGTCAACAGGTACATGACGATTGAGTCCAGACACAATACCTTGAGAAACACTTCCTTTAAAGTCTGTGCCTAGAGGATTTCCTATAACTAAAATAGGTTCAGCCAATTTAATATTATTAGAATCCCCCATAGTCATTGGTTTAATATTTTCGTCAGCAACTTTAGCTTTTACAACTGCTAAATCAGACCATTTATCTTTACCAATCACCTTACCTGTCACAGATTTATCATTACCATATGTTACTTTTTGTTTTTCTTGATTACCAACGACGTGTGCATTAGTAAAAATATAAATAGAGTCGCCCACTTTTTTGTAGACGACACCTGAACCTATCTCATTATCAGATTCATTTTTGTTATCAGACACAGTCGTGTCATTAGACAAATCATTCTCGACTGTTACAACTGACTTAACAGAGTTTTTAGCAATTTTCATCGCTGTTGTTTCATCTTTAGTTGTACCGTTAAATGCACTATCATTTGTATGATCATTTTTATTAACTGTAGTGAATATGGCATTTAATATTAAAAGTAATACTATAATACCTATAATAATTAACATTTTAGGCCAGTGTTCTTTAAAGAAAGCTATTACTAATTGTTTAAATTCATTAATTTTTTTAATATTTTCGGCTCTGCTACCTTGTTCGCCTTCTTTTTTAAGAAATTGCGCTTGGTGAGTATTATCGTTGTCTTTATCTTCTGGTTGTGAATAGCTATGTTTTGAAGAATATGGTTGTGTACCTCTTGAATCTTGCTCTGTATGATTAGAATTTACACCTAACATGGAGTCCTTTGAAGTCAATTTAGTATGTTGTTTACTTTCGTTTCCAGAAGTATTATCATGCTCTTTTATTGACTTATTTTCTGAGGATTCAATTACTTTATTATGATATTGATTTTCCTTTGATTGATTATCATTCAACTGTTTTGACTTACTTTGATGCGGTAACGTGGAGGTGTCACTTAAAACTCGAACATCATGTAAACTTTCTTCTCCAATTTTATTATCGTCGTCTTTTGATTTACTCATTTGATTATTTTGTTTATAACTTTTATCATCACGTTGTTGATGAATTTCCTCTTGAGTCAGTTTTTCTATTCTTGCTTTTCTCAAATTATCTTTAACACGTTCCTCATTAACTTTAGTTTGATGCTGTTCTCTTTTAGCTTGATTCTCCTTCTCTATTTTCTCGCGTCTAATGCGCTCTTCTCGCTCTTCGTTATGAAAGTACTCACGTCTTTTACGGCGATATTGACTGCGTGGTATGACTTGTTTTTTATCGTTATCCACTAGAAGACCACTCCTATAGTTTCTTTAACTCATTCTTTATCTGTTAAATTTAAGTTATTTTAATACTATATATCATCATTTTAAATTCGTTTATAAACTAAAGTTTAATATTTTAACTATAAAACTGCAATGTTCTAATAAAAATTAAAATAAAAAGAACCTCCACTTAATTTATTATTAAGCAAAGGTTCTAGCGTATCAATCAAATTATTTTTGGTTACCTTTTTTCTTGTTGCCAATTGCTGAAGTTAACCATCCTATTAATACTAAGCCAACTAATACTACCCAGAAGATTGTTTGCCATAAAGCACTATGTGGAAATGCTTCTGGTAAAACGCCAATATCAGGATGTGCAAGTACCATTACAACAAGTTTAATACCTACCCAACCTACAATTGCAAACGCAGCACCTTCTAGTCCTGGATATTTATTCAACAATTCTACAAACCAAGTTGCTGCAAATCTCATCAGGATGACACCTATCATTCCACCGAGGAACATAACAATAAATTGACCTAAATCCATACCACCAAAATGTATGCCAACTTTTGGTAATGTAACGGCTATGGCTAATGCGGCAAGCATCGAATCAATTGCAAACGCGATATCGGCGAATTCAACTTTAAATACTGTTCCCCAAAAAGATTTAGGGCCTACTTCTTTTTCGTTGCCTGTTTCATCGAAGTGATGTTCGTCTCCTGTTTCTTTATGATGTTTTTCATTTGACTGATGGAAAAATTGCCATAAATTTTTAATAGACATATAGATTAAGTAAACAGCACCAGCTGCTTGAATCCACCAGAAGTTTGCAATAATACTTATTAAGAATAAAGCAATAAATCTAAAAATAAATGCACCTAATAGGCCATAAAAAAGTGCTTTTTTTCGTTGTTTAGGTGGTAGGTGTTTAACCATTACCGCCATTACAATTGCATTATCAGCTGCTAATAATCCTTCTAAAAATACAAGTACTAAAAGTACCCATAAATAAGGTAAAATCAAACTCGGATCCATTGTGGACAACTCCTTTTAGTTTAAATACAAATAAAGAGACCTATGCTAATTAAATAGCAAAGGTCTCACTTAGCAATAGTTTTGCCCACTTTACCGGAAGACTTATCTTCGTAATGACGATAAAGTGTTGAATAGTTATTAGCAGTTTAAATGCATTGAATAACTATTCTCAAGTTACTCCCCTCTGACAGTTTTGTCATAGGTATTTATTTGTTATTTTCAGTATACATACTATGACACTGCATAGCAATATAAACATTTTTCATATACTACGGTGTGCCCGAAAAGTGATAAGTTTAAACATTTAATTATAATAAGCTATACAGTTTAATATCAGAGAATTTTTCTTCAAACCAACGCGTTGCAAATTCATTTTCAAATAGGAATACATAATTGTCGTATCTATCTTTTACTAAAATTGATCTAGAGGTATTCATATTATCTTTAATATCTTCTTCATTTTCAATCCAACGCGCAATTTTACGTCCGACTGGTTCCATAACCACATCTACATTATATTCATTATTCATACGGTGTTCAAAAACCTCAAATTGTAATTGACCCACAGCACCTAAGATAATTTGATTAGTGTGCAACGTTTTATAATATTGAATTGCACCTTCTTGAACAAGCTGTTCAATTCCTTTATGAAAATGCTTTTGTTTCATTACATTTTTGGCAGAAACCTTCATAAATATTTCTGGAGTAAATTGTGGTAACTCTTGGAAGCTATATTTCTGCTTACCGCCAACTAAGGTATCACCTATTTGATAGTTACCTGTATCATACAAACCAATAATATCGCCTGCTACAGCACGATTAACAGTTTCTTTATCATCAGCCATAAATGATGTGGAACGAGTTATTTTTTGTTTTTTATTTGTTCTTTGTAAGGTTACATCCATTCCTCTTTCAAACGCACCACTTACCACGCGCATAAATGCAATTCTGTCACGATGCTTCGGATCCATATTGGCTTGGATTTTAAAGATAAACCCAGAAAAATCTGTGTCGAATGGACTAACATCAACCTCTTCTTTAGTTTGTCTCGCATTAGGCATTGGTGCATGATCAACGTATGCATTTAAGAAATTTTGTACGCCGAAGTTTGCTAATGCCGACCCAAAGAAAACAGGTGTTAATTCACCGTTCAGTAACGCTTCATTATCAAATGCTTCACCCGCTTCATCGACAAGCATCATTTCTTCAATTGCTTGTTCAAATGCACTATCATTTTTTATCGCGTGTTCTTCTTTAAGTTCGTAATCTTCGTTTAAATGTAATAAATTTTCTTCATCTCTAAATGGTTCAATCGTTTTAGAGTGTCTATCAATAATACCAAAGAAATTTTGTCCCATACCAACAGGCCAATTCATTGGATAAGTGTCAATATTAAGTGTTTCTTCTATTTCATCAAGTAATTCAAATGGCTCTTTCCCTACTCTATCCAATTTATTGATGAATGTAAAAATAGGAATACCTCGCATTTTACAAACTTTAAATAATTTTAATGTTTGTGGTTCTATACCTTTAGCACAGTCAATAACCATAACCGCACTATCTACTGCCATTAATGTACGATACGTATCCTCTGAAAAATCTTCATGTCCCGGCGTATCTAAAATATTTATCTTATAATCATCATAATCAAATTGCATTACAGAGCTTGTAACTGAGATACCACGTTCTTGTTCTACCTTCATCCAATCACTTGTTGCAAATTTACCCGTCTTTTTCCCTTTAACTGTCCCAGCTTCACGAATCGCTCCACTGAAATACAACAATTTTTCAGTTAAAGTGGTTTTACCAGCATCAGGGTGTGAAATGATGGCAAATGTCTTTCTTGACTCTATTTCTTCTTTTAAATTCATTTATCATTCTCCTTTGGATTCATTTCTAATCAAATCAGTTATATTACGTGCTAATGTATCTGCTTCAACTTCAGTCAACAAATTGAATAATTGCATCACTAATTCTTCATATAGTTGATCTGTATCTAACTCTTTGGATAATTCAATGGACCAAAAAAGTTCTGGAATAGCTAACATGATTGAATCATTAGACTGATGGTGATATACGTTCATCATCATTCCATGAAACTGAAGTGATTTAATCTTCAACAGGTCCACCACCAAATTTTTGATATGCTGCTTTTAAACCAATTAAGTCATCGCGATGTGGGACTTTAACATGACCAGGCATAATTTGATAAGGCTCTCTACCTTTTGAGGCCAAAACAACTGTATCTCCTGGTTCAGCAATATCAATCGCGTGTCTAATACCTTCTGCACGGTCATCAAACTCTATATAATTCTCATGCGTTGCGCCTTTAGCTAATTCAGCTGTCAACATTTTAGGGTCATCGTTAGCAGGATTATCTGGAGTAAAAATAACATAATCTGCTCGACATGCTACTCTCCCCATCTCAGGTGTTTTCGTTAAATCTCTTTCCCCAGCCATACCTACTAAAAAGATCAGCTTTTGTTTAACAAATGGTTGTACAGCATCAATCAGTTTATTCATACCATCTGCAGTATGTGCATAATCTATAATCAAATCTATAGGAAGTGATGGGTCAAGTACTTCTAAGCGACCCTCTACAGGTTCAAGTTCAGTAACAGCATTAATAATTTCATTTAAATTTGTTCCCTTACTCCAAACCGCAATCATAGCAGCCATAATATTTGAAATGTTAAATCTACCTACATAAGGAGATCTAACTGGAAAACTTCCAAAAGGAGTACAAAATTCAAATTCTACACCTTGCAAAGATTCTTTAATGTTTTTAGCCATAAATTGCGCTTCGTGTGTAATACCATATGTAAATACTTCATAGGGGGTCACACTTGCTAAATAATCGGAGAAGTCATCATCATTATTTAATACAACATATTTTTCTTTAGACAAATCTTCACCAAGCTGGCTAAATAATAACGATTTAGCATGTCCATAAGCTTCCATAGTTCCATGAAAGTCTAAATGATCTTGAGTCAAATTTGAAAAGATAGCAACGTCAAATTCTACACCTCTAAGTCGACCTAAGGCCAATCCATGACTAGAAACTTCCATCGTCATTGCTTCTGCATTGGCATCAACTGCTTCTTTAATCTTTTTTGTTAATGCTACTGTTTCTGGTGTTGTATTCGCACCTTTTGTTTTTGTTTCATTAACTTGAAATCCATTCGTACCTAGATATGCACTATTTTTATTCAATTTTCTATAAATTAAATGAATCATAGTTGCAATCGATGTCTTACCGTTCGTCCCCGTAACACCATATGTCGTCAGTTGGTGACTTGGAAACTCATATAATTCATGTGCCAATAGACTTGCAACACGTAAAGTGTCTGGAACAACAACTTGCGTCACATTACCTTTAAGTTTGAGTTCTCTATTGACAACAACAATACTACAACCTTGATCTACTACATTTTGACAAAACTTATGACTATCTACCGTATATCCTTTAGATGCTACAAATAGACTTCCCTCTTTAGCTGTACGTGAGTCAGTGGTAATATCGTCCACCTGTATATCTAATGTACCAATTACATTTTTTACTCTAATTTTTTTGAACAACGCACTTGCATTCAAAATGTATCGCTCCTTTTTTTACAATAAGTCTATTATACACGTTTTATTATCGTTGATAAATTTATAATTATAAGTCTTATTAATTTATTTTTAATCATAATTGACGTAATATATCCGAATCACGTTCTATTAGATAGTGATAAAATCATTCATTAAAGACTGTTAAGGTAGTGTTAAAATATACTTAAAATTTTGTTGCGCTCACCTTTAAATAATTCATTCCATATTTTAATAATGCTAAGATATACATGTATTAACATAATATATAGCAAATACTAAGATTTTTTGAAGATAATACTAAAATCATGCAGAATGTGTTCAAATTTAGTTTCGTTATCTTGCAACCATACTTAATAAATAATGAACACTTTATAAAGCAATTTATGACAAAGCATTGTATTGCACGCCGTATTTATAGTATTTAAATACAATAAATGGTACACTTCTTTTCCTTTTACAATGTATGAAAATACGTTACAATTATTATAAATTTTAAAAATTAACGGAGGGTGGCTATAAATGGTTACTCAAAATAAAAAGATATTGATTATTACTGGATCATTTGGTAACGGTCATATGCAAGTCACGCAAAGTATTGTCAACCAATTGAATGAGATGAATCTCAATCATTTATCAGTCATTCAACATGATTTGTTTATGGAAGCTCATCCAATTATGACTTCTATATGTAAGAAATGGTATATCAATAGCTTTAAATATTTTAGAAATACATATAAACGATTTTATTATAGTCGCCCTAATGAGCTCGATAAATGTTTTTATAAATATTATGGATTAAATAAACTCATCAACTTACTTATTAAAGAAAAGCCTGATCTCATATTATTAACATTTCCAACACCTGTGATGTCAGTGTTGACCGAACAATTTAATATAAATATCCCTATTGCGACAGTTATGACAGATTATCGCATGCATAAAAATTGGATTACACCCTATTCACAAAGATATTATGTAGCAACAAAAGATACTAAAGATGATTTCATTGAAGCTGGTGTTCCTGCTTCATATATTAAAGTGACAGGCATTCCTATTGCTGATAAATTTGAAGAATCTATTGATAAAGAAGAATGGTTATCGCAACAACATTTAGATCCTTCCAAACCTACTATATTAATGTCAGCAGGTGCATTTGGCGTTTCAAAAGGCTTTGACTATATGATTAATAATATTTTAGAAAAAAGTCCAAATTCGCAAGTAGTCATGATTTGTGGACGTAGTAAAGAACTTAAACGTTCATTAAAAGCTAAGTTCAAAGATAATCCAAGTGTAAAAATATTAGGCTATACAAATCACATGAATGAGTGGATGGCATCAAGCCAACTAATGATTACCAAACCTGGTGGTATCACAATTTCCGAAGGACTTAGTCGTTGTATTCCTATGATTTTTTTAAACCCTGCACCTGGTCAAGAACTTGAAAATGCATATTACTTTGAAAGTAAAGGATTTGGAAAAAT
The DNA here is from genome assembly GCF_001815825.1 of Staphylococcus sp. HMSC068G11. Classification (NCBI taxonomy): domain Bacteria; kingdom Bacillati; phylum Bacillota; class Bacilli; order Caryophanales; family Staphylococcaceae; genus Staphylococcus; species Staphylococcus sp. HMSC068G11. Next base: position 415,431 of record NZ_KV822098.1, read on the forward strand.
AGCAGATACTCCAAATGAGGCAATTGATATTGTTTCTGACTTAACAAATAACGAAGAGACTTTAAAGGTTATGTCATCTAAGATGCTAGAATCAAAGGTAGGGTATTCTACTAGAAAGATTTGTAAAGATTTATTAGATTTAATAGGTCACTCATCTCAACCTGATGAAATCTATGGAAAGGTTCCTTTGTATGCAAGATTCTTCGTCAAGTAATTACTCAAGTAACAGAAACTTTGTTATGATGTTGGTAATTCTGTTTCTGATGGAATTTGCAAGAGGTATGTACATATTAAGTTATATAAACTTTTTACCTACAGTGACCTCTATCGCAATAGCAATCACATCATTTGCTTTTTCCATTCACTTTATCGCAGATGCTGCAACAAATTTTGTCATCGGCTTTTTACTTAAAAAGTTTGGTTCAAAATTAGTACTTACATCTGGATTCTTACTTGCTTTTATAAGCTTGTTTTTAGTGATATGGTTCCCGGCATCACCATTCATAATTATTTTCAGTGCTATTATGTTAGGAATTGCTGTGAGTCCGATTTGGGTTATTATGCTATCTAGTGTAGATGAAAGAAACCGCGGCAAACAAATGGGTTATGTATACTTTTCATGGTTGCTAGGTTTATTGGTAGGTATGGTTATCATGAACTTACTTATTAAATTCCATCCTACTCGTTTTGCATTTTTGATGGCCTTGGTTGTGCTTATTGCCTGGATTCTATACTATTTTGTTAATATCAACTTAACAAATTACAATACTAAACCTGTGAAAGCACAATTAAAACAAATTGTAGATGTTACACAACGTCATCTTATTCTATTTCCAGGTATCTTGTTACAAGGAGCAGCTATAGCAGCACTTGTACCTATTCTCCCAAAATATGCAACGCAAGTTGTGAAAGTATCAACCGTTGAATATACAATAGCAATCATTATTGGTGGCATAGGGTGTGCTTTCTCTATGTTATTTTTATCAAAAATCATCGATAATAATAGCAAAGGTTTTATGTATGGAGTTATTTTTAGTGGCTTTATACTATATACAATTCTTATATTCGGGCTATCTACAATTACAAATATATATATAGTTTGGACCATAGGGCTGTTTATTGGGCTTATGTATGGTATCCTCTTACCGGCTTGGAATACCTTTATGGCTGGTCATATTAATCCTAACGAACAGGAAGAAACGTGGGGCGTGTTCAACAGTGTTCAAGGCTTCGGTTCAATGATAGGTCCACTAGTCGGAGGTCTAATTACTCAATTTACTAATAATTTAAATAATACTTTTTACTTTTCAGCGATGATTTTTCTTGCACTTGCAGTATTTTACGGATATTACTTTATTAAAACAAACAGAAGGGTTAAACCTTAAAATCTATAAATCGTTTATATAAAGATGAGTTGTATATATTAATGAAACGTCATTGATATGCAGTTGAAATATGAATATTCAATATAAAACGTACATTAATCTTTTTGAATGATTAACTATACAATATAATTATGTTTCATATAAAAACGCCAAATCCCACTGAAACACAATAGGATTTGGCGTTTTTAGTTGATTTTAGCGCTCTTCTTGTATTTAACAATATGATTCTGTAAATTCAATTTCACTTTACAATTTTGGATTTCTTATCCCAATGTAAAAGTTTCAATAATAATCCATTTGTCTTCTTCTTCACTATATTGAAGTAACGATAGTTCTTCGATCATTTCTCTATGGTCTACCCCTGCTAATTTTACTTGACCATATATATCTTCAAACTCTTGACTTGTTAGACCTTGGGCAATTGTAAAATGAGGTACAAAAGGATGTTCAGCAGTACCGTAAAAATCTTCTGTATTAAATTGATTAAATAATTGCTCTAATGGTTCTGTTTTAGCAACTTTGAAGTATATAACATTACTGATTGGAGCAAAATTAGATGCCTTTGTAGCATGTACTTCTACTGGTTTTATACTAGAAATTCGATTTTTCACTTCATCTTTAATTAAATTAAAATCATGATCATCGATTTCAAATTGAGGTTTAATCGTGATATGAGGCATTATTTGAGCATAATGATTGTCATATCGCTTGCGGTAAGCATTCACCTCATCTTGAAATGACTTTGACGGAACCAATGCTAATCCTAAAATCATTTAAATTCCTCCTTTGTTTAACTTATTCCTATTATATCAAAACTTTTTGAAAACCGTTACTTTTATCATGAAAACAATTACATTTCTGAAATTAATAGATTTATCGTATTCAATAACCATTCGCTAACATACTATTTTATTTATATTACTTTATTAAACATATTTTCCATTTATTTGATTACTTAGAAATTTCAAGAGAATATCTCCTAGCAGTGGTTTCCATGATTTCCAATGATGTCCACCCTTAAATTCTTTATAGAAATATTCAGTATTACCTTCTTTAATCAGTTGGTTCAATTCGCGGTTAGGTGTTAAAAAGTTAGCTCTTTTACCATTAGTTGGTAAAATAAAATCTTCTTCTTCTAAACCAATGGCATGCCATATCGTCAATTGATCTTTATTCATACATGTATCAAATTTTTGCTTAATATTTTCATTATACATTGGGCTCAATAACGCAACTTGACTAAATATAGTTGGATAAGTCATTGCAGTCATCAAAGCGATACTTCCTGCTAAACTATCTCCAATAAGTAACCTTGTATTACCTACTTTATAAGTTGGAAATGTCGCATCGATATAAGGAAGAATTTCTTTTCCCATTGCTTTAATGGTTAAATTAGAACGACGTCCTGAAGGATGAAATTCTTCCCTACGTTTTTCAACATCTTCGTAATGGAATCCTACTATAATTGCACGTTGTATTGATTGCTCTTCACGTAACTGTTCATATATACGTTGTATTCTACCAAATCTAAAAAAATCTAAACCATCAAAGCAAAAAATCAACTGATATTTAAATAAGTTTGTATAATCCTCAGGTAAATAAACCGATAATGTTACATCCCTATTTAAAATATCACTATGTATTATTTTTTTATTAATCTTACCTACTTTAAACTCCGACATAAACCGATGCTCCCTTGTAATGTTAATACTATTGTATCAATACTTATAATACTTTTAAATTTATAGCAAGCTCGTATACAAATTAATTTCATACTAGTTTTTTCATTTTATTAAAAATACAGTGCATTCAGTTATATTGTAAAAGTATTTACTCTTTTTAATGACTGAGTTTTGATATATACTTATTGAGTATGAAAAAGAATAAAATAGGAGGATCACAATCTATGTTCAATAAGGTTTGGTTTAGAACAGGAATATTTTTTATTATGCTGTTCATACTCATCAAACTATTTATGGAAGTACATGAAGTATTTGCTCCAATAGCTACTATCATTGGTTCAGTCTTCCTTCCATTTTTAATTAGTGGATTTCTCTTTTACATATGTTTACCTTTTCAAAACATATTAGAAAAGTGGGGCTTTCCACGTTGGGCTAGTATAACAACAATATTCATAGGATTAATAGCTATCATCGCTATTGTGGTATCATTTATAGCACCTATCATTATTTCCAATATTAATAATTTAATTAAACAAACACCATCATTACAAAGAGAAGCCGAACAATTAATTAATTTCTCGTTAAGACAAATGGATAAATTACCAGATGATGTCACACATCGTATTAATAAAGCAGTTAAATCCATGGGAGATGGCGCAACGTCTATTTTATCTAATTCAGTGTCATATATTACGTCTTTCATCTCAACTGTATTTTTATTAATAATGGTACCCTTCTTCCTGATATATATGCTAAAAGATCATGAAAAATTTATCCCAGCAATCGGTAAATTTTTCAAAGGAGAACGTAAAGTTTTTGTTGTAGATTTATTAAAAGACTTAAACTTCACTTTAAAATCATATATTCAAGGTCAAGTGACAGTTAGTATCATATTAGGTATTATTTTATATATAGGTTATACGATTATAGGATTACCATATACGCCTTTATTAGTATTATTCGCCGGCGTAGCTAACTTAATACCATTTTTGGGTCCATGGTTATCTTTTGCACCGGCAGCGATACTAGGTATTATTGATGGTCCTTCAACTTTTATTTGGGTATGTGTCGTAACATTAATCGCACAACAACTTGAAGGTAACGTGATTACTCCTAATGTAATGGGTAAATCATTAAGCATTCACCCATTAACTATTATTGTAGTTATACTTGCAGCTGGAGATTTAGGTGGATTCACACTCATTCTTGTTGCAGTTCCATTATACGCTGTAATCAAAACATTAGTGAGCAACATTTTTAAATATCGTCAACGTATTGTCGATAAAGCAAATAGTAATGTTAAAGATTAATAATAGCTATCATCATAAGATTGAAAATTATACCACCAATTCAAGCCAAGGACATAATTAGATGTCCTTGGTTTTTTTAGACACGAAAGCAATGAAACATGTCCTCTTATAGAGCTCCGTCATTTCTACTGTTTATATGGAATTATGCATTTAATAAAATTTTTAACCTCCGATACATTTCTAACAACAAAATAAATAGTGTCATCTAAAATCGATATTTATACATTAAATATATTATAAATATCAAAGTAGCATTGCGATTGTCACTTTATTTTTTTGAATAATTAAATGTCAAAACGCATTCTTATACACAAAAACAGGGATGATTTTTAATTTCAAATCATCCCTGTGCACCAATTGTGAGATTATACTATCTGATTTTTTAATTTATCAATAATTATTTAATTGCGTGGAATCCACCATCAACGTGGATGTTCTCTCCAGTTACACCACTTGAAAGATCACTTAACAAATACGCAGCCGTCTTACCTACTTCTTCTTGATCAACGTTGCGTTTTAACGGCGCTCTCGCTTCAATTTCTTTAAGAATTGTATTAAATCCACCTACACCTTTAGCACTTAAAGTACGAATTGGCCCTGCAGAAATTGCGTTGACACGAATATTATCTTCACCTAAGTCTAAAGCTAAATATTTAACATTCGCCTCTAAACTTGCTTTAGCTACACCCATAACATTATAGTTTTGAACTGCTGCCTCACCACCAATATAAGTCGTCGCAACAATACTTCCACCTTCAGGCATAAGTTTTTTGGCTTCATGAGCTACGAGTGTAAGTGAATATGAACTGATTTCTTGTGCAAGTAAGAAACCTTCGCGAGATGTTTCTGAAAATCGACCTCGTAAATCTTCCATATTGGCAAATGCGATTGAATGATAAACACCATCTATCTGGCCTACATCTTTTCCGATTTGAGCAAAACCATTAATGATATCTTCATCATTTTGGACATCAATTTCATAGAGATAATGTTCAGATTGATTTAATTGTTCTAATAATTTTTCTAATTCTTTACGACTACGCTCTTTACGATATGTAAATACTAGTTTAGCACCTAATCGATCTAATACTTTAGCGACGCCAAATGCGATACTACGTTTATTCGCAATACCCATAATGACGTAGGTTTTATTTTCTAAATTTAACATGATAGTGACTCCTTAATTTAAATTGATTATTACTACAGGCTGGCTAACTTTATGATTACTAACCCTTTATACCCTTAATAGTTTAACATTTTTAGTACCTGATAATAAAGCAAAATAAAATGACCACAATAATCATATTCATTGTATATTTTTAACGATTTACGAACAAAATTTATTTTATTATAGGTAACTTATGATAATTATAACTTATGTTAAATCAGTCCGTAACTATCTTTTTTGTTGAACAGTCTCACGTTTAATATCTTCATCCAAATTACCCATCATCTCTTTAAATAATTCTTGAAATCTTGTTTCATCTTGATCAGAATAGCCTTCAAATATAACGTTATCAAAATTCTCTTAGTTGAAATAGTATATTTGATCTTCTACAACACCAACTGGGTATTTACTTGCTGAATAATCGAACAAATACTTTTAACCCTCAATTTCTACAATTGGCCCACGATTGATAATCATTAACTTTTGGGAACCTTCTTTTAAATATATAAAGTTTCCTATTGTTTCCACACTATTTCACCTGTCTTCCTATGTTTTTAGTTTTAGCATGTACTTTTCTATCAGAAATCGAAACTATGTTCATAATAGTAAACAGAAACAACGTAACTAACCAACCTATATAACCAAAAATATTTTGATTATCAACAAAAATCATTTGAATAGGAGCAATTGAAAAAATAGGAACATGAAATAACAAAACACCACCAGCACTAAATTTTTAAATGAAGGAATCAACATGACTTTTTGTATACTATTTTTATTAAATGCTGGATGATTCAACTTCTTTCTTATAGATAGACGTAACGCAATCACGGCGATAAACCCGATTAAAAACATTATCGCTACCCATATTCGACTAATATTAATATCCATAAAACCCACAATACTTCTTAATAACACACTGATAGTAACAACAATACCGGCAGCCATCATACCATGACTGTTTTGTCCCACATTATTAAATATATTTAAATTGTTGAACTCTTGATAAGTCAATTCTGTGCATTTAATAGGTATAAACCAGTTCAACATAGGACACAGATATGAATACCAATTTTGTTCTAAATCGACCATTAAATAGCGATTTTCTTTTTGAATGATTTTATATCTAGGATTTTTATAAATTGTGTATACATAATCCATCTTGTTTCACCAACTCCATTTCATTGGATTTGCTAGTTTTTTGATATTGTTGACAGCTTCTCTAACATTTTTTCGACTTATTCTGCTTTATTACTAAAATACCTGGCATTATTTTCAACATTTTTTACAACCACTTGAAAATTATCCTGTAATTTTTTCATAATACAATGCACCTTTTGCTTCTAAAATAAATTCCTTGGTTTTAAAAACAATTATTTTGTAAATTTAATGACCAGTCCAATCAACTTTTTCTCTAGTACCTAATCCTTTTGTTGAATTTACTATGTCAACGCCAACAAATTTTCGCATATTAAATCTAATTTGTTCCTCTTACTAGTTACAATAACGGCTGAAAAGAATCATAAGCTTATCCTTGTGACCCACCCGTTCCACAATTACATGATACTTTTTTGAAGATAATCATATCTACTTGAAATACTTTTTACTATATTTTCAACATCAGAAGAGTAGCTTTTTGATGTAAAAAAAGTATTAAGCAACTGACTAAAAGTGCTTAATACTTTTTGTTATCGAAAAAGCGACGTCAACATAGAAACAAAACTTTTAAACAATTTATTTCTAAGTTATGATACTTATTAAAATACATTTAACTTTTTATCTTAGATAAATAATAACAATAACGTACATAACCGAAACCTTATAAAACACAAACAATGCCGAGTTTAATAATAAAATTCCAATTCTTGCTTTAATTCATCTACATATTCTTTAGTTCCCGTCACAATCAAACGATCTTTATAGCGTAACTGTGTATCACCATGAGGTACGATTGAATCATTATCTCTTATAATACGAACAAAAATAATATCGCCACCAAATGGGAAGTTACGTAATTGAATATTTTCATATTGATAATTTAACATTTGAATTTCATATAGAGATGTTTCTACATTACTTAATAAATTCAGCATATTAGGTGTTTCTATTAAACTTTTTAGTAAGATTTTATTACTTAAATAATTACTAAACACCTCTATACCTTGATGTTTCAATGTTGGATCTTCGTTTGTACTTTCAAGTCGACATATAACACGTTTAACACCGTGGTTTTTAGCCATTAACGCAACGCTTTTATTTATCTTGTCATCATTCGTAGAACATACAACAATATCTCGCTCGAAAAGTCCCAAGCGTTCTAGTAAATCTTCCTCGTAATCTGCTATTTCTATCATAGTAATATCGTCAGAGAGCTTTCTACTATCACTCAAATCTTTTCGATAGTATAAAGAAATATCATATAACTGAGAAGTTAAATTTTGTGCTATTGGAATAGTTAATTGATTCTTACCAATCATACTTACTTCAATGCGGCGTCCCACTTCATTAGGAATTGGGAACATCTTCTTGAATATCACGGGTACGAACACACATGTGATTACAGCACTAAGAATTAAAATGCCGGAAGTTTCCGGAGAAATCGCTTTTAATTTTTCAGCAATTTTAGCCGCAGCTATAACAAGTGATAAAGTTGATGTAAGCAAGAAAGCAGATGCAATGGTAGTTTTAGTGTCAAACCAGCGTCTAATGTAAAATACTGGTATCAGTTTTGAAATGATAAATGAAAAAATGAGTACAGGTATAATGAGTAACAACGACGGTTCTTTAATTAAGCTCGGGATATCTAAATCGACGCCTACCATGATAAAGAAAATTGGAATAAAGAAACCATAACCAAAGGAATCTAATTTTTCTACCATCTCTTCATTAGGTTTAAGTAAAGAAACAACAACACCGGCAAGGAATGCACCTAATATGTATTCAGCACCAACACCTTCAGCAAGTGCTACTAATAAAATAATAAGTGCAAATACCGCTCTAATACCTATTTGCGTTGTACCATCCATTAACTTTTGTAAGAAGGACATACGTTTAAATAACACACCGATTACATAAAAGACAACTGTAAATACAACTAAAATACCTGTAAGCCATATCGTACTACCACCTTCACCATAAATGGCACCATAAACAGTTAGTAAAATCATGGTAAATAAATCTGCTAATACAGCTACTAGTAAAATAAATTGTCCTATCGTTGTACGCATAATGTTCATTTCTTTAAGGGTTGGTACTACAACTCCTAACGAAATTGTTGAAATAATAATCACCATTAAAAGGACATCATTAACCAATCCTAACCATTTAAATGCAAAAGCTAAAACAACGGAAATCATCATAATAAATGCAAATACTGTCAGTGCCAGCTTAAGATGACCAGGTACATCCTTTTCATGTTTATCTTCTCCTTGTCTTGGACGTGAATCCTTTTTAAATGCATTAAAGTCAATTTCCAGACCACTTAAAAACATTAAAAAGATAAACCCAAGCGTAGATAAAATATTAAGAAATGCATCTCTTTCCACTAAATTGAGAAAAGAGTGTCCTATCACTATCCCCATCAATATTTCAGCTACAACAACAGGAAGAAAGTTTATATTAAAACGATGCACAATGATCGGAGTCATAAATGCAGCTACGACGACTATAACTAAAGATAAGAATTCCATATGACCTCCTTATGTTAGGTATGACATGAATGATGTAGCTAATCCAAAATAAATAAGCATACTCACAATGTCATTAATTGTTGTAATAAAAGGACCACTTGCAACAGCAGGATCAATTTTACATTTGTTCATTACTAGAGGAATCATTGAACCAACCAATGTACCTACTGTCATTGCACATGTCAAACTTCCACCTACTATTAAAGCTAATAAAGGTTGTCTGAATATAACCACAATAATTAAGAAAAGGATAGCTGCACATACAATACCAGATAATAAACCACTTCCCGCTTCTCGCAATGCAATCTTAAATTTACTCTGTTCATTTATTTCCCCAGTAGATATATTACGGACAGAAACAGCTAATGATTGTGTACCAGAATTTCCTGACATACCGCTTATAATTGGAATAAATGCTGCAAGTAATGCCACTTGAGATAATGTATCTTCAAAACTACCTAATATAGTAGCAGTGATCATACCCAAAAATGTTAACACAATGAGCCATGGTAACCTTTTACTCGCCGTTTTAAACACTGAGTCACTTGTAGAATCAATGTCAGATACCCCAGCTAATCGTGAGTAGTCTTCACTTGCTTCTTCATCCATAACATCCAGGATATCATCAATGGTAATAATACCTAGTAAATGATTTTGATAATCTACAACTGGAACTGCTATAAAATCGTAGTCTCTCATTAATTGAGCGATATCTTCTTGGTCATCACCGACATTAGCACTGATGACACGTTCACTCATAACATCTTCAATGTATGCATCATTCTCAGCTACAATAAGATCTCTAAGTGATAGAACACCAACAAGTTGTTCATCTTCATTTACTGCGAATATAACATATATTGTTTCAGCATCAGGCGCTTGTTCTTTTACGTGAATTAACGCTTCTTTAACAGGTGTAGTTGATTTTAAAGAGATAAACTCCGTAGTCATTATACCGCCGGCAGTATCTTCTTCATAATGTAATAAAGCTTTGATTTCATTAGCATTATCTTTGTTCATTAATGTTAGCAAACTCGCCACTTTAGGTTTAGATAACTCATTTAAAATATCTACCGCATTATCATAAGACATTTCCTCTAAGACATGACTAGCATAGGTAGCGTCCATATTATCAAAAAGACTCTCATAATCATCGTCATCAAAGTCTAATTGATCAAAGAAATTTGCTACTTCTTTGGGTGATAAAAACTCAAATATTTTTTGTCTATTTCCATCATCCGTATCTTCAAAGTATTCACTTTGCTCATAGTTATGTAATTCTAAAAATTCTTTTCTGAATTCATTTATATCATTTTTATCTAATAATCGATCAAATAATTCTTTATCATATACGTCTTCACGAACGTTGTCTTTCATTTCAGTTTCGTTAGACATGTTAACACCTCCAAAACATATTTATTATACCATGTTGAATAATTTAATTAATTGTTTGTAATCAACATTTATCAGATAATGAGACCTGTATATGGGGTGGATAAATTCGACTGAACAGCAATGTAACGCTTGTCCATGAACACAAGGATGATTTCCACCGTACAAATCATCACCAATTAATGGATGACCAATATACTCAAAGTGAACTCGAATTTGATGCGTTCTTCCAGTAAGCAATTTAATCTTACATAAACTAGCAGTCTCATTTTGCATAAGCTTTTGATAGACTGTTTTTGCATACTTCCCCTTTTCATTAACTTCTCGCTTAATGATACTATCACTCAGCCTTGCAATAGGCGCTTCAATAACACCTGAAGATTGTGTTTGGCCATAGGCTAAGGCGACATATTCTTTTTTAAATTTTACCTTTGAAAACAAATGGTGTACATGTCCAAATTTAGCAAATACAACTAAACCTGAAGTGTTTCGATCAAGTCGAGTCACAATATGAGGATTTATTTTTTCGCCTTTTTTTGTATAATAAGCAAGCACTTGTTCTACTAAACTGCCATGGGGGTGTTCTCTAGAAGGTGCACAATTTTGCATTTGTGGCTTGTTTACAATTATCAAATACGCATCCTCATAAATGACTTCTAATTCCTTATCGTAGGGAATCAAATTCTCACTTGGTGTTTCACTTGGAAAATGAACTTCTAATCTATCACCTTTGTCCATAACATGTCTGACAGTTACAGGTGAACCGTTTAATAGTAAAGCGCCATTTAATTTAATGGCGCTCAACGTGCGTTTAGAATAATCTTGATTTTTCAAAAAAGTTTTCACTGGTTCTGACTGTACAATTTGATATGTTAAAATCATCGTTCATCATCACTAGAAATAAATGAGTCATGTACCCTTTTCCAAAACGGAAATGGACGGAATCTAGCAAAACGCACTTTCTCATTAGCAACTCTATACTGTATTGCATTGACGTTTTTGTGCTTAATGCTAACATGATCGATTGTGGTTCTAATCGTATCGTGATTTACCGGCGTAATTAAACACGTATGATGTTTAGGAAGTACTAATGGCGAGCCTACCGTTCTAAACACTCTATTATTAATAGATGCAATTTCAGCAATTTGCATCGCTTCAAGTGATGGATGTATGAGCGCACCACCTAAAGCTTTATTATAAGCTGTCGAACCCGAAGGTGTAGATATACACAACCCATCTCCTCTAAATCGTTCGAAATGTTTACCTCTTATATTGACGTCTACAACCAATGTTGAGCCATTTTCAGTTTTCATTGTTGCTTCATTTAAAGCAAGGTATCTCGTTTCATAACCATTATCGTTATACCTGACTATTAATTCTAAGAGTGGATATTCAATAACTTGAAACTCCGAATTATTAATTTCAATAATAAGCTTTTCAACTTCATGAGGTAACCAATCTGCATAAAATCCTAAATGACCGGTGTGTATCCCGACAAAAGCAACTTTGGATAACATATGACTATATTGATGGAAAGCTTGTAATAACGTTCCATCTCCCCCAACTGAAATGACAATTTCAGGATTTTCGCTATCTTCTACCATTTGAAAATCTTTCATATGATTGATCATTTTATGCTTTAATGCATTTGATTTTGAATCACCTTTAGTAAGGATTGTATAACGCATGATTTACACCTCATTAGTCATTTTCATGTTTCTTAGCACGCTTTTGCGTGTAATACTTTTGCGCTTCTTGAATTTCATCTTTAATTTCGGACATTTCTTCATCTAATAAATATGCCGCTTCTGCTGCTCTCTCTAAACGATGTTGAATCTCATCTGGATATGCCCCATCATATTTATACCTTAATGTATGTTCGATTGTAGCCCAGAAGTTCATTGCTAAGGTTCTGATTTGAATTTCAGCCAATATGTGCTTTTGTCCACTGAGTGTTTCAATAGGATATTTGATTATCACATGATAAGAACGATAGCCACTTTCTTTTGTATTTCGAATGTAATCTCTTTCTTCTATAACCTTGAAATCTTGACGTTGTCTTAATATATCAACAACTATGTCAATGTCATCCACGAATTGACACATAATTCTAAGACCAGCAATATCGTACATTTCTTCATGTAAACAATCAAAAGGGATACCCCTTTTGTTCGCTTTGTCTATAACGCTTGAAATAGGTTTTACCCTTCCAGTCACGAATTCAATTGGAGAATTATGTTCTCCCACTTCGTATTGTTTTCTTAATCCTTTAAGTTTTACTTTTAACTCATCGACAGCTTGCTTATATGGCGTTAAAAATTGATCCCACTGGTTCATTTTGTTTCACTCCGCTTCACTCTAGTTCGAAAGTTTTTTCAACAGCTGAAACAAACTCCTTACCATAGTTATTGTTTCCTTCTATGTTATTCAAAACATAATCTAATTCTTCTTGGAAATGCTTAAGTTCTAAATGATTATTAATAATGATTTTTTTATCTCTATTCTCATGCAACATCGACCATGTTTCCTGAACAAAAATCAAATATGAATATGATTGTCCATCATCTAAAAGATAAGCAAAACCATAATTATCACTATCAACAAGCATTTGACCTACCTCTTCTAATCCTTCTGTAGATTCCTCTGAGAAGCAATAAACGCCATCATCTTTTAATTTAATTTCATTTATGTAAATACGCATGCTTGTTTCCTCCTTATTCCATACTAGTTTAACATATTACAACCTATCAAAACACGCTACAACTCACAGAAAAAATCTTCTAGTCTCTCATGTTTTTATTGCTATCATTACTCATTCTTTTATGATGATTTAGTAATTACCACAATCTATTTATCTTCTAACTCACCTAGCCAATTTAAGTTTCAACTTTTACTTATAGTGTTTGACTTTAATTATAAATCAAAATTCGTCATAATAAGACGTGCTAAATTTACAATAGCTAAAACATGATAGAGGTGACTTTTATGTCTATGAATAATGAGATTGAATTTAAACAAATACTAGATCAAGATACTTACTCAAAAATCTATGAACTCTATTTCAAAAATCAATCACCTTTTAAGCAAACTAATTTCTATATCGACACAGAGAATTTTAAATTAAAGCAACATCAGGCTGCTTTGCGTATAAGAGTCAAAGATTATATGTATGAAATGACTTTAAAAGTCCCTGCTGAAGTTGGATTAACAGAATATAATCACTCAGTAAATATAGAACCTAAACTTGATATGTCACTTCAACTCTCTCAATTACCCAAAGATATTAGAAATATTTTAGAAAATGACTTTAATATTTTAGAAAATGAGCTTAAAGTGTTAGGAAACTTAACTACCTATCGTTTAGAAACTGATTATCAAAATGAATTACTAGTATTAGATAAGAGTGAATATCTCGGCAAAACTGATTATGAATTAGAGTTTGAAGTCCATTCTTATGATGAGGGATATTCAAAATTTAAAAGTTTACTTCAATATTTTAATCTTCAACATCAAAAACCCTTGAATAAGGTGCAACGTTTTTTTCAAGAAAAACAAAATGTAAGCAATAAAGAGTAACAGTTGTCGATAAGGCAAATTACTTTTAAATGTAAAAATTCATGTTATATTAGATATATATTAATGGAACACGGTGATATTATGTCTAAAACACCATATGAGTTGATTGGTCAAAAAGCCTTGTATCAAATGATTGATCATTTCTATCAACTTGTCGAGAAAGATTCTCGTATCAATCATTTATTCCCAGGCGATTTCAAAGAAACCAGTCGAAAGCAGAAACAATTTTTGACACAGTTTCTTGGAGGTCCTGACTTATATACACAAGAACATGGTCATCCCATGTTAAAACGAAGACATATGGAATTTACAATTAGTGAGTATGAACGTGATGCATGGCTTGAGAACATGCATACTGCTATTCAACACGCCGAACTTCCTGCGGGTGTAGGCGATTACTTGTTTGAGCGATTAAGACTTACTGCACATCACATGGTAAATTCCTAAATTTAATTGTAGGTGAAAATACATGGCTGAAGAATTAAGAATCATGGAGAATAAGAGTCGTGAAGATACTAATCTATCACCTGTTAGCAAAATAGAAATCTATTCTTTTTTTGATCCTTTTAGTAAAGATTGTTTTAAATTATCTGCAATCTTATCAAAATTAAGAATTGAATATAATAAATATATAAAGGTAAGACATATTTTAAACCCTTCTTTAAAGGTATTAACTAAGTGTCAAGCTCAAAGTACTTCGGATTTTGACAATATTGCACTTGCCTATAAAGCCGCTGAACTTCAAGGTCGCATCAGAGCAGAAAGATTTATACATTTAATGCAAAATGAAATCATTCCAAAACGTGATATTATTACCGAAGATATGATTTCTGATTGTATTAATAATGCCGGTATTGACTATCAAGTTTTTAAAGAAGACTTGCAAAAGGACAAGTTGACTGATAGCTTGAAAGTTGATCTTCACATTGCAAGAGAAATGGAAATAGAACAAGCTCCCTCACTTGTTTTTTTCAGCGAAAATGTTCATGAAGAAGGTTTAAAAGTCGAAGGATTATATCCTTATCATATCTATACTTACATTATTAATGAGTTAATGGGACAACCTATAGAGAAAAATCTTCCTCCAAAATTAGAATACTACATTCAAAAGAAACAACTAGTAACAATGGAAGAACTTTTAACGATTTATGAATGGCCTGAAAAATTATTAAACAAAGAATTAAAGAAACTCACACTTCAACAAAAAGTTGAAAAATTGCAATATCCAGAGGGAGAATTTTGGAAGTCTAAAATGCCTCAGTGTTAATGATAGATATGATGAGAGCTATACAAATTTCATTTTGAAAAATAAATCTTAATTACGATAGCGTGGACTCTCGAGTATAAAAAGAATATTTCACACTTGTTTTTAACTCAGTTATCTATAAATTAAAAAATCGCCTATGACATGAATAGTTGTCATAGGCGATTTTTAATATTTACTGATGTATTTTTTCATTAAAAATATACACAATAATGTATATATGATGTATAGCAACAATTTTTATATTCAATTTAAAAATTTTCAAATAAAAAAACGCCGTGTCTGATTACACGACGCTAAACAAAGGGGATGGGAGAAATTTTTCACTTCAAACAAAGGGGTATGTTTGTTATGTGATTAATTTCATGTTCATAATATAACACGGTAAAATATCCTTTTCAACCCTTGTTTATTCATAAAATCAAATTGTCACAATCTGTTCATATTGTAAGCGAATTCAATTCTGCTAAGCTTTCATTAACTTTTCAAAAGCATCTAATTTCTGCTCAAATACTTCACAAGCTTCCTCTATTGGTTGAGGTGTTGTCATGTCAACACCTGCATTTTTTAATATTTCGATTGGATAGTTTGAGCTACCCTTTTTTAAGAATTCATTGATATAACGTTCAACAGCAGGTTGACCCTCAGTTAAAATTTGATGACTTAAACTTTGCGCCGCACTATAACCAGTAGCGTATTGATATACATAATAATTCATATAGAAATGAGGAATACGTGACCATTCCTTACTGATATCTTCGTCAGTTTCTACCGCTTCGCCGAAATACAATTTATTAAGTTTAGCATATTCTTCATTCATACGATTTGGCGTTAACGGCTCCCCAGCTTCTTCTATTTGATGTATTTTATGTTCAAATTCAGCAAACATTGTTTGACGGAATAGTGTTGCTCTAAATCGTTCTAATTCTTGATTAAGTAACAATAGACGTCGTTCATCATCTAAATGTTTGTCCATGTAGTCACTAAGTAAAGCCTCATTACAAGTTGATGCAACCTCAGCGACAAAGATTGTATAATCGCTTAAATTTGATGGTTGATTTTGTCTACTAAAGTAACTATGTGCAGAGTGGCCAAATTCATGTACTAAAGTATATAAATCAGAAACAGTGTCAGACCAGTTAAGTAATATGAAAGGATTAGTTAAATGCCCACCAGATGAATATCCGCCTGAACGTTTACCTTTATTTTCATATACATCGACCCAACGATTATCTAAACCTTCTTTAACCACGTTTAAGTATTCTTCTCCCATTGGCTCAAGTGCTTTTAACATCCAAGATTTTGCCTCTTCATATGGCATTTCAAATTTAACATCTTTAACAAGTGGTGTATAAAGATCATACATTTTTAAATCGTCTAAACCTAATAACTCTTGTCTAAGCTTCGTGTATCTGTGTAATAATGGTAAGTATTTATGGACCGTTTTGATTAAGTTATCGTAAACAGCTTCTGGAATATGATTATTACTTAAAGCTCTTTCACGTGCTGAACGATAATGATGAGTTCTAGCATTAAATACATTTTTCTTAACCTCACCAGCTAAAGTAGCACCTAGTGTGTTATTATGCGCACCGTATGCTTTATAAACATTTCTAAATGCAGAAGCTCTTAACTCACGATCATCAGACTCTAAATACTTGATAAATGTACCTTGTGTTAAAGGATAAGCTTGACCATCTTTATCTATAGCATCTTCAAATTCCAAATCTGCATTGCTAAACATTCCATATACATTAGAAGGCGTAGAAAGTGCGTCTTGTGCTTCTGTTAATAACTTTTCTGTATTCGCATCTAATATATGTGGACGTTTCTCATTAATCAATTTCAAATCGAATTCATATCGTTTTAAATTATCATTAGAATCGATAAAAGATTGAATAGTAGCTTCATCTAGTTGTAAAATTTCAGGTACTAAAAAACTCCATGCAGAGCTATATTTAATAACAAGTTGATGTGCACGTGCTTCTAAACCGGTATACTTATCATTTGCAGTATCTTGAT
Source organism: Staphylococcus sp. HMSC068G11 (assembly GCF_001815825.1). Taxonomy (NCBI): domain Bacteria; kingdom Bacillati; phylum Bacillota; class Bacilli; order Caryophanales; family Staphylococcaceae; genus Staphylococcus; species Staphylococcus sp. HMSC068G11. The sequence goes on from NZ_KV822098.1 coordinate 432,919, forward strand.
CTTGTTTTAAATGTGCGTATACATATACCTTTTCTAATTTTGTACCTAGCTCGTCTTCAAGACTTAGCGCTTCATATAGTGTTTCGGCACTTTCACCAAGATGACCTTTAAATTTTTCTTCTTCACCTATTTTAGCTTCAATACTTTTAAAAGCTTCTTCAAATGCTTCATCGCTTTTAAATATAGTTGTTAAATCCCATGTATATTCAGGATATTTACGTTCCTGTTCTTCTCTTGTTAATTGTTGACTCATAATGTAAACCTCCTTAATAATCTAATAGCTTAATTTTCTCATTTTAGCACTACTTTTGCACGTTTAAGCCTTCGTGTTCATATAAATAATCAAATTCACGTAAAATAGTGTTTAATATTTGACGTTTGTCGTATTGAAACGTTGCAAACACCCTAAACTTAACTTTACTAAGAAGTTGTTTACATAATTCATTATCATTTAATGTTCTTCTTAGCAACAGATATTTTAATTGCCATTCTATTGGATGCGTTATTATATATATTTGATGTGGTACAACATATCCTAATTTAGAAATTACATCAGAATCACACATATTTAATTGATACATGGCACTGAGTGTAGGTTCTAAAACACTGTGGCGCTTTCTACAATAGTTTATATAACGTTGTATATTAGAAGCAGACAACCTAAAATTGGGAACATTATTGGATTGAAAAGTCATATTTATTATATCCTCTAATTTTAAAACTTTTCTTTGTGCAACAAATTTTTTACCGCCTACATGTTGAAGATGACTATATAATATTAATACAAACTTTTTTGAATCCCATGTTACTAATGTTCTATTAATTGGATGAATAAAAACACTTTGAAATGGTGATAATTTAACGTATTTATCTTTCAAAGGAACATCTTTAATAATCCAAATCACATTCAAACCTATTCGCTTTAAACCAGTTGTTCGACGAATAATTTTACTGATACTTATTTTAGAAAATTGAACTTCAATTGCAATTTTTTGATTAATCACAATATCTGGATATTGCAAAACTTCTTTGCAATAAGGTTCAATTTCCACGTTGAAATTCAAAGCTTTATAAATTCTTGCTAAATATAACTTTGCTTCATAATGTTCAACTGATTCTGATTTTGAACAGTGGTGATTAAAACGTGTTTTATGCGCAAAGTGGGCTATTAAAGTCATCCCTTGCTTGAGTATCACCTCAGACTTACAGTGAGGACATTGATATTTATCAAATTTATTTGCATGTTGCGCTAAAATTTTCTGACCTTGCTGATTGATTGCCATTAACATTTCTTCACCCCATTATTAATAACGGAGTACATCATAGTTTTACTTTTTAAAATTAAAAAAAGTGCCCAATGGCACCTTTTAAATCATTATTATTCATTTGTATCAGTAAAGTATTTACGTACTTGAGAAGTAACATTGTGACTCATAATAATCTTAGCGTAGTCGTTTAAATATATATTTGTTTTATCAGTTGGATAAGCAAACTCCAATAACTGACTATAACTATCGTTAATCATCTCTTGTGAAACCGAATCATCAAAATGAATTGAGTAATAATATTTATTATCAATCATATATAATAAATCTTCAAATTCATCAGTGTTTTGATTATTATGATAAGCATAGTCGATAACTTGCTCTAAATCGTCAAATTTCACTATAATATTTCTCACATTTGATGGCTTATGCGCACGTTTTTGTTGTTTATCTTGATGGTTTTTCTTTTGTTGTTTACGTTGTTCAAATAAATCTTCTAAACTTTCTTCACCTTCAAGTGTTTGAGCCAATAATTCATTTACCTGATCATCAAACTGATGATTTGTATCATCGTCTGACATATTCATAGCATCTTCATTTTTTGATTTAGAAATTGTCACTTCCACACCCTTTTCAAAAGCGTGTACTTGAATCCAAAGCGGACCTTCAACTACAAAATCCTCTTCTTCATTAATTTCATCCATCATTGACCAGAAGAATTCTTCACCACGTTTACGGTTACTCCATAGGTCTTCACGACTAAAACCACGTGCTTCAATGTCACTATATGTTATAAACAATTTTACTGTTGTATCATCAACACGTTCTATTCTCATATCATCTCACTCCTTACAGTCGATGAATAGTAACCATATTGTATTAGAACGGAGGTTAAATTACAATTTATTTGTTTGATTAAATTTAACTATTATTCATTTGGACATCTATTTTAACATATTCCCTGTTTTTATAACAAAAAACTTACTTTTAATAAGATTATATATAAAAGAGCCTAGGACCAAAAAGCCCTAGGCATACTTTAACGAATGGCAATCGATGACTAAATTGTTAGTACGCATATGTTGAGCGTTGTTCAACACGATTCTTCGTTACCAAAGTGGAAGAACAAAATCAGCAATAATTCTATTCCACTCTCAAATATCTTTCAAAGAAGTTGTTAATATTATTGTTAATCAACTAAACGTTGCGCTTCTTGTAATTGGAATGTACGTACTTTTCGTGGTAAGAAACGACGAATTTCATCTTCGTTATATCCAACTTGTAAACGTTTGTCATCTAAAATAATTGGACGACGTAACAAGCCAGGATTATCTTGAATGATTGAGTATAAATCTTGTAATGGTAATGAATCTATATCCACATTCAATTTTTGATATGTCTTAGAACGTGTTGAAATAATTTCGTCAGTTCCATCTTCAGTCATTTTTAGAATTTGTTTAATTTCATCAATTGTTAAATGTTCAGAAAAAATGTTACGCTCCGTATACGGAATATCATGTTCTTGTAACCATGCTTTCGCTTTACGGCAAGATGTGCAACTTGGTGAAGTAAATAATGTTACCATACATCTCACTCTCCTATAGAATGAATTTAATTCATTATTTCAAAATTATTTGTTAATTAAAGAAATTAAGTTTTTAGCTTTCTTAATCTTACACTTATTATTATAAATGACTAAGATTAAAATTAAATGAGAAAAACCTAATTTTTCTGAGAAATCTTAAAAATAAATAAAAATGTATACCTTTCTTTAATGATATACCCAGATATAGATATTTTAACACAACTTACAAATTAACGAAATACTGTTATAATGATACATAAACAATCTTAATAAGAAAGTAGGCATCTAATATGGAAACTTTATTCTCAGGAATTCAGCCAAGTGGTATTCCAACAATTGGTAACTACATCGGTGCATTAAAACAATTTGTAGATGTTCAAGATGACTATGAATGTTTTTTCTGTATCGTAGACCAACATGCTATAACGGTACCACAAGACCGCTTAAAATTACGCAAGCAAATACGTCAACTCGCAGCAATTTATTTGGCATCAGGTATTGATCCAGATAAATCGACTTTATTTATTCAATCTGAAGTCCCTGCACACGTGCAAGCTGGTTGGATGCTTACAACAATAGCTTCTATTGGTGAATTGGAACGTATGACGCAGTTTAAAGACAAAGCTCAGAAACGAGCAGATGGCGTACCTGCTGGTCTACTCACTTACCCACCATTGATGGCGGCTGATATCGTGATTTACAACACTAACATTGTTCCTGTTGGTGATGATCAAAAGCAACATATGGAACTGACACGAAATTTAGTAGATCGTTTCAATAGTAGATACAATGATGTATTAGTAAAACCAGAGGTACGAATGCCTAAAGTTGGTGGGCGTGTGATGAGTTTACAAGATCCTACTAAAAAAATGAGTAAAAGTGATGATAATCAGAAGAATTTCATTTCTTTATTGGATGAACCTCATGTCGCTGCCAAAAAAATTAAAAGCGCTGTAACAGACTCTGACGGTATAATAAAATTTGATCGTGAGAATAAACCAGGCATTTCAAATTTACTTTCAATTTATTCTGGTCTAACTAATGACTCTATTAAAAATATTGAATCTAAATATGAAGGTGAAGGTTACGGTAAATTTAAAGGTGATTTATCGGAAATCGTTAAAGATTTTCTTATTAATTTCCAAGAAAAATATGCAAGCTTTTATAATTCTGATGACCTAGATGATATTCTAGATAAAGGTAAAGAAAAAGCTCAAAAAGCTTCATTTAAAACATTGAAAAAAATGGAAAAAGCAATGGGCTTGGGTCGAAAAAGATAATACTATATAATATAAAAATGCCTCGGAAATAATTTTCGAGGCATTTTTATACTCCTATTTACCTGTCTCCCTATTGATTGATTTATCAATATAGACATGTTTAAGCGTCGTTTCAGGCCCTACTTTGTGATATTGTAATCCTTTTACTTGCGGATTCGTTAAGTGTGCCTCTCCTTTTTGATAAACAGGAGCGACTGGCGCTTCATGTAATAAGATATATTCCGCTTTTTGTAATGAGGTATTACGTTCACCTGGCTTTCGTAAAAGCTTGCTGTTGGCTTCTTTGAGTAATTGATCGTATTCTTTATTACTCCAATCTGTATTATTCTGTGCATTATCTTTGGTCATTGTTTGAAGAAATGCTGTTGGATCAGGATAATCAGGACTCCAACCTGAATAACTTGCTTCATAGTTATTTGCTAATTCTAAAGTAGTTTTTTGTTTAAATGGCATTTGTTTAATTTTGAGTGTCACACCTGGTAAATTCTTCTCAACTTGAGATTTTATATATTCTGCAGCAATTTTTGAAGCAGGTGTATCCTGTGTGTTCATCGTAAAAGTAAATTTATTTTTTCCTAATTCTTTTTGTGCTTCTCTCCAATTCTTTTTCGCTAAATCAGGGTTGAATTTTAATGGTGATTTGATGGTTCTTGCAAAATCTTTGCCATCCGGAGTATCGGCAGTTCCTATACCAGTAAAATTATTTGATGGTAGCGAACCATCATTTAAAACAGAATTGACATATCCTTTTTTATTTATTGCTTGAGCTATAGCCAATCTTAAATGCTTATTTTTAAATTCAGGAACTGTTTTTTGATTCATTTTAATAAAGAATGTTGCTGCTGTTAAACGATAATTCAAAGCAGATTCTCCTCTATATTTATCAACTTGTTCAGAAGTTATAATAGTATCATCGACCGAGCCAGTATCATATAACGATGCACCTGCTTGTTGATCTTTTAATACTTTATAGTTCACTTTATCTAATTTTACATTCTTTTTATCCCAATATTGTTCATTTTTAACTAATTGAATTTTATCTTCCACTTTCCAATTTGTTACCTCAAATGGTCCATTGTACACTGCTTTTTCAGCAGTTGTACCATATTGTTCTCCAAACCTTTTAGCAACTTTCTCATTTTGAGGATTAAATGTATTAAGTGCTAATAGTTCATTAATATAAGGTACAGGTCTTTCTAAATCAACTTGTAATTGATATTTACCTATAGCCTTGATACCCAAATCTTTGACTGATTTTTTACCTGCATTAACTTCATCTGCATTTTTTATATCACTCATTATGTATGCAAACTCAGAAGCCGTCTTAGGATTAACTACCTTTCTCCACGCATATACGAAGTCATATGCAGTTACCGAATCTCCATTGGACCATTTTGCATTTTTTCTTAAATTAATCGTAAGTGTTTTGCCACCATTACTCTTCTTTGGAAAAGATGTTGCAATGGCTGGCTCAGCTTTATCCTCTTTATTTAAAGTATATAATCCTTCAAATGCTTGAGCTGCTATATCACCAGAAACAGCATCTGTGATTAATGCAGTATCAAGTGTCGTCATATCTTGTGAAATGACCTTCCTAAAAACTTGCCCCTGATCTGAATATAAACTCTGCTTATTACTACAAGCAGATAAAACTATGCATACACTTAATAAAATGATTAAGCCTTTCAAACTTTTCATCTTTTAATTCCCCCTTTCTTAACTTATTTAACAGACAAACCATACTTTTGTTTCAATTTAATTGCTTCGTTTTGAGTAGAAAATACATAATGTTGTGGTCTAATTTCATTTAATTGTCTTTGTTCATTAAGCTTTGCATCTTCATGATATAAAACACGTTGACGATTTCTCTCAACATCAGGATCAGGCTGTGGAATGGCACTTAATAATGACTTAGTATAATCATGTAATGGATATTTATAAATATCATCAGCCGGTCCAATTTCTACAATTTTACCGAAGTGCATTACTGCAATTCTATCGGAAATATATTTCACCATTGATAAATCATGAGCAATAAACATTAAAGTAATATCACGTTCACGTTGTAGCTTTAATAAAAGATTAACGACTTGAGCTTGAATCGATACATCTAATGCTGATATCGGTTCATCTGCAATAATAAATTCTGGCTCTACAGCTAATGCACGTGCGATACCAATACGTTGTCTTTGTCCGCCTGAAAACTCATGTGGATAACGATTCGCGTGTTCTTTACCTAAACCAACTGTTTCTAAAAGGTCGTATACACGTTTCTTTCGATCCCGCTGACTACTAGCAAGTTTGTGAATATCTATTCCTTCAGCTACGATATCCATAACCTTTAACCGAGGATTTAGAGATGCATATGGATCTTGAAATATCATTTGAATTTTTTTATTAAACTTCAATCGCTCTTTACGTTTTCTAATTTGATGAATATCTTTACCATCATACTCAATTGCACCATCAGTAATATCATTTAATTTGATAATGGCTTTTCCAGTCGTTGATTTACCACATCCAGACTCTCCTACAAGCCCTAACGTTTCCCCTTTATAAACATCAAAACTTATATTATCAATCGCTTTAACTTCATTATGTTTACCTTGATTAAAATATTGTTTTAAGTTTTTAACTTGTAATAATACATTTTCATTACTCATTAAAAGCCACCCTCTCTACTCTTTGTGGTTGTTTATAATTATTTGGCATTGTTCTTAATCGTTTTTGAACCATTGATGGTGGCGTAACTTTCGGAGCTCTTGCATCTAACAACCAAGATTTTACAAAATGAGTGGGTGACACTTTATACCAAGGCGGTTCTTCCTTGAAATCAATATCTAAGGCATATCGACTTCTACGTGCAAAAGCATCACCAATAGGTGGATGAAGTAAATCTGGTGGTGTACCTGGAATTGCAATTAAATCCGTGTCATTACTGGTTGTTAAATCAGGCATTGAAGAAAGTAATCCCCATGTATAGGGATGTTTAGGATCATAAAATATTTCATTCACATCCCCTGTTTCAACCATCTGTCCCCCATACATTACGGCTACTTTGTCCGCAATATTTGCTACAACGCCTAAATCATGCGTAATAAAGATAATTGAAGTTTCAATCTTATTTTGTAGTTCTTTCATAAGATCTAAAATTTGAGCCTGCATTGTCACATCTAAAGCAGTTGTAGGCTCATCAGCAATTAATATTTTAGGCTCACATGCCAATGCTATTGCAATAACTATTCTCTGACGTTGTCCTCCTGAAAATTGATGTGGATAGGCTTTAAATCGTTTTTCAGCACGAGGTAACCCAACTAAATTCAAAATTTCCAATGCTCTTTGCTTGGCCTTTGCTTTACTTAATTTCTTATGTTTAATCAGAGGTTCCATGACTTGCTTTCCGATTTGCATTGTTGGATTTAAAGAAGTCATAGGATCCTGAAATATCATTGAAATATCTCGACCTCTTAGCTGTATCAGTTCTTTTTCACTTTTCTGAGCTAAGTCCTCACCTAAAAATAAGATTTCTCCCTTTTTTATTCTTCCTGTATCTTTTTGAAAAAGTTTTGTAATTGCCTTAGTTGTTACAGATTTTCCAGATCCAGATTCTCCAACAATAGCTAACGTTTCCCCTTTATTCAAATGAAAATCCACGCCTCTGACAGCTTGCACTTCTCCTGCAGCAATATCAAAGGAAACGTGCAAATCATTTACTTCTAATACCGTTTCTGTCATTATTTTTACCTCCTTTATTTTCGCATTTTTGGGTCGAATGCATCACGTAGTCCATCACTAAATAGATAGAAGAATAAAATCAATAAACTTAAAATGATTGCTGGAATAAATAATTCATGAGGATGTATCAACAACATTGCACGTCCATCATTGACAAGAGATCCTAATGACGTCTTAGGTGCAGGCACCCCTATTCCAATAAAGCTTAAAAATGCTTCGAAAAATATTGCACTTGGAACGGTAAACATTGATGTAACGACAATAGCTCCTAAAGTGTTAGGTAGTATATGTTTAAAGATTAACTTGAATTTAGAAGCACCCAATGTTTGAGATGCCAAAACAAATTCTTGATTTTTCAATTTTAAAAATTCTCCACGTACCACTCTACTCATCCCCAGCCAGCCAGTAATTGACATAGCTAATATAATAGTCCAAATTGAAGGTTCAAAAATAAGTACGAATAAAATAACGACAATTAAATTGGGTATAGAAGCAATAATTTCTAAAATCCTTTGCATCACATCATCTACCCTGCCTCCAAAGAACCCAGAAATGGCTCCATATACAACGCCAATACAAATATCTAATAATGCAGCAACTACACCAATATAAAGTGAAATTTGCGCACCTTTCCAAGTACGTGTCCATAAATCACGTCCAAGTTGATCAGTACCAAACCAATAGTTTTCTTTCGCACCTGCTTCTTTGTAAGCATTTTTACCGTCCGTACCTTTACCGTCAAAAGGTAAAAATGAAACATGATCTAATAATGGTATTTTTGCTGGGAGATTACGATGATCAACATTCTGCTCAGCAAAATCGTGTTTATTCATTAATGGTCCTATAAATGCCATAATAACTATAAGCAACAAACCTATCATTCCGATTACTGCTAATTTATTACGTTTCAATTGTGACCAAGCATCTTGCCAAAAATTCTTACTTTCACGCGGCATTTCCGGCTCTTGATTCAAGTCTAAATCTCTAATTATAAAATCTGTATTCGAAATATCATTACTTGTATGTGACATCGTGCCATTAGAAATATCGCCATTAATGTTTGTAACATCTTCTTTATTACTCATTATTTCTTGCCCCCTTGCACACGAATTCTTGGATCGATAACACCATATAAAATGTCTACAATAAAGATTGAAACAATAAATAAAGTACTGAATAATATCGTAGTAGCCATGATGACTGAAAAATCATTTGTAGTTATAGAACGAACAAATTGATCACCTAAGCCTGGAACACCAAAGATATTTTCAATTGTTAATGTTCCTGTTAATATACCTGCTAACATAGGTACAATGATTGTAATAATAGGAATTAATGCATTTCGTAATGCATGTCCAAAGAGCACTTTTAAAGTAGAATTTCCTTTAGCTCGAGCTAAAAGTATGTAATCTGAACTGAGTACTTCAATCATTTCAGCTCTAATATATCTTGCAACAGTTGCTAAAACTGTAGCTGATAGTGCTAGAGAAGGTAAAATAGCTGTAGAAAAACCTTCCCATCCTGCAACTGGAAACCATTCTAACTTAACTGCAAATACATACTGCAATAAAACTGCTAAGACAAATGACGGCACTGATACTGCGATAACAGAGATAATTGTTGTTGTATAGTCTACCCATGTATTTTGTTTAGTAGCAGCAGCAACACCTAATACTAAACCTAAAACAACACCAATAACCATAGCCGTTATTCCCATCTCCATTGAAGGTATCAATCGTGGTTTAACTAAATCCCACACTGGCATATTATGATATTGAAATGAGTTGCCAAAATCACCTGTTACTACATTTTTCAAATAATTAACATATTGTAATGCTACTGGATCATTCAAACCGTACTTTTCATTTAATATTTCTTTTTGTTGCGCATTAAGTTTTGTGTCATTAAACGGAGATCCTGGCATTAATTTCATTAAGAAAAATGTAATTGTTATAACAATAAATAACGACACAAACATATAACACAATCGTTTCAACACATATTTAGTCATATACACCCTCCTAAATTAAAGAATATTCAAAATTGACATTCCCTTCATAATTTTCAGAAATATTAATCTTTATTATATCTATAATATTTATACAATTGCAATATCATTTTGCATTACAGTACTATAGTAAATATAGATAAATGACTTTTTTGTTTTATTCTCTTACTTTTGCAATATAAAAATCCACCCTTTTCTAATATTAAGTTAAAATACATCTAGCATAGATAGGAGGTTTCATTAATGTCCATAAATTCTTATTTGATTTCGTCATTATTTACGCCAGTTTTATCAATAATTATATGGTTATTTTATTCAAATCACTTTATAAATTTAATCAATATCTTATTTTATACATCATTCATTATTTTTATAGTTGCTTTCCTTATTTTACTCATTCAAGAAGGAATATTTGATGCTACAAGCTTTGGATTTCGTCGTTTAAAGTATCAACTTTCCTCAACTAAGAAAAAACGTATGATGAAAAATGACCACTTTTTCAATCCGCAAAAAGTTAAAAAAGAAAGTTATATAATTTCCCCATGGGTAGTTCCAACATTGATTGTTAACCTCACTTATATAATTGTGAGTATCGGAGTATCCTTATTATTATAAAAAAATCTTCAAGTGAGTAGCTAAATTAATAACTCATCACTTGAAGATTTCTGTTTACATTTATTTAATTTTAGTCTTCAAATTTCTTAAATACTAACACTGCATTATGTCCACCAAATCCTAAACTATTACTCATTGCATAGGTAATGTCTAAGTCTTGGGCTACATTCGGAACAATGTCCAAATCACATTCTTCGTCTGGTGTGATTGCATGTATTGTAGGGGCTACCTTTGAATCACGAATTGATAGAGCAGAAAAAATAGCTTCAATTCCACCTGTAGCACCTAATAAATGTCCAGTCATTGATTTAGTTGAACTTACTTTTAATGACTTCGCAGCATCACCGAATGTATTTTTAATCGCTTGAACTTCATATAAATCTCCAACTGGTGTACTTGTGCCGTGTGCATTTAAATACTGTACATCTTGAGCTTTGATTCCAGCATCATCTAAAGCAGCTTGCATAGCTCTTGAGCCACCTTCACCTTCAGGCGCAGGTGCTGTAATATGATGTGCATCGCCAGAGGAACCATAACCTACAACTTCAGCGTAAATTTCAGCGCCTCTCTCTTTAGCTGAATCTAATGATTCAAGTACAACAATACCTGCCCCTTCACCCATAACAAAGCCATCACGGCCTTCTTGGAATGGTCGACAAGCCGTTTCAGGGTCATTGTTTGTAGATAATGCACGACTAGCACTAAACCCTGCGATTGCCATATGTGTAATAGGTGCCTCTGTTCCACCAGTCACCATTGCATCTGCATCACCACGTTGAATAATTTTAAATGCTTCACCTATTGAATTAGTCCCCGTAGCACAAGCTGTTACTGTAGAACCATTAGGCCCTTTAGCACCTAAATCAATAGAAACTTGACCGGTAGCCATATCAGGAATTAACATTGGAACGAAAAATGGACTTACTCGACGTGGTCCTCTTTCTACAAGTGTTGTATGTGCAACTTCGAAAGTTTCCATACCACCGATACCAGAACCAATCCATACACCAATACGGTCGGCATTTTTTTCATTAATATTTAATTGTGCATCTTTAACCGCTTCTCTTGCAGCAACCACCGCGTATTGTGTAAAACGATCCATACGGCGAGCTTCTTTTCTATCAATGTGGTCTTCTATATTAAAATCTTTCAATTCACCAGCAAGATGTACATTATAATCATCAGTATCTATTCTTGTGATTTTATCTATACCGTTAACACCTTTTAGTGCATTGTCCCATGTTGTTTTAGCATCGTTACCAATTGGAGATAAGGCTCCGATACCCGTTATAACAACTCTATTATTTTTATTCATACGTTATCCTCCTATTTTCCCCATTTAATAACGATTGCGCCCCAAGTTAGACCTCCACCGAAGCCAACTAAGACTAATGTATCGTCATCTTTGATTTTTCCATTTTGCAATTCTTGATTAATACTTAATGGTATTGAGGCAGCCGAAGTATTACCATATTTATTTACTGAGACACTCATTTTTTCTCTTTCTATTCCTAATCTCTCTCTCGCAGATTCCATAATTCTAATATTAGCCTGATGTGGAACAAATAAGTCTATGTCTTCAGAAGATAAACCAGCTTTCTCAACTACACGCGTAGATGCATCACCCATAATTCTCACAGCAAATTTAAATACTTCTCTACCATTCATTTTGAGTTTGCCAGTTTCTCTATCTAAGTACAAGTATTTACCACCACTACCGTCTGAACCCATTTCATAGCTGATGATACCACGACCTTCAGCAACTTCTCCCATGACAACAGCTCCAGCACCGTCTCCAAATAATACAGCAGTAGAACGGTCAGTCATATCGGTAATCTTAGATAATTTATCAGCACCCACAACTAAAATATGTTTGTAATCACCAGATTGTATATATTGTTTAGCAGTAATCATTGAATACATAAAGCCAGAACATGCAGCAAGTTGATCCATAGTAGCAACCTTACCTGTTCCTAGTCTTTCTTGTAAGATATTAGCCACGCTTGGGAAAGGCATATCCCCAGTAGCTGTAGCAACGATAATCATGTCTATATCTTCTGGTTGAATGCCAGCATCCTCTATCGCTTTAATACTTGCATTGTATGCTAAATCAGATGTGTCTTGATCTTCGTCTGCCCAATGTCTTTCTTTAATACCAGTCATTTTAGAAATCCATTCATCTGAAGTTTCTAAAAACTGCTCAAAATAGGCATTGTCTATAATATTTTTAGGTGCATATGCACCAAAACCTTTAATACCCACATTCATGGTTGTACACCTTCTTAAAATTTTTTAATACCAGGTATTAATTTAACATATTCATGTTTTTAAACTCAAGCAGAGAGTCTCCCAATCAATACAAAACATTTCCATTATGTATTTTAACAAACTTCACTAAATACATCTTTATAATTACAACATACTCTAATTTCTTATTTTGCTTTTAATTAAAAGTATGAGATAACAACGTCTTAGATTTATACTATACAAATAAGATATTATCACTTAAAATAGAGTTAACGAATAAACAAGTGGAGGTTATATAATATGAGATACCTCATGACATTCATTTGGGCAGTATTGTTACTTCAAATGGTTAATTTCGTATTGAATAGCTTAAATAGTGGACCGGCACTAAATGTAATTAATCCAATTATTATTGCTGTCATCTTCACTATTGTTGTAGCTATTTTAGATCCAATTCTTCAGCCGTCAAAAGGTTCAAGTCAATACGAATCTTAATTCTTTAAATAATAGTGTAGGAGGACATGAATGCTTGTCCTCCTATAACGTGTGTCGAAAAGATTGATATTAATGCATTTTTAATTCAATCATCAACTGCCTTTATATTATAAAACATACTAAGATTAGCTATGAAGAAATCT
>NZ_KV822099.1:0-415 GCF_001815825.1 Staphylococcus sp. HMSC068G11
CACCTATATCTCATTCCGGGAAGGAATGTGTTCTAAAAGTTGAACTACTCCCGCATAATAACCTGGAGGCGGCAACCGGATTTGAACCGGTGATAAAGGTTTTGCAGACCTCTGCCTTACCACTTGGCTATGCCGCCAATAACTGGGCTAGCTGGATTCGAACCAGCGCATGACGGAGTCAAAGTCCGTTGCCTTACCGCTTGGCTATAGCCCATTAATATAAAGGGCGGTTGAAGGGAATCGAACCCTCGAGTGTCGGAACCACAATCCGATGCGTTAACCACTTCGCCACAACCGCCATGGCAGGGGCAGTAGGAATCGAACCCACATCAAAGGTTTTGGAGACCTCTATTCTACCGTTGAACTATGCCCCTATATATGATGGTGGAGGGGGGCAGATTCGAACTGCCGAACC
>NZ_KV822099.1:515-1262 GCF_001815825.1 Staphylococcus sp. HMSC068G11
CAGTTGCTCTACCAATTGAGCTAGGCCGGCTATAGGTATGGTTCAGGACAGAATCGAACTGCCGACACATGGAGCTTCAATCCATTGCTCTACCAACTGAGCTACTGAACCAAAATAAAAATTCGTAATGATATCTCTTTGAAAACTAAGTTTTATATGTTCTGAAAAACAATATGTATTTTAGCTATTTCACCACGAAACCTATATTAGTAATATTGCGGGAGGCGGATTTGAACCACCGACCTTCGGGTTATGAGCCCGACGAGCTACCGAACTGCTCCATCCCGCGCTAATAATTAATGGCGGAGGAAGAGGGATTCGAACCCCCGCGGCCCGTTAAGGCCCTGTCGGTTTTCAAGACCGATCCCTTCAGCCGGACTTGGGTATTCCTCCAAAATTATATGGACCTTGCAGGACTCGAACCTGCGACCGAACGGTTATGAGCCGTTAGCTCTAACCAACTGAGCTAAAGGTCCTGAATGTATACAACTAATAGTAGTGGCGGTGGAGGGGATCGAACCCCCGACCTCACGGGTATGAACCGTACGCTCTAGCCAGCTGAGCTACACCGCCGTTATGTAGTTTGTAAATTAATAATGGTGGAGACTAGCGGGATCGAACCGCTGACCTCCTGCGTGCAAAGCAGGCGCTCTCCCAGCTGAGCTAAGCCCCCAAAATTTATTTTACTATCGGGAAGACAGGATTCGAACCTACGACCCCTTGGTCCCAAACCAAGTGCTCTACCAA
>NZ_KV822099.1:1362-1648 GCF_001815825.1 Staphylococcus sp. HMSC068G11
CAGGCAGGCGTGTTAACCGCTACACTACGGGACCATTAAAACGGAGGAAGAGGGATTCGAACCCCCGCGAGCCGTTAAGCTCCTGTCGGTTTTCAAGACCGATCCCTTCAGCCGGACTTGGGTATTCCTCCACAAATTATAAATAAATTACTATTAAAATTTAATATATGGCGGTCCCGACGGGAATCGAACCCGCGATCTCCTGCGTGACAGGCAGGCGTGTTAACCGCTACACTACGGGACCTAGAATGGTGACTCCTACGGGACTCGAACCCGTGTTACCGCC
>NZ_KV822100.1:0-89132 GCF_001815825.1 Staphylococcus sp. HMSC068G11
ATAGATTTCTTCATAGCTAATCTTAGTATGTTTTTATTCCTTTACAAGCAATATTTCTATTGTTGATAGGATATATTTTATATTTGCTACCTCAAACTTTTTATAGAGATAGTATGAATAATTCTAAAATAAGTTGTTTATCCATATAAGATGATTTTAGTTTGTAGTCAGTCTCTGCACAAGCGTTTATGATGTTAAACAAACTTTCTAGTTTATAATGACGGGATTGATTGAGTGCTAGTTTTACTCTATAAGGATGTGCATTTACAGTCTTTGCAATTTGTTGCCCACTATAGCCTTTTTGACTAAGAATTTTACATTGATAATATAATCTATAATTACTAGTAATTAATGCCAGTAATTTTATAGGTTCCTCTTTCATAATAATTAAGTCATTGACTAATTGTATAGCTTTATTCTTTTTACCTTTTTGAATGTATTCAGTTAGTAGAAAAACATTTTGCTCTAAACTTCTATTAATAATTAGATCGATATCTTCTTTATTAATTATAGGTCTTTCGCCTATGAATAAAATTAACTTTTCCAATTCTTGAGAAACAATATTATAGTTAACACCAGTTAATTCAATAAATAATTCAAGAGCATCTTGCTTAATATCTTTATAATTATTGTTTAGTGTATTTTTAATCCAATGCTTTAATTCCTTCTCAGACATTTGTTCAATTTTCTTAAGTTGTGCATTTTTCTTTAATGTTTTCGTGAGTTTTTTTCGCTCATCTAGTTTAGACTGATGCACTTCAAAAATAATGAGATTTTCACCATCATATTTTTCTAAAAATTTTATAAGCTCGTCAGAATTGTGATTTAAATCTTTAGAAAATTTTTCCCCTGTAAAAACATATGAGTTTTTAACAACAATTGCTTTTTTATCCGAAAAAAAAGGCATAGTAAGTGTCTCTTCAATAATCGGAGTTAGGTCACTCTCGTACAAATTGTATTTTACATAATTAAAGTCATCTATCTCTTGTCCTAGATAATCATTAACAATTTCTTTTGTTTTTTTTTCGACTAATTCTGGTACTTCACCGTAGACAGTGAAGATATGGTTGCTCATACGTACACCTTCCTCTATATATCATACGCATGAATTATATCACTTTACGATATACTTTCTCTAGCTAAACTCTTTTGATTTAAAATATCACGGTAGACTATGTAAACTTCTTCATCTAAATTTATAGTTAATTCCCCGTTGTCTTGAGTATCAAAAACTTTACTACCATAATATTTTAATCTTTGAATAACATCCAAATTAGGTAAATGATACTTATTATTTTTACCACTAGATATAAGACTGATTTTAGGTTCAATATCTTTAATAAATAATTCCGAACTACTTGTCCTACTTCCATGATGACCAACTTTTAGAATATCTATTTTTGGTAAATTATATCTCTTCATAAGAATGTCTTCATTATTAACAGTTGCATCTCCCATCAGTAAAATATTAATATCATTATATTGAATTAATGTAACAATAGAATGTTCATTTTTATCATCACTTAATGATATAAAACTATTTAAAAAGCTTATCTTACTATTATCAATTTCTATTTTTTTAACTTGGTTTACATCTATGATCTTTATCTCTTTCTCCTTGCATTTTGTCGTAACCTCTTTAAGTAATTCTAATGGGAAACTTTCAATATTTAAAACGATATTATTCACATTAATATTATTTAAAAAATATATTAATTCACCCATATGATCAGCATGAGGATGTGTAATTACTAAATAATTTATAGTGGTAATACCCTTTTTCTTAATACTGGGTAAAATTTTATATTTGGCAATATTATTATGTTTAAAACTTACATTTTCATTTCTTTTCCCTCCTGTATCAATCAAAACATTTTTATTTGACTTTGTTTTGAATAAAATGCTATCTCCTTGGCCCACATCAAAAAGTGTTAACTCGGCATAATGTGGTCCAATTAAATGTGTAAAAATGATTAAAACAATTAAAAAACTTATTACGGATGTAACAATCCCTCTATAGACAAGTATGTAAAGAAAAATTAACGTTAGTATAATCAAAATAAGTAAACTATATTGGTTTAATTTAGGAATGTACCACTTAAAATGATTTAAATTTAAAAATAAATGAACTATCCAATCGTGAATTTTAAAAAGTATATTTATATAAGTATTTAATAGGAAGCTATGTTGAAAAATATGAATTAAAATAAAGTAGATAATGACAGAAGGAAATAATATAAAAGAGTAGAATGGAACAAATATAAAATTAGATAGCAAACCTATCCATTGAAATTGATTAAAATGATAGGTATTAATTACAATTGAACCTAATTGAGCCAAAAAGCTAATAATAAATAAACATTTAAGTGGTTTTAAACCACTTATATATGGTTTTGTCAATATAATAAATAAACTTATCAAAAAAGAGAACTGAAAACCAATATGATTAATAAATTGAGGATTTAAGACAATCATTAACACAAATATAAATGAAAGCACATGTATAGAACTTTTCCTAAAATGGATTGGCATAATAAGTATGATGATTGCAATTGAAATAGCACGCATGGCACTAGGTACAAATCCAGTATAAACAGCGTAGATTAATAATAGTAAAATAGTTACACCTTTAATGAGAACTAGAGGTATATTTAAACGTACTAACAGTTGATAAACGAGGACAATAATTGTACCAACATGTGTACCACTTATAGCTAGTAAATGGTAAATACCTATATCTCTGATGTTAGATTTGTAGTATTCATCAATTAGAGAGGTATCACCAGTTATCAACGCTAATATTCTTTCAGGATGCGTGACTCCAGATTTATGAATAATTTTGGTGATATAATTTTGATGATGATATATAGGAGTGAAAATACTGTTTTCCTGGCAAGACTTAAATTGAACTGTTGAAATATTCAACAAGAGAAACTCTTTATCGAATTTAAATTCTCCTTTAACTCGACAACTTTTATGAGTTAAATCTTGCTTCAAATTTGACTTTAATGCTTTATAAAAGTATCTATAGTCTTTATTTTTATAATTTAATATGCCAGTATAGTATGTTGATTTAGGTGTAAAAGATTTAAAACTAACAAAATCATCAATAAAAGGTTCACTAAATAAACTATTTAAGTTTTTAATTTCAGTTTGGTTATAGGAACTTATTAAAAAAATGAACTTATAGCTGAAATAAACATTAATGATAGTATTATAATATTAAGCCTTTTAATCATAATTAGTAACAAAAGCGTTAATAATAAGGAGATAGAGATTACTTTGAATTTTATCCAAAGTACCCCTACCAAAAAAGAAAGAGCAATGTAAAACATTGGTTATTCTTGTGTCAGATATTGAGCAACATATTCAGGTGAAAACGGAATTTTTTTATATTCAATTCCTGATTGCTTCAATAATTTAATGGCATAGTCATGATTATGATAATCTTGTGCATAGTAAATCGTTTTGATACCTGCTTGTATTATTGATTTCGTACAATTTAAACAAGGGAAATGAGTAACGTAAATCGTTGCACCTTCTGTTGATACACCCTGTTTTGCACATTGTAGTAGCGCGTTCATTTCTGCATGAATAGTACGTATACAATGTCCATCTTCAATCAAACATCCCTCATCAATACAGTGCACTTCTCCAGCTACTGAGCCGTTATATCCACCCGCTATTATTCTATTATCCTTTACGATTGTAGCACCAACTGATAATCTTCTACACGTTGATCTTAATGCCAGTAAATGACTCTGGGCCATGAAGTATTCTTCCCATTTAATTCGTTCCATTAACTATGCCTCCTTAAAATAAGTAGTTGTAATATTTATAGCTTAATCATTTAGATTTAATATTGCAATAAATGATGATTTAAATAGTAAAATGTTCTTTCAGTTTTTCAAATGTCTTCTTTCCAAATCCTTTTATTTTCATTAAGTCATTGATACTATTAAATCCATTATTTTTTTCTCTGTAATTTAAAATATCTTTAGCTTTACTTGGACCTATACCTGGTATGTTTTTCAATTGTTCTTCAGTAGCAGAGTTTAAATTCAAAGGTTGATTCGTGTTGATTTTTACGTCACTCGAATTCAATGCTGCTTGCTGTGAGTCTATTTTCATACTATTCTCACCCTTTTTAGGAACATAGATAAGTTTTTGGTCAACTAATTTTTCAGAAAGATTTAATTGTGATAAGTCTGCATCCTTTAATACCTCTGCTTTATTTAAAGCATCAATGACTCTATTCGAAGAAGACATTTCATATACATTCGGATGTTTAACAGCACCTTTAATATCGATAAATATTTTAGTTTCTTTTGTATTATCTTTTTGAATAGACACTTCTTTTTTATTTAACTTTTTGTTGTTTGTTATTTGCTGGTCAGATAATTTAGATTGTCCTTCCTGACTATTCTGTTTCAAATCACTATTGTTATCGTTGAACAAGTAAAAAAAGAATGTTATTAACATTATTAATATAATTAAGATGTACAATTTCCATTTCATAAAAAAATCGATATATCGCCTATTAATATTAAACACAAAAAATCACTCCTTCAGTATTATTAACGTACTGAGAAGTGATTTTACTTTTAAAAATTTATTTTTTAGCAACAAAAAATAAACGATGGGCATCTTCTTCATGACTGTGAATGTTAAAGTCTGTAAAAGTTTTAACACTATGATACCCAACATCTTGTAGTAAATTTCGATAGATTTGTTCGTCATATGTTCTTTGATAATGTGATTCGTCAAAGCGTCGATACAATCCATTTTGCTGTGATACAAAGAAAGTCATTTCATGATAAACACTTAATGGTTCTTCCCCACATATTGCATCCCAACCTACAAAAACATTATCAGATTCATCAAGATAACTTTTATTATTAAATAATGTTTTCATTTTATGAACAGTATGTACATCAAAAATAAAAACACCATTTTTATTTAAATGCTGATACACTCTTTCGAATGTCATTTTTACATCATTTAATGTTTCTAAATAATTCAGTGAATCACAAAATATTGTAATCATATTAAATTTTTTGTTCAAATTAAAGTGAGTCATATTGCCTTCGATCCACTTCACCTGATTTGTTTTTTGGCTAGCTATTGATAACATATCTACACTAATATCCATACCAGTAACTTCACCTAGTGACGTTAGTAATTGTGTTAAGTTGCCAGTACCACAACCAATATCTAACAAATCATGACTATCAGAAGGTAAGAAATGTTGAACAATATTAAACCACGAATGATACGGTTGATCTTGAGTAAGTTGGTCATAAACTAAACTCATATCTTCATATTGATTCATGACTAAAATACTGCCTGACCATATTCTTTAATAGGTGCATCTTGATACAATTTCTCTAAATTGTAGTAGCTTCTTTCATCTTTATGAAACACATGAACAACTACATTTGCTAAATCAATAAGTATCCATCGAGCTTCTTGATAGCCTTCCATACGTTTAACTTCAATATCATGTTTATGTGCCACTTCTTTAACAGATCTAGCAATGGACTGAACTTGACGTTCATTGTTACCGTGACAGACTACAAAATAATCTGTCATATCACTAATTTCATTCATATTGAGAGAAATAATATCTTCTGCTTTCTTATTCTCCGCAGCTTCGACAGCAATATTTAATAATTCTTCTGAATTCATTTAATCATCCTTTATTCTTTCATCGCTATAATTATAATAATTTAAACACGCAATTGTGGCGTCATATACAGTAATATCCTTTTCTATTAAAAATAATACAGTGCGCTTAGAAATCTCATAAATTGTCTTATCTAAGCTACCTTGATTGTATGCCATATCTCTAATTTCTTCAACTCCAGGCGTTTTTCTACCAGGCTCTATATAGTCTGCAATAAAAACAAGTTTCTCAGTTTTAGTCATTTGTTGACGTCCAGTCGTATGATATTTTATAGCAAGTAAAACTTCTTCATCATTTACACCAAATTCATGTTTCATAATTGCCGCACATACTGGTCCATGAAGAATCTCTCCACCATAACTAAGCAAATCACTTTCAAGGTCATATTGTCTAACAATTTGATACATTGTACTTAAGTCTTCGTATTTACAGTAATCATGTAATATACCTGCCAACTCAGCTTTTTTGATATCACCATCGTATATTTCTGCTAACTTAACTGCGGTATCCGCCACTCGTAATGAATGTTGATAACGTTTATCAGGCAGTTTTTCTTTTACCAGTTCTTTAGCTTTACTTATCTCCATATAACCCCTCCTCCTTTATATAATTCTCTACCCCTTTGGGTACTAAGACTTTTATAGATTGGTTCATTTTCACTCTATTTCTAATCATTGTGGAGCTTATATCTATTCGAGGTATCTTTATAGAAATCATCTCTTTACTTACATTTTGGTTATCAGTTTCTCTATTCACAACAATAAAGGTTACAAGTTTTTTTAATTCATTAATTTTATACCACTTATCCAATTGTTTATACTGATCTGTTCCAATAATAAAGTATAACTGTGCATTATGATATATTTTTCTGAGATGCAAAATGGTTTCATACGTATAGCTTGGACCTTTTCTATCTAAATCAGTAGTGCAAATTTCACCAAATCCAATCTCTTTAATAGCGAGCTGTATCATTTTTACTCGTTGTACAGAATATAATTGCGTATTATGATGCTTTAAAGGGGCCATATAACTAGGCAAAAAGAAAAATATATCTGGTTTAATAGCATGATAAACCTCACTTGCTACTGCTAAGTGAGCAGTGTGAATCGGGTTAAATTGACCGCCAAAGAGAACGATTTTTTGATTCATTATGGCAATTTGATTTCTTTATTTTCTTCAGACTCTTTATATAACACAATCATTGACCCGATTATCTGTACCAATTCACTTTGCGTTTGCTCAGCTACTAATGCTGCTAAATCTTTTTTATCATCAAAATTATTTTGTAATATATGAATCTTAATTAATTCTCTCTTTTCTAATGTTTCAGAAATTTGTTGAATCATATTTTCATTAATACCACCTTTACCTATTTGGAAAGTTGGATCAATGTTATGAGCTAAACTACGTAAATATCTTTTTTGCTTACCAGTTAACATCATAATTCTCCTTTCAATTCATGAATTACTACGTTTTTCATTGCTTCTATATCTGGTTCTAGATTAGTCCAAATTTTAAAACTTTCAGCACCTTGATGAACGAACATATCGAGACCATTATAGATTGGATTTCCTTTTTGTTCGGCTTCTATCAGTATTGGTGTTTTATATGGATTATAAACAATATCACTTACTAATGTATGAGAAGCTAAACGATTTAAAGAAATTACAGAATCTTTATTTCCGTACATACCAGCAGGTGTAGTGTTTATTATAATATCAAATTCATCTAAATGGCGTTCTGCATGGCTTAAATTTATTTTGTTAATATTTAACGACCAATTATTAAAACGAGACATCGTTCTATTTGCGATTGTTATAGTAGGACGAACGATTTTATATAATTCATTTGCTATGCCTTTACTTGCTCCACCTGCACCTAAAATTAATATATAAGCGTCTTCTATACCTTCATATATTTGCTTTAAACCATTGACATAACCAATTCCATCAGTATTATAACCAATCCACTTACCATCTTTAATTAAAACTGTATTTACCGCACCGACAGATTTCGCTTGTTCATTAATATCATCTAGGTACGGAATAATACGTTCTTTATGTGGAATAGTAACATTGAATCCATCAATGCCCTTTTCTGAAATTATTTTTTTAATGTCTTGCAATTGATTAACTGGTACATTTATCGCTTCATAAGTGCTTTCCAAATTTAAAGATTGAAAATTTGCATGATGCATCAATGGCGATAATGAATGAGAAATGGGGTTTCCAATTACTGCAAATTTCACTTTTATCACCTCATTTTAGAGAATTGAATTTCTTAAAATAACATCTACATGTTTTGGAACACGAACTATCACTTTTGCACCAGCATCAATAGTTATGAATCCTAAACCAGATATCATTATGTCACGTTTAGTTTTACCGGTTTCCAGTCTTACTGCTTTTACATCATTAAGATTAAATTGTTGTGCATCTTGAGGTGGTGAAAGCAATGCGCCTAATTGGGATTTCCATAAATCATTAGCTTTTTCGGTTTTAGTTCTATGAATATTTAAATCATTAGAAAAGAAACAAACAAGTGGTCTTTTACCACCAGATACATAATCAATGCGTGCCAATCCTCCGAAAAATAATGTCTGTTTTTCATTAAGTTGATACACACGTTGCTTTACTTCATTTTTAGGTATGATGATTTTCAACTCATTTTCAGATACATAGTTTGTCATTTGATGTGATTGAATGATACCTGGTGTATCAAACATAAATGATTTTTCGTCTAATGGAATATCTATCATATCTAAAGTTGTTCCTGGAAAGCGTGATGTAGTTACTACATCCTTTTCTCCCACACTCTGTTCAATTAATTTATTAATTAATGTAGATTTTCCAACATTTGTTGTACCTACAATGTATACGTCATCTTTATTTCTTACATGGTTTATAGATTGCAATAATTCATCAATCCCCCAACCTTTATTTGCAGAAATAAGAACGACATCTTCTGCTTCTAATCCATATTTACGAGCAGATTTTCTTAACCATTCTTTTACACGTCGATGATTAATTTGTTTAGGTAATAAATCTATTTTATTTGCCACTAATATAATTTTTTTATTACCAACAATCCGTTGTATTGCATTGATGAATGACCCTTCAAAATCAAACACATCTACTACATTGACAATAATTCCTTTTTTTTCAGATAGTCCAGTAAGTAGATTTAAAAAATCTTCACTTTCCATACCCACATCTTGAACTTCATTATAATTTTTCAATCTAAAACATCTTCTACAGATGACATCTTCTCGAAACATATTATGTTCTGGAACATAGCCGGGTGCGTCTTTATTTTCTGACTGTAGGGGTGCACCACATCCAATACATTTTAGTATTTCATTCAATCAATTTTCCTCCCATTTAATATAACCTTTTTTTCTAAAATGATTTAATAATCGTCTTTCAATTAATCGATTAAACTTTGTAATTAATCCATCAGTCCGTTTAACAGGTACTACCATAATTGTATATAAACCATTACAATTGCCACCAAACACATCAGTAAGCATTTGATCTCCTACAACAACAGTTTCTCTCGGTTGGATTTTCATTTTTTTTATAGCCATCTTAAAGGCTTTCCCCATTGGTTTACGTGCTTTGAATATATAATCTACACCTAAACTACTAGAGAAACTTGATACACGACTTTTATTATTATTTGACACAATTGTAACAGTTATTCCTAAATCTTTAGCCTTAGCAAACCACGATTTAACACCGTTAGTAGGTTCTTTAACATCCCAACCAACAAGTGTATTATCTAAATCAGTTATGATACCTTTAACACCACTATCGGCAAGTTTTTCTATATCAATTTCAAATATTGATTTCACATATGCATTTGGCATAAATAATTTTTTTATGATTCCCACTATCTTTTCACCTTTACCTTTATAATGATTCTACTAATAATGAAACTGTCTCACTAGATGATAAAGCTGCTTTATCTAAAAATTCTTCAAAAGAAATATCGGCTTTACCGTTTGCTAAGTCAGAAACAGCTCTAGTTACGATAAATGGTACTTTAAATTGGTAACATGTTTGTGCAATTGCAGTTGCCTCCATTTCGACAGCCATAGCTTCTGGAAATTGTTGCTTAATTTTTTGTCGCTGCTCTGAGCTACCTATAAAACTATCACCACTAACAATCATACCTACTTTACCATTCAGTTGTTGTTGTTCTAATACATGCATTGTTTTTTTCAACAATGTAGGATCAGTAGTATAAGTTTTAGGCATTTGAGGTATTTGTCCAAATTCATAACCAAACGCTGTAGCATTAGCATCATGATATAAAACATGGTTACTCACTAATATATCTCCAATAGATAGTGTTTGATCTAATGCACCTGCTGATCCAGTATTAATGACGACTTCAGGATTAAATTTTTCTAATAACAAAGTCGTTGAGATAGAAGCATTAACTTTACCTATACCACTTTGTGTTAAAACCACTTCTTTGTGGTTTAGCGTGCCAACATAGAATTTAACATGCGCAATATTTATTTCATTCATATCATTCAATTTACGCTTTAAAATCGTCACTTCTTCTTCCATTGCTCCAATAATTCCTATCATATATCTTTTTACACCTCATTTATAAAGCATTAGCATAAGTATTTTATCACATTTTAAATATCTCCACGATAGCTAGTTTTAAAGTATAAATGCTTAAATCGCTATGGTTAAATAATATCTATTCTTATTTATAATTAAAAACTACCCTGCAATTGATTTAAAAACAGTTGCGGGTAGTCATAGAACTTTATTATAAAATTAACCTTTCCAAAGACTTGCTAAATCTTGTAATGAAAAAATACCAGTCATTATCGTGACAATGACGGCTATAATACCAAAAACAAGCATCCATGTTGGGTGTTGGTAATCACCAACGATAGATTTTTTCCTACTTGCAATGAGAATTGCACCTAATGTGATTGGTAGAATCCAACCATTAATCGCTCCAGCTATTATAAGTAAACTCACCGGTTTACCAATAAATAAGAAAATAAAAGTTGAAATTACAATAAATATAATAACGATAAGATTATTTTTATGGAGTAACGATTTGTGTAGTGTTTTTAAAAATGTTGCGCTTGTATATGCAGAACCAATTACGGAGGACATTGCTGCTGCAAATATTACTACACCAAAAATATTTTTACCTATAGGACCTAATGCATGTTGGAAAACCGATGCTGGTGGGTTATCTGAACTAAGCGTAACGCCAGTTACAACAACACCTAGTACAGCTAAAAACAATAAGGCACGCATAACACCAGTTGTTAAAATACCTGCTATAGCAGAGCGATTTACGAAAGGAAGGTATGTCTTACCTTTTATACCAGAATCTAGAATTCTATGTGCACCTGCAAAAGTAATATAACCCCCTACTGTACCACCTACTAATGTAATAATAGGTAATATAAGTTTGAAAGGATGTTCAGGTGCAAATGTATGTACTAATGCATCTCCATAAGGGGGATTTGAAATGACCATGACATAAGCTACTACTAAAATCATTACGATACCTAGAATCATACTAATGACATCCATTATTTTCTGACCACTTCTACTAACAAAGATAAGAATCGCAAAAATAGCTGTTATTGCAGCCCCCCATTTGACATCAAGACCAAATATTGCATTTAAACCTAAACCTGCACCAGCAATATTACCTATGTTAAATGCGAGACCTCCAAATGCAATTAGAATGGAGATAATAGTACCAAGTCCAGGTAATACTTTATTAGATATTTCTTGTCCACGTAATCCAGTTACCACTAATATTCTCCAAATATTTATTTGAGCGCCTATATCTATAATAATAGAAATTAATATTGCGAATGCAAAACTAGCATAAAATTGTGCAGTAAACACTGCAGTTTGAGTAAGAAATGCTGGACCAATAGCTGATGTAGCCATTAAAAAAACTGAACCATATAATAATCGTCTATGCTTTTCTGTGAATTTAAAATTTTGTCCTTTTTGATTGAAATCTTGTTTTGTATTTTCCCCCATCTTTTGACCCCCTATAAGGATTGAATATCAATGCCTTCTTTCATTAATTCATTTCTAATTTGCGTAACAAATTCTAATGCGTGTTCACCATCTCCATGAACGCAAATTGTATCTGCTTTCAAATCGATGATTTTTCCATTTTTACTTATAACTTTATTTTCCAAAACCATTTTTAATGCTTGTTGGATTGCTTCGTCTGTATTAGTGATAGTGGCATCGGTTTTTTTTCTACTTACCAATTGTCCATCATCTTCATAACGACGGTCAGCAAATACTTCCGAAGCTACCCTAAGCCCAACTAATTCAGCTTCCGAAATAAGTAATGTATTCGCTAAGCCGACAAATATTAGATTTGAGTCGAAATCAAAAACTGCTTGAGCAATTGCATGTGCAATTTCTTTATTTCTAGCCCCCATTTGATAAAGAGCACCATGTGGTTTAACATGCTTCATTTTTACATGATTGATTTTACAAAAGCCACTTAACGCACCTAATTGATATACAACTAAGTTATAAATTTCATTTGGAGTAAGATCCATTTTACGACGACCAAAGCCTTTCAAATCAGGAAGACCTGGATGCGCTCCAATACTTATATTATTTTTTTTCGCTAATTGAACGGTTTCATTCATAACATCTTCATCACCTGCATGATAACCACAAGCAATATTAGCAGAAGTTATTAATGGTAAAATATGCTGATCTCCACCGAATGTGTAATTACCGAAAGCTTCTCCTAAATCACAATTTAAATCAATTTTCAACTTCATTTCACCTCTTTAATGATTTGATGTTTTTCAAGAAATTTAATATCTACTTTACTTGCATCGCCTTTTGCATATATTGGATAATTTAAAACCGCATATAAAAAGTCAGCTGTAGTAGTAAAACCTTCGATGACCAGTTCATCTAACGCAACTTTTAGTTTGTTAATAGCAATTTGTCTATTAGAATCCTTTACAATCACTTTAGCTACAAGTGAATCATAATAAGGAGAAACTTGATAACCTGTGTAAAGTAAAGAATCTACACGTATATTAAATCCTTGAGGTAAGTGTAATTTATTAACTTTTCCTGGAGTAGGTAAAAAATTTTTTTCAGGATTTTCAGCATTTATACGTGCCTCAATTACATGACCATTAAATAAAATATCTTTCTGAGTGAATGGTAATTCACCGTGTGTTAATAAATATAACTGAGCTTGTAATAAGTCTCTATCAGCACGCATTTCTGTAACTGTATGTTCAACTTGAATACGAGCATTCATTTCAATAAAGTAATGTGCATCTTCTGTAACTAAAAATTCTATTGTTCCAGCACTACGATATCTTGAAGCTTGAGCTACTTTAACTGCATCACTACATATTCTTGTTCTTCTTTGTTCAGTTAATGCAGCACAAGGCGCTTCCTCTATTAATTTTTGATTCTTTCGTTGAACAGAACAGTCACGTTCACCTAAGTGAACATAGTTATTTTTACCGTCTCCGATAATCTGCACTTCCACATGTTTTGCTACTGGAATGAATGCCTCTACATACACTCGATCATCATTAAAATATTTTTGTCCTTCACTTTTAGCCTCTTTCAATGCCTGATCCAATTGAGATGCTTCTTTAACAATTCTGATACCTTTCCCACCACCACCACTAGCTGCTTTTAGTACAACTGGAAATCCAATTTCTTTGGCTAATAATTTAATTTCATCTACACTTTGAACAGCATCATTAGAACCTGGTATAACAGGTACACCTGCTTGTTTCACAGTTTGTCTGGCAGTAATTTTATCTCCCATCATTTCCATAGTTGTCTTACTTGGTCCAATAAAGTGTATATGGTTGTCTTCAACGGCTTTCGCAAAATTCGTAGATTCCGATAAGAAACCATAGCCAGGGTGAATAGCGTTTGATTCTGTAACTTTTGCAGCAGATATAATACGATCAATATTTAGATAACTGTCTAATGGATTTGCTTCACCTATGCATATTGCTTGATCGGCTAAACTTACATGTAAGCTAGTTTCATCACCTTTTGCATAAATGGCAACTGTCTCAATGTTAAGCTCTCTACAAGCTCTTATAATCCTTACTGCTATTTCGCCTCTATTTGCAATCAAACATCGATACATCAATGAATTCCTCCTATTTAACTCTGACTAGTAGCTGATCATATTCAACATTGTCTCCATGTTCTACTAATATTTCTGTGACCTCACCTGAAACATCCGTAGTTACTTCATTCATAACTTTCATAGCTTCAATGTAACCGATAACATCTCCTTCAGTTACTGTATCGCCAACTTTAATCTTAGGTTCTGTTAATTCTTTACTATCTTGTAAGAAGAATGTTCCAACCATAGGAGATTTAATCTCTTGCTGGTCATTTGATATGGATTCTTGTTTTTCATCATAGGATTTAATATTATCTTGTTGAATATCTTGAGATAACTGTTGTGAATATTGTTGAGATGCTCCATTAGTAAAATCAAGTTCTATTTCATTATCAGCGTCCTTATACTTAAATTTTTTTACATCATTAGCTTTTACCAATTTAATGACTTTCTCAATTTTTTTAATATCCATTTAACTATCCTCCTTAATTATTTCTGCAATTTTATTAGAAGTATGTCTAATATGATTTAGGTTAAACAATGGTTGCTCATCAAAACGCTTTAATAATTGTTCAAATTTAGACTTAAATTCTTTAAGCCTTTTAGAAGCTTCTTCAACAGTTATCCATTCAAACTGTATAATGTCTCCAGGCTTCATCTGTGCTAATTTTCTTAAATCTAATTGTGTTACCGTTGCAATTTTTGTATAACCACCAATTGTTTGTTTATCATTTAAAAGAATAATGGGATTACCGTCGCTAGGTACTTGAATACTGCCCAAAGCGACAGGTTCAGAAATGATATCAGCACTATTTTTAGGTGCTACTGTATTACCTTTTAATCTGTATCCCATTCGATCTGATTGATCAGAAATTTTGAAATCACTATTTACGAATTTAGCTATCGTTTCTTCATCAAATTCATTGATTTGAGGTCCTTCAATGACGTGTATGTAATTATTATCAGGTATAGATGAGAAATCAATTGTTTTTCCTAAATTAGTTTTATAGTTATGATTAACTTGAGTTGCAATAACATCGTATTTCTTTAATGCACGACCTTTAAATCCGCCCATTCCACTCCTAACATGTGTAGAATAGCTTTGAGCCACTTTATTAATTTTAAGTGGGTGTCCAAAAACAATATATCCTCTTGCTCCTTCAGTGATTTGACCAATGTCTAATTGATCTCCGTTTCTTACATGATAAACGGTTAGTAAATCAATTTTGTTACCATTAAGTTTCGGTTCTGAATCACCACCGACAATGGCAAAAGTATTGTCTGTTAAAAATTCTATCTTAGGACCTGCTAACGTATATTCAATTGCTGGTCCTTGATTTCCGATAAGTTTTTGTGCAATAGAAAAACTATAGTAATCTAAAGCACCTGCTTCAGAAAATCCTAAATCCTGATACCCAATTCTACCTATATCTTGAATTGTTGAAAACAGACCAGGCTTTAAAATTTTAATACTCATCTTGATATGTCACCCACTTATCTATATCAAATTTTCCTTTATTAATATCGTTTGATATTTTTTCAAACTCTTGATAATTAATACTATAAAATTGTATGTAATCACCAGCTTCATATAACGTCATTGGTGACCTATTTAAATCGAAAACTTTTATTGGTGTGCGACCAATAATCTGCCAACCACCAGGTGAGTCCATAGGATATAAACCTGTTTGATTATTTGCTATTCCAACAGAACCAGCGTTAATTTTGATTCTAGGTTCAGATCGTCTAGGTGTGTGCAACTTAGCATCTAATCCACCTAAGTAAGGGAAACCCGGCATAAACCCAAGCATATAGATTAGATAAGGTTGTTGTGTATGTATTTGAATAACTGCTTCCTGACTTAATTTATTAACGTTAGCTACTTCTGATAAATCTGGACCAAAATCTCCACCATATAATACAGGTATATGAATGATACGCTGTTTAAAATGTGATTGTTTTCCACTGTTCAAACCTTCATCAAATTCTAAATTTTCTAATAATTCAGCTCCATTTATCTCTGAGTTATCAAAGTAAATTAGAATAGCACGATAAGAAGGTACAATGTTTGTTATTTCTGATAAATTTTTCGATTTTATGTATTGAATTGTTTGTTGTACCTTTTTGAACGTAGATTCACTAATTTCATTTTCAAAGTAAATCATAATTGTTTGTTCATTAATAAATTGTGTCCTCAAAACAAAATCCCTCCTTTTAAAAATACTAAGGAATTATTTGTTACAACAATTTTATTGTACCATTGTAATAAAGATGTTGTTTAATAATTAATTCAAATAGCTAATAATAACAAATAATAAATTGAATTAAAGTTATTAGGTTATCTTAATTATTGCAAACTTCTAAACATTAAATTTCTATTATCATTTAATCATATTGATGACAGTTTGTCATACTGTGTTGTATAAAACCTCATCAAACATATGTTTAAACTATTCTCAAATTACACAAAAAAAACCTGAGACATCAAAAATAGTCTCAGGTTTTAAAGTGCATTGAAGTGTAATCATAACTATCAAAATACAAGAATAACACTTTTTAAATGATATATTAGAATCTTATATATACAAGGTTCTACTCAAAATTTCTCTATATTACTATCCGGAATCGAGTTTAGAAAGTAATTCAATGATTTTTAAGTTTGACTTCCCGCATTTAGTAAATTATTTACTTAATTTCAACGATTTTAACGTTCATTTCGCCACCGTTAGGAAGTGGAACACGTACTTGATCATTTAATCCTTTACCAATTAATGCTATTGCCATTGGAGATTCGTTAGAAATTTTTCCTTTAAATGCGTCAGCTTCAGCAGACCCAACGATTTGATAACTTTCTTCTTCATCTCCAGGTAATTCAATAAAAGTAACTGTTTTACCAATTTGAACTACATTGTTATCACCGTTATCTTCAATGATTAAAGCATTTCTAATCATGTGTTCAATACGTTGTATATCTTGTTCAATAAAGCCTTGTTCATCTTTAGCAGCATCATACTCAGAGTTCTCAGATAGGTCTCCAAATGAACGGGCTACTTTTATTTTTTCAACTACCTCAGGTCTTTTAACCGTTTTTAATTCTTCTAATTCTTGTTCAAGTTTCTCATAACCTTCTTGAGTCATAGGATATTGTTTTTGGTTTTCCATAAATCTCATCTTCCTTTACTATAAAAATTACTATTTTTTGCTTACGAGTGATTGGATTTTAGTAGTCATAATATCTATGGCAACTTTATTGCTGCCTCCTTCAGGAATTATGATGTCAGCATGCTTTTTTGTAGGTTCAATAAATTGCTCATGCATAGGTCTAACTACATTAAGATATTGATTAATTACTGATTCCATTGTACGACCACGCTCTTTAGTATCTCTAGTAAGTCTGCGTAAAATTCGTAAATCAGCATCAGTATCAACATAAATTTTCACATCCATCATGTCTCGTAATGTCTTGTTTTCTAAAGCAAAGATACCTTCTACGATAATAACATCTTTTGGATCAAATGCAATTGTTTCTTTACTACGTGTATGTTGAGAATAATCATACGTAGGTACCTCAACTGGTTTGCCATTTCTTAAATCTTTTAAGTTATGAATAAGTAAATCATTATCAAATGCAAACGGGTGGTCATAATTTGTTTCAAGCCGTTCTTCAAATGTTAAATGTGATTGATCTTTATAGTAATAATCTTGTGCTAAGAGTGCGACACTATGACCTTCTAAATTCTTCATAATTGCATTTGTAACTGTAGTTTTTCCAGAGCCCGAACCCCCTGCAATGCCAATAATCGTTGTCTGATTCATTAGCCAATTTCCTTTCTCATCATGTTGTTAGAATAAATAGGCTTATCTACTTTAATTTGTACAATTTGTAATGGATGACGTGCTGCATCTAAAGAATTACCTTCTTCGTCGTAAATCGCTTCAACAACTTGTTTAAAACTATCAATTTCTGGGCCGAAGAACTCAATTTCTTGTCCTGGTTTAAAATGATTTCTCTGTTGTATTGTTGCTAATTGTGTTTCATGGTCATAATCTAGCACGAGGCCACAAAAATCATAAGATGACTTTTTAGACTGTTCTTCACCAAACATTTGCTCTTCATAACCAGGTGTACCTTGAAAGAAAGCTGGTGCTGTGTCACGATTTGCACATTTATTTAATTCCATTAACCATTCCGGTTTTATTTTAAAGTTTTCGGGGTCCTCAGCATATGCATCAATGACTTTACGATATACAGAAACAACTGTAGCAATGTAATGTATAGATTTCATGCGTCCCTCAATTTTTAACGAATCGATGCCTAATTCCATCATTTGAGGTATAGATTCTATTAATTTTAAATCTTTAGGACTCATTGCAAAAGGAGTAACATCACTGTTGTCATAATATAAATCTAGGTCTCCATCACTATCAACTTCAAGTAAATCATAGTCCCATCGACAACTCTGACAACAACCACCTCGATTAGAATCTCGAGCTGTCATATGATTACTTAAAGTACAACGACCAGAATATGCGATACACATTGCGCCATGTATAAACGCTTCTATTTCAATATCGATTTTTTCTTTCATTTCACTCATTTCCATTGCACCAGTTTCACGTGCAAGTACAACTCGGTCTAATCCTTCTTGTTTCCAAAATTCAACAGCTTTATAATTTGAAAGAGATTGTTGCGTTGATAAATGAATTTCTAGTCTAGGCGCAACTTTTTTACAAGTTTCTATGATAAGAGGATCCGCTACTATAATACCTGTAGCACCTGTAGATTCAAGGTTTTGCAAGTACTCTTCTAGTCCCTCCATATTTTCATCATGTGCAATAATATTCGTTGTAACATAAATTTTAGCGCCATAATGATTAGCGAAGTCTACACCTTCAGCAATCTCTTCCATAGTAAAATTATCAGCATTAGAACGTAATCCATATTCTTGGCCACCTAAAAACACTGCATCTGCACCATAGTGAACAGCAATCTTAAGTTTCTCTAAGTTACCAGCTGGTGCAAGTAGTTCAGGCTTTTTCATTATCTTTTGGGTCTTGGATTTAACTTCTTCTAAAGTTTTCATTTTAATGATAAGCCTCCTTAATATACTGTTTGTTTATACAAGAAACCTTCGTCGAATGGACGATGTTCAGGTTGTATTTCTTCTATAGGATCAACGAGCATAAATTTTTCATCTTCATATGCATCCGGATCTTCATTAAATAAATCTATAGCTTCTCGATATTGCTCTGTGACTACATTTATATATTCTTCACTTTGTAAAATACCATCTATTTTAAACGCGTCTATCCCTGCCTCAAAAAAAGGCTCTAATTCTTCTATTAAACAGATATCATTTGGAGACATGATATGCGTACCATTATAATCTTCGAAAACTGGATATTTATTATCTCTTTCTTCATCGTATAATAATAAGTCTCCATGATCATGTTGACGTTCTATCTTCATTTGTCGCTCTTGGAAAGTATAATAATTTCCTAATAGCATTCTTTTGGATTGAAACATACAAGTCATACCATGAACTTGAACTTCTATCTCTACATCAGCATGCTCTTTAATATGAATTATTTCATCTAAACTAAGTTCTCGAGCTAATACTGCTCTATTTGCACCTTTTTTCCCCCAGTAATTACACTGAAAATAATTCGTTACAAGAGTTTCAGCATCCCAATTTAATGGAATTGGATGCTCGTGTTGTTTAACATACATAACGACAGCTGGATCACCAAATATAATGCGATCTACTTGAATATCATGTAAAAAGTTAATATAGTCTTCCAAAGCGTCTAAGTGGTAATTATGGAAAATACCATTCACAGCAGCGTATACTTTTTTGTTATTTTTATGGGCTAATGCTACAGCTTCTTGCATAGCATCACGATTAAATTCTCCCGGCAGTCTTAAACCAAATTTTTGTTCACCAATAACAAATGCGTCTGCACCTTTATCTATTAGTGTTTCCATATGAGTTATTGACTTAGGAGTAACTAATAATTCAACCATAGTCATTCTCCTTTTATAGATATTGCTAATCCATCATCCATATTTATAAAGTTTGTTGTAAATTGAGATTGCTCCATCAACCATTCATTGTACTGTTGCACTTTCTTAACCATTTGTTTCACATTTCTAGAACGAACAACGTCTATATTTGAAACAAATCCATGATATAAAACATTATCAGTAACTACAATTCCACCTTTTTTTAATAACGGTGTATATAGTTGGAAGAATTTCTTTGATTGTGCTTTAGCTGCGTCGATAAATATCATATCATATTGTTTGTCATTGACTTGTTCAAATGCATTCAAAGCATCATATTCAATTATGCGGATTTGATTCTGGTATCGATACTTTTTTATGAACTTTTTTGCAAGATGAATCATGTCCTCATTTCGTTCAATTGTTGTTACATTTATATCTTTAGAAATATTAGCGAATTGCATTGAACTATAACCAATGGCTGTACCAATTTCTAAAATATTTTTAGTTCTATTCATTCGAATGAGTTGTCTTATCAAATCAAGTGTCAATTTATCAACAATAGGAACTTGATTTTCTTCGGCATAAACTCTTAGTTCTTCGATTTCAGTATCAATTGATTGATGTAATTGTGTTAAATATTTTTGATTTGAATCCATATCATTAAAACTTCCTTCATCATTAACAATTGCAAAAACAAAATAAATCAGCCCATGTATTGATTATGTTGATAGTTAATCAATGAAAATGACTGATTATGATAGTAATTCTTCTATACTTTTATATTAGAAGTAAATATGAGTATTCATAGAAATTAACTTTAGACATTTTACCATAATTAAAAGATTTTTATAAGAGGCAATTATACGAATATGTCTTTGCGCACTATTATTAGTAGGGTAAATTCAGATAATTCTAATATTAAAATGCCTGGGACAGCTTTGATTGTCTCAGGCATTTTGAATGTAATTTAAGATGGTAACTAAGTTAAAAATTTAATAATATTAAACTTTCCCTCTCAATATAATTCCATGATAGAGAAGACCTAGAAACTCAATTACACTTCTCACACAACATCTTATAAAGATTATTCGTTAATCTCAGTATTTACAACTTCTTCAATCATATCCCACTCTTCATCTGTTTCAATAGGGACTAATTTCCCTCCATCACCAGACTCATCAGGTTCATTTATCATTGGTACAAGTTCAATCATGTCTTCGTCATCTGATTGTGCACCTT
Organism: Staphylococcus sp. HMSC068G11; assembly: GCF_001815825.1. NCBI lineage: Bacteria > Bacillati > Bacillota > Bacilli > Caryophanales > Staphylococcaceae > Staphylococcus > Staphylococcus sp. HMSC068G11. The sequence continues at coordinate 21,081 of NZ_KV822100.1, forward strand.
CTTCTGCAAGAACGACATATTCTTTTTTGAATTCTGGATGATAAAATTCTAACATTTTACGGTATAAAACTTCATTTCCGTTTTCATCATATAACGTAAGTAATTCCTCTTCATTATTTATTGTTAATTCAGCATCGTGATTATGTTCTGTCATTTTCATTTTCTCCTTTATTGAATAGAATCTAAATAGCCTTGTAAAATAAATACAGCTGCCATTTTATCTATTACCTTTTTTCTTTTTTGTCTTGAAACATCTGCTTCAAGTAAAGATCTTTCAGCAGCCATTGTACTTAAACGTTCGTCCCACATAACAATATCAATAGAAGGGACAGACTCTTGTAACTTTTCTTTATATTTTATTGAAGCCTCTCCACGAAAACCTATTGAATTGTTCATATTCTTGGGTAAGCCAATAACAACAGTTCCAACTTGATTATCTTTAATAATCTTCACGAGTTGATCAATTCCTAAATCATCTTGTTCTTCATTGATACGGAGTGTGTCTAACCCTTGAGCAGTCCAACCCATAAGGTCACTTATAGCAATGCCAACAGTTTTACTTCCAACATCTAGTCCTAAAATTTTATGCTTTAGCATATTAATTCTTAGACTCTTTTAAATAGTTTGAAACGAGTTCTTCCATAATTACATCACGGTCTATATGGCGTATTTGGTTTCTTGCTTCATTTTGACGTGGAATATATGCAGGGTCTCCAGATAATAAATAACCCACAATTTGATTAACTGCATTATATCCACGTTCTTCTAATGTACGATGGACATTCTGAAGAACTGATTTGACATCTTCCTTAGGAATTTCTTCATAACTAAATTTCATTGTTTTATCAAAATTTTCCATATACGACACTCCTTCATAAGCGTATTCTGACTCACTTTAATTTTACACCATTATTCATTGGAGTTATAGATTTTTAATGTAATCTTTAATAAAGCGTAATGCTTCTGTTATCTTTTCAGGTTGGGTTCCGCCTCCTTGAGCCATATCAGGACGGCCTCCACCTTTTCCACCAATAATTGGTGTCATGTTTTTGATGAGATCTCCAGCTTTCACTTGATTTGTAAGTGATTTTGGTACAGTAGCAATTACAGAAACCTTTCCATCAACTTGTCCGACTAACACTATAATAGTATCTTGAAGTTTAGATTTAAAGTCATCCATAGTTGAACGTATCGCTTTTGGATCTGGAATTTCTACTTCTGTTGCTAAAACTTTCACATTATTAATCAATTCAACCTGTTCTTCAATGTTCCCCATCTTTAGTGATGTAATTTCTTTGTTGCGTTGTTCTAATTGTTTAAGCAGTCCTTTTTCTTCATCTTGAAGTTGTTTAACTTTTTCAACTACTTGGTTATCAGATTTAACTTTTAAATGATTTTTAATAGTATTAAATTGAGTTTCAATTTCTTCAAGGTGTAAGAATGCACCTTTACCTGTTAAAGCTTCTATTCTTCTAACACCAGCGCCTGTCCCAGATTCACTCACAATCTTAAAGAGACCGATTTCCGCAGTATTATTCACATGTATTCCACCGCACAATTCTATTGAAAATGGTGCCATATTGACAACACGAACAATATCTCCATATTTTTCACCAAATAAAGCCATAGCGCCTATTGATTTGGCTTCTTCAATACTCATTTCTTGAATACGGACATCGATAGCTCTCCAAATTTCTTCATTTACTCTACGTTCTACTAAATTAATTTCTTCTTGTGTCATAGGACCAAAATGTGAAAAATCAAAACGTAGTCTTTCAGGTTCAACTAACGATCCAGCCTGATTAACATGATCTCCTAATACTTCTTTTAAAGCAGCATGTAGTAAATGTGTAGCACTATGATTTTTTTGAATAAGTCGTCTATCTTCTTTGTTAACACGTGCTTCTACTTTCGCGTTTTGTGTTGCTTCGCCAAATTGCACAATACCTTTATGTAAGTTTTGGCCATTAGGCGCTTTAGTTACGTCAGTTACATTTATTTCAAAGCTCTCATTACCAACTGTTCCCTTATCTGCAACCTGTCCACCACTTACTGCATAGAATGGCGTTTCTCTTAAAATAAAGTAAATTGTTTCTCCTGCTTCAGCATGTTTAACTTCTTCACCATTGTATATGATGTGAGTTATTAATGATTGATAGTCCGTAGTTTCATACCCAACAAATTGACTATCATCTTGAATATTTTTTAGTACTTCACTTTGAACTTGCATTGATTGAGAATTCTGTCGAGCTTGTCTAGCTCGATCTCTCTGTTGTTGCATTTCCTGCTCAAAAGTAGACATATCAACAGACAAGTTTTCTTGAGTTGCTAATTCTTCAGTTAATTCTATTGGGAATCCATAAGTATCATATAACTTAAAAGCATCATGACCTTTAATAACCTGATCACTATTCTTCGCTTCTTTTATCAGTTCATTTAAAATCGTAAGACCTTCCTCAAGCGTTTCATGGAAGCGTTCTTCCTCTGATTTAATGACACGTTTAATAAAGTGGGACTTGTCTTTGACATTTGGATAATATGGTTCCATGATATCAGCGACTATATCAACAAGTTTATACATAAATGGTTCATTAATTCCCAATGATTGGCTAAAGCGTACTGCTCTACGTAATAATCTTCTTAATACATATCCTCGACCCTCATTAGCTGGTAATGCGCCATCAGCAATTGCGAATGAAATTGTTCTAATGTGGTCTGCGATAACTTTAAATGCAACATCTTGTGCATCATCAATTAAATATTTTTTTCCTGAAACATGTTCTACTTCCTTAATTATAGGCATAAATAAGTCTGTTTCATAATTTGTTCTTACATTTTGTGAGATAGAAGTCATACGTTCTAATCCCATGCCAGTATCAATATTTTTGTTTGGTAGTGGTGTGTAAGTATTGTCTTTATTGTGATTAAACTCACTAAACACTAGATTCCAGACTTCTAAATATCTTTCGTTTTCACCACCAGGATACATTTCTTCAGCAGGATCATCTTTTCCATAAGCCAATCCACGATCATAGAAAATTTCTGTATTCGGTCCAGATGGTCCTTCCCCGATATCCCAAAAATTGCCCTCTATTCGAATAATACGACTTTCCTCTAAACCAATGTCTTCATGCCAAATTCTATAAGCTTCAGTATCTTCAGGATGAATAGTCACATATAGCTTCTCAGGTTCCATGCCCATCCATTTATCACTTGTTAGAAATTCCCAAGCAAATTCAATCGCTTCATGTTTAAAGTAGTCACCGATTGAAAAATTACCTAGCATCTCAAAAAAAGTATGGTGGCGAGCAGTAAAACCGACGTTTTCTATATCGTTTGTTCGTATAGCTTTTTGAGAATTGACAATTCTTGGTTTTTTAGGAGTTTCACGCCCGTCAAAGTATTTTTTTAAGGTAGCTACACCAGAATTGATCCACAATAATGAATCATCATCGATAGGTACAAGTGGTGCAGATGGTTCAATCATATGGCCCTTTTCTACAAAGAAATCCAAATATTTTTGCCTAATTTCACTAGCTTTCATTTTTTTCATAAATAAAAACTCTCCTTCATACGTTTTTGTTAGCTCAGTTAGATAGTCATAGTTGAGTATTATTCAAGAATATAAAAACGTTCATCCACAAAGGGACGAACGTTATCGCGGTACCACCCTAGTTATAAGAATTGTGACCTATTTACATACTTGAATTTTGTTTGTCTACTATTTCTTATCACTTTGTATACTTTATTTACCTAATATAGAGTAGCATTCAATAATTTTGTTTGTACTTTTCACCAACCAGTACATCTCTATAATTCAAAAGTTATTTACTCGTCTCTATACTTACTTAGTTTTATTTTATTTTCTTTACATTGATTTGTCAATGTTCAACGAAGTCATATGGCGTCATTTCCCCCATATTAATCATTGGATCAATTTGGAAAATTGTCGACTCGTTTAATTGGATATCATTTTCTTTTTCATTATTCAAATCCAGTTGATTTTCATTTTGTTTTTGCTCGTTAATAGTTTGTTTATTTGTATTTAAATTATTTTTGTTTTGTCCAAAATACGATTTTAACAAATCATTTAATTGTGTTAATCGTGTTTGTCCATTTGTTTTTAAACCTATATCAAACGCTTCTTGTTCACCAAGCAAAACAAGTGATTGTTTAGCTCTAGTTAATCCTGTATAAAGAATGGGACGTTGTAACATCCTATAATATTGTCTAACAATAGGCATAATAACAATAGGAAATTCTGAACCTTGTGATTTATGGATAGATGTACAATATGCATGTGTTAGTTCCATTAAATCTTGTTTAGTAAATGTAATTTCATTACCTTCAAAATCTACAACTAACACATCTTTATTTAGAGCATTTTCTTTGGCCCAAAATATACCTACTATTATACCTATATCCCCATTAAATATATTATCATTAGGTCGATTAACTAACTGAAGTACTTTATCTCCTTTTCTATACACCGCTTCACCAAATTCTATTTCACGATCATCTTGTTGTTTCGGATTAAGAATAGATTGTAGAACTTGGTTAAGTCTCTTAATACCAGCGTTACCTTTATACATAGGAGCCAAAACTTGTATATCACTCATATCATAGCCTTTAGCTACAGCGCTTTTAACTACTTTATCAACAACGTCTGGTATTTGATTCGTACCACAACGAATAAAACTACGATCATGATAACGTTTAGTAATATCGATAGGTTCATTTAATTTCATACGGTGAGCTAAGTCAATAATACTGGAACCATCTTGCTGACGATATACTTCGGTAAGATTAACACGCGGTATTATTTCAGAATCAATAAGGTCTTTAAATACCTGTCCTGGACCTACTGATGGTAACTGATCTTCATCTCCGACAAATACAATTTGTGCTTCTAAAGGCACAGCACTTAAAAATTGATGGAACAACCAAGTATCTACCATTGACATTTCATCGATGATAATGAGTCTTGCATTAATCTCATTTTCTAAAATATCCTGTGGTTGTGTATCTTGGTTCCAACCGATTAAACGATGTATTGTCATTGCCTCTAAACCTGTCGATTCGTGAAGGCGCTTAGAAGCACGACCAGTGGGTGCGGCTAACACTACTGGATAATCATCTTCATTGTAATCATCATAATCGAGCGAGAGGCCATGTATTTCTGCATATAATTCAACTATACCTTTAATGACTGTGGTTTTACCGGTGCCCGGACCGCCAGTTAAAAGCATAATTTTAGAATTTATTGCTGTTTCAAGCGCTTCTTTTTGAGAGGCAGAGTAATTAACCTCATTTTGTGACTCAATATCACCAATATGTATTTGTAAATCAGACTGTTCTATTTCTTTTAATTTAGATGTGTTTGTTTTAATTCGGTATAAGTTTTGCACACTTTTCAATTCTGAATAGTATAAACTTGGAATTGATACCTGATCAGCTTCAGATATTAATTTTTTCTCTTCTGATAAAACGTCAATTATTTCTAGTAATTGCTCTATTTCAACTGGTTTCTCAATATCTTCATTGAGTAAATTTTGTGTTGTTTCTATAACAATGGTACGAGGTAGATATGTATGTCCTTGTTTAATACATTCTTCTTCTAATGTAAATAATAATGCTGCTTTTAATCTTTCAGGTGAATGTGGCTCAATACCGACGTTTCGAGCGAGTTGATCAGCCTTATTAAATCCAATACCTTTAATGTCATATACTAATTGGTAAGGGTTTTTATCTAAAACATTTAAAGTATCACCCATATAGAACTGATATATAGCCATTGATAATTTCGGTCCAAACCCAAGGTCGTGTAAACGTATCATAATTTTCTCAGATTCTTGGTTTGCATTAATCTGATCAGCAATTTGTTTTTGTTTCTTCTTTGGTAAACTAGGTACATTTTCTAAGATTTCTGGGCGAGTTAAAATATCATTTATAGCATTTTCACCTAGTGTATTTACAATGTTTTGAGCCGTTTTTTTACCGATGCCTTTAAATAAATCACTTGATAAGTAACTAATAATAGCATCTTTAGTTTGAGGTAACTCTTTTTCAAATCTTTCAGCCTTTAATTGCTTACCATAACGTGGATGTTGTACGACTTGACCCTTAAAAGTATAAACATCGCCTTCAACTACATTGGGAAGAAACCCTACCACAGTTGGCATACTATCAAATTTCTCATTTGACTCGATAGTATCTACTTTTAGAACAGTATAAAAATTATCCGTATTTTGAAATAAAATAGCATCAACTGTACCTTTGATCATTGAATAATCAAAAAGTGTAGGGTCAGACATATTATTCCTCCTCTTTCATTGTTTTGAATGTCTTTAATGCATGTTGGCTAAGTAAATGTTTTTCATCTATTGATATTGCTTGTTCAAAATATGCAATTGCTTCATCTAAATCTTCATTTTTCATATATGTTGCTAAACCAAGATTATATATACCATCTACATGTTGTGAATCGATAGAAAGAACCTTATTTAATTGTTTAATTGCTTCATCAAACATTTCGAGTTGACATAGTACTAACCCATATTGAAATTGTACTTCTAAATCTCTATCATCGTCCAATTCAGCTGCAGTCATTAAAAACGGTAAAGCTTCTTTAAAAGCACTTAGTTGATTAAATGACATACCAATCATATAATTACAATCTTTTTTCGCAACTTCATATTGTAGTGAAGTTTGATATAGCTTTATTGCTTCGTTATAACGTTCTTCATTATAATAAATATTCGCCAAGTTGTAGTAAACAGCACCATTTTCAGGTTCAATAGTTAATGCCTTTTGAAAAAAACGTTCTGCTTTTTCAATTTCTCCAACATCTGATAATACAATACCTGCGTTAATATAATTTTCAACAATGGCTGGATTTTCTTCTATATTTTCAAACAAGTCTTTCAAGGCGGTATCTAATTTACCATCTTTAATGTTTTGGTATATCTTACTTTGTTCGTGCATCTTTTCTCCCTCATTTCTACACGATTATAACATGATTATTGAAATATGTATTTTCAGGACATTTAAGTCAATATTTCTTTATTTATATATTTTTTATTAAAAAACAAGTCATAAAAAAACCGTTAATACAAGAATTTCTCATGAATTAACGGTATAAACAATTTATACGACGTAACTTAATTGACCTTCGTTTTTATAAACATCATCAATTGTAGCGCCACCTAAACATACTTCTTGATTATAGAAGACAACTGCTTGACCAGGTGTGATTGCTCTTACTGGTTCAGCAAAAGTTACTCTAATGGAATTCTCGTTTTCGCGTTGAACATAAACTTTAGTATCTTTTTGGCGATAACGGAATTTAGCTGTACATTCAAAACCTTTTTCCAAATCAATTTCACTTGGATTAACAAATGAAAAATCAGAAGCTATAAGATAATCACTATAAAGTGCATCATGGTGGAATCCTTGTTCAACATATAATATGTTATCATTTAAATTTTTACCTACAACAAACCATGGATCTCCATCTCCACCGATGCCTAAGCCGTGACGTTGACCAATTGTATAATACATCAATCCGCTATGCTGTCCCATTTTTTTTCCGTTCAATGTCAACATTTCACCAGATTGAGCGGGTAAGTACTGTGATAAAAATTCTTTAAAGTTTCTTTCACCGATAAAACAAATACCTGTTGAGTCTTTTTTCTTGGCAGTAGCTAAATTTTGCTCTTCTGCAATACGTCTTACTTCACTTTTTTCAATATCTCCAATTGGGAACATGACTTTGGATAGTTGTTCTTGGGATAATTGATTTAAAAAGTAAGTTTGATCTTTATTATTATCAACACCTCTTAGCATTTCAACATGCCCATCTTCATGACGACGTATACGTGCATAATGACCTGTAGCGACATAATCAGCACCTAATTTTAAAGCATGTTCTAAAAATGCTTTAAATTTAATTTCTTTATTACACATTACATCAGGGTTAGGTGTACGACCTTTTTTATATTCATCAAGAAAATAAGTAAATACTTTATCCCAATACTGTTCTTCAAAATTAACAGCGTAGTATGGGATGCCAATTTGATTACATACTGCAATCACGTCATTATAATCCTCAGTGGCTGTACACACTCCATTTTCATCAGTATCGTCCCAATTTTTCATAAATATACCTATTACATCATAACCTTGTTCTTTCAACAAGTATGCAGTAACAGAGCTATCCACTCCACCAGACATGCCCACAACTACGCGTATATCTTTGTTAGACACTATGATTCCTCCTTAAATTTATGATAGATTTTATGAATTTCAGCTACTATATATTTAATTTCTTGTGTTGTTGTTTGTTCATTAAAGCTAAAACGTACTGAATGTTTTGCTCGTTCTTCATCTTCAAACATAGCTGCGAGTACATGAGATGGTGTCGTAGAACCTGCTGTACAAGCAGAACCTGAAGATACATATACATGGGCTAAATCTAGTAATGTTAACATTGTTTCAACATCTATAAATGGAAAATAAATATTTAAAATATGCCCCGTTGAATCTGTCATCGAACCGTTTAATTCAAACGGAATTGCCCTTTCCTGTAACTGAACTAAAAATAATTCTTTTAAATTCATTAAATGAACATTATTTGCATCTTGATTAGTTATAGCTAATTCAAGTGCCTTTGTTAATCCTACAATTTGAGGTAAATTTTCTGTACCTGCTCGACGTTTGGTTTCTTGTTCACCACCAAGTTGATTATATGCTATTGGTGTATGCTCTTTTACTAATAGCAAACCAACACCTTTAGGACCACCAAATTTGTGTGCTGAAATACTCATCGTATCAATTTTAAAATTATGAAAATCTAAATCTAAATGTCCAATGGCTTGAACAGCATCAACATGGAATAATGCATGAGTGTCTGTAATAATATCTTCAATATCATAAATATTTTGTACTGTTCCAATCTCATTATTTACAAACATAATTGATACTAAAATTGTTCTATCATTAATTGTTTCTTTTAATTGGTCTAAATCAACTGCACCAGTATCATCTACATCTAGATACGTAACATCATAACCTTCTTTTTCAAGTTGCTCATATACATGTAATACTGAGTGGTGTTCAATTTTCGTAGTAATAATATGATTACCTAATTGTTCATTCGCTTTCACTAATCCTTTTATAGCAGTATTATTTGATTCTGTTGCACCACTTGTAAATATTACTTCATTTGGATTCGCTCCCAACAATTGTGCAACTGTACGACGTGACTGGTCAAGATATTTACGCGCATCTCTACCAATAGAATGTATTGACGATGGATTACCAAAATGAGATTGATATATTTCCATCATAGCATCTATTACTTCTTGTTTTACTGGCGTAGTCGCAGCATAATCTGCGTATACTTCCATGTTTGGACACTCCTTGTCAAATTATCAATGTTCCTATAATAGCACCATTATTTATTTATTTCTACTTTTCTGTTTTTCCAATGAAAGAAAATGTAAGTCATTTAAATTTTAACATCTAACCTACCAATTTATCGAATAACATTTTTGTAAATAAAGTTAAAATAATTTGAGCAATTCAATATTGAAAATCGAAAATGATTGTTATACTTCAACTATTATTAATAATGGAAAGGAAGCATTTTGTATGAAAAATATAAAATTATCTGCATTAAACTTAGTACCTATACGTGAAGGTCAAGAAGATAAAGATGCAATTAACGACATGGTTACACTCGCTCAAGCATTAGATGACTTAGATTATGAGCGCTACTGGATTGCAGAGCATCATAATGCTCCAAATTTAGTTAGTTCAGCTACTTCTCTATTAATTCAACATACATTAGAACATACTCATTCTATCAAAGTAGGTTCTGGAGGCATAATGTTACCGAATCATGCACCATTAGTCGTAGCAGAACAATTTGGGACATTAGAAACATTATTCCCTCAACGTGTGGACTTAGGATTAGGACGTGCTCCTGGTACAGATATGATGACTGCGAGCGCATTAAGAAGAGATCAGCATAATGGTGTTTATCAATTTCCTGAAGAAGTTGAACAACTGCAACAATATTTTGGACCGGGTCATCAACAAGCATATGTACGTGCTTATCCTGCGGTAAATAAAAATGTACCAATGTATATTTTAGGTTCATCTACAGATTCTGCACATTTAGCTGCACGTAAAGGGTTACCATATGTTTTTGCAGGACATTTTGCTCCACAACAAATGAAGGAAGCACTACAAATTTATAGAGAATTATTTGAACCTTCAGAAGTACTAGATAAACCTTATGTAATTGTTTGTTTAAATACAATTGTGTCAGACTCTGATGAACAAGCAGAATATTTAGCAACTACGATGTCTCAAATAATGGTAAGTATAACACGAGGAAAAATGCAACCTGTCCAACCACCAACAGATGATTTAAAGGCCCTATTAACACCGCGCGAATATGAATTAGCGCAACAACGTATAAAAGGGTCACTTATAGGATCTGAAGATACAGTTAAACAAAAACTTGAATCGTTCATAAAAGAATACGGCGATATCGATGAACTCATGGCAATTAGTTATATCTATGATCAAGACAAACAAATAGAATCATATCGAAGATTAGAACGTGCAATTAAATCATAGTAAAATGTTAACACCTTACCAATGTTTACTGAGGGTTAGACATTCAATATTGTCTCACTCTTTTGATGAATTTTAATAAGTTAAATATGATTTTCATAACTTTATATATATATCATTTTGTATTAAAAAATTAATAGCTACCAACACAGTTTCAAACTGTGTTGGTAGCTATTTAACCTTTTAAAATCATTTAGGGGCTTTTTTTATTTATCCTTTTTGTCGTTTTTATCTTTGTTGTCTTCGCCACCTGTATATTCATTTATTTTATCTTTTACTTTGTTAACTTGTTCGTTATCACTATCTTTAAATTTTTCAGCAGCTTCTTTAGCTTTATCCATAAAACCCATAAAATTTACTCCTCTCAGTTATAAAAGTTTATTTATAGCAACAACAAAATGGATTAAAAATGTGAATCCATGATTGCTATGTTTTGTTATAACCTCAAAAAATATTAGTTAAACATTGTAGGCAAAATTTTTACGAGTAAATAATAAATGGTCTATCTATGTATCTATTTAACCACTATAAAAATTTAAATATAGAACATATAACCATCTAAGTCTTCATTCGCATCTTTGTAATCTGCAAGATATTTTAATGTAGTATGATCTAAAACATCTCTTACAGCGTCTCTCATTCTAATCCATAGTTGTTTTTGTGCAGGCGGTTCTGAATCAATACTCTCTACAAACGTAATCGGTCCTTCTAGTAATCGGATAATATCTCCTGCAGTAATTTCTTCTGATGGAACTCTAAGTTGATAACCACCTTTAGCACCTCGAACGCTTCGAATTAATCCAGCATTTCTTAAAGGGCCTACTAATTGTTCAAGATATAAATCACTTAGTTTATTTTCTTCAGCAATAGTTTTTAGTGATACACAACCTTGACCTTCTCTTTTAGCAAGAGATATCATCAATGTTAATCCGTATCTCCCTTTTGTTGATATTTTCATTGTATAACCTCACTTAATTCGAATAGTATCTGTTACCATTCTATCATTTTTTACGTTAATATAATATTAGAAAGGTGTGAAAAATGTGAGTACAGAACCATTAGCCTCTCGAATGAGGCCGAAAAATATAGATGAAATTATATCTCAACAGCACCTGGTTGGTCCGAAAGGTATAATAAGAAGGATGGTAGATACTAAACGTCTTTCTTCTATGATTTTTTATGGTCCACCTGGAATTGGTAAAACAAGTATTGCAAAAGCAATTTCAGGAAGTACACAATTTAAATTCAGACAATTAAATGCCGTAACTAATACAAAGAAAGATATGCAGTTAGTTGTCGAAGAAGCGAAGATGTCAGGACAAGTTATCTTACTATTAGATGAAATTCATCGTTTAGACAAAGCTAAACAAGATTTTTTATTACCTCATCTTGAAAATGGTAAAATTGTATTAATCGGTGCAACAACTTCAAATCCTTATCATGCGATAAATCCAGCGATACGATCTAGAGCACAAATATTTGAGCTTTACCCATTAAATCAAGATGATATAAGATTGGCATTAGATAGAGCTATAAATGATAAGGAAAGGGGTTTAAGTACTTATCATCCTATTGTAGATGAAGATGCTATCGAATATTTTTCAACGCAAAGCCAAGGCGATGTTAGGAGTGCATTAAACGCTTTGGAATTAGCTGTACTAAGTGCTCATATTGATGAACAAAACGAAAGACATATTACTTTAGATGACGCAAAAGATTGCTTACAAAAAGGTGCTTTTGTAAGCGATAAAGATGGCGACATGCATTACGATGTCATGAGTGCTTTTCAAAAATCAATTAGAGGTAGTGATGTCAATGCAGCACTCCACTACTTAGCACGTCTAATTGAAGCTGGTGACTTACCTACAATCGTACGTCGATTACTTGTAATTAGTTATGAAGATGTTGGGTTAGCATCACCTAATGCAGGTCAGAGGACTTTAGCAGCGATACAATCAGCTGAACGTCTAGGTTTTCCAGAAGCACGAATTCCCCTTAGTCAAGCGGTAATAGAATTATGCTTATCACCTAAATCAAATTCTGGTATCACAGCAATAGATAAAGCTCTTGGAGATATAAGAAATGGACATATAGGTCAAATACCGGATTATCTGAAAGACGGTCATTATTCAGGCGCTAAAAAGTTAGGACGGGCTATAGGTTACAAATATCCTCATAACTATGAAAATGGTCATGTTGTACAACAATACTTACCAGAAAAATTAAAAAACAGAGTGTATTATGAACCAAAAACCACATCAAAAAGTGAACAACAATTTAAAACAATTTACGATAATTTACGAAATAAAACATAATTATATTCATTGAAAATATGTAGCGAAGATTAATATGTTAGTTGCAAAAAACCTGGGACAATGGTGATGTCCCAGGTTTTTACAATGAGTTATTGTAGATTTATTTAAACTATGAATCAAATTTTACAAAAAATAGAAGATAGTATTTTTCTTGCAATGAGATAGATGACTTTAATTTAGTCCTTTATCTTTAATTCGCCTTACAGGTATATCTTTTAAAATATCATTGACAACGTAGCTTGCACAAATAAGGCCTACTACACTTGGAACAAATGCATTAGAAGATGGAGGCATTTGCCCTTTTCTATTGATTGCATTCTTATCTCCTACTGTTTCTTTTACGTCCTCGCGTATAACAATAGGACTTTCATCAGAAAATACTACTTTAACACCCTTACGAATACCAAGACGTTTCAAACGATTTCTAATTACTTTAGCCATAGGATCAGTATGTGTCTTTGAAATATCTGCAATTTCAAAACGTGTCGGATCAGTCTTATTTGCTGCACCCATACTTGAAATTAACTCAATTCCTCTTTCTAAACACTCTTTCATGAGATGAACTTTATAAATGATTGTATCGCTCGCATCAATAAAATAATCAATATCATAATTATTAAAAATATCTTTGTATGTTTCCTCAGTATAAAACATATGCAAAGAAGTAACTTTACAATCAGGATTTATTAATTTGATTCTTTCTTCCATTAGCGTGACTTTACTTTGACCAATAGTTGATGTCAGTGCATGGATTTGCCTGTTCACATTTGTAATATCGACATCATCTTTATCTATAAGTATGATGTGCCCAATATTAGTCCGAGCTAATGCTTCAGCTGCAAATGACCCGACGCCGCCAACACCTAAAACTGCAACAGTCTTATTTTTTAGTAAGTCCAGCCCTTCTTGTCCTATTGCTAATTCGTTCCTTGAAAATTGATGTTTCATCTTTAGCTCCTTTAATTCCAATTCATTATATCTATGCCTCTTTATAATTATTTACACAAAAATACGCAAGACAAAAGTCTTGCGTACCGATAGAGTCCGTTGATGCCGTAGTTATAAATAGCTTGATCATTCGGCCTGCTATATACAGGTGGGTGCCCTGTTTCTCGTTTTGCAAGTCCTCCTATAGAGGCGTGTGCGCTGCGAGAAAACCTATTGGGCTCCCTGATCAAAGAGTGTTAGGCCCAAATAAAAAGCAAACTTACGAACACCACAGATGACTATCTTATGAAATTATCATACCACAATTTAAAAAGAGAAGTAAATTTTAAAGACTTATCATTTAGCTCAAATGTGTATTAATTTTTCATGAATTCTAAACTAGTTCCAAAATTAGAATATAATGTCTGATTAATTATTTTACTCATCGTTGTTTTACATTCATTTCTTACGATTGACCTCTCTGTGCCAATCTCTTAAGAACCATTAAATTAAGGCCCTAGTCCCAACTTGCTTTGTCCGTTGAATTTCTTTGTGAAATTCTCTTTGTTGGGGCCCTAGTCTCTGATTCTTAGTGAGAGTTCTTGGAGTTGTTTATCAGATACTTCTCCTGGAGCGTCAGTTAAAAGACATGTAGCTGATGCTGTTTTAGGGAATGCAATTGTATCTCTTAAGTTTGTTCTATTTGTTAATAACATCACAAGTCTATCTAGACCTAACGCAATACCACCATGAGGTGGAGCACCGTATTTAAAGGCATCTAATAAGAAACCAAATTGCTCTTGAGCTTGTTCATTAGTAAATCCTAAAACTTCAAACATTTTTTGTTGCAATTCACCATCGTGTATTCTTATAGAACCACCACCAAGTTCATAACCATTTAGAACAATATCATAAGCGTTAGCTTGTACATTTTCAGGTTCTGTGTCTAGCTTTTCGATATCTTCTCTTTTAGGAGAAGTAAATGGATGATGTGCAGCTACATAACGTTTTGCATCTTCATCATACTCTAATAACGGCCAATCAGTTACCCATAAGAAATTTAATTTTGATTCATCAATTAAACCTAATTCTTTTGCTAATTTAATTCTTAAAGCCCCTAAACTTTGAGCAACAACATTAGGTTTATCAGCTACAAACATTACTAAATCTCCAGGTTTAGCTTCTGTTAATTGTTTAAGTGTTTCAACATTAGCATCTTCGAAAAATCTAGCAATTGGGCCACTTAAACCATCATCTACAACTTTAACCCAAGCTAATCCTTTTGCACCATATATATTTACAAACTCTGTTAATGCATCCATGTCTTTACGTGTATATTTATCTGCAGCGTCTTTTGCGACAATTGCTTTAATTTCGCCGTTGTTGTCTACAGTATCTTTAAAAACTTTAAAATTCATTTCTTTACCAAGCTGTGACACATTGATAAGTTCCATACCGAAACGAGTGTCAGGTTTATCTGAACCATAACGATCCATAGCCTCAGCATATGTCATACGTGGGAAAGGCCCACTAACGTCTATTCCTTTTACATCTTTAACAACTTTACGTAACATATCTTCACCCATGGCTATGATATCTTCTTGATCGACAAAACTCATTTCAATATCAACTTGAGTGAATTCTGGTTGGCGATCTGCACGTAAGTCTTCATCGCGGAAACATTTAACAATTTGATAATATTTGTCAAAACCACTTATCATTAATAGTTGTTTAAATAATTGTGGTGATTGTGGCAACGCGTAAAATTCACCCTCGTGTACACGGGAAGGTACTAAATAATCTCGCGCACCCTCAGGTGTTGATTTTGTTAATACTGGTGTTTCAATATCGAAGAACCCATTATTATCTAAGTATTGACGGATAGAACGCGTAGTTTGATGTCTCATTTTAAAAGTTTGTGCTAATTCTTGTCTACGCAAATCTAAATATCTATATTTTAATCGAATATTTTCATCAACGTTTACATTTTCTTCATTAATTGAAAATGGAGGTGTTTCTGATTTGTTAATAATCTCAATATTTGAAACTTGAACCTCAACTTGGCCTGTTTTGATTTTTGGATTAATAGTTTCAGCATCACGTTTTGTTACTACACCTTGAACTTCGACTACATATTCTGAGCGTACTGTTTCAGCAACTTGCAATGCTTCTTCTGAAAAGTCAGGATTAAAAACTATTTGGACAATACCTTCACGATCTCTTAAATCAACAAAAATTAATCCACCTAAATCGCGTCTGTTATGAACCCAACCTTTTAATGTTACTTTTTCGTTTAAAAATTCTTCTGTGACTAAACCACAATACGTTGTTCTTTTATTCATTTTTAGACTTCCTTTCTATTTTTAAAATAGTTAATTAATTCATCTAATTGCACATTTTCTGTTTCACCTGAAATCATGTTTTTCACACCAATTTCATTATTTTCAAGTTCTTGATCTCCAATTACTACAGTATATTTAGCATTAAGACGATCAGCTTGTTTCATTTGTCCTTTAATTTTTCTGTTTAGGTAATCCTTATCTACCTTTATTCCATTTCTTCTTAAATCATTGATTAACTTAACAGCATAACGATCGGCATCTTCTCCCATTGTCACAACAAATAAATCAAAATCTTCACTTACATCTAATGAAATACCTTCTTCATCAAGTGCCATTAATAATCTTTCAATACTTAGTGCAAATCCAATACCTGTTTCATCTGGACCATCTAATAATTGTAACAATCCATTATATCGACCGCCACCACATAATGTAGTGATAGCTCCATCGTATTCTGGATTATCAATCATTAATTCAAAGGCAGTATGAGTATAATAATCTAATCCACGAACTAAGTTAGGATCTTCAACATAAGATATGTTCAAATTATCAAGATGTAATTTAACTTGTTCATAATAAGATTTAGAATCATTATTGAGATAATCTGTGATACGGGGTGCATTTTTTACTGCTTCTTTATCTCTATCGATTTTACAATCTAAAATTCTCATAGGATTAGTGTGTAATCTTGATTGACAATCTGAACAAAATGTATCAATTACAGGTTCAAAATGTTTTACTAATGCTTCGTTATATTCTTTACGTGACTCACTATCTCCAATACTATTGATAACTAACTTTAAGTGTTTTAATCCGAAAGACTCATAAATATGCATAACCATAGCGAGTATTTCAGCATCAATACTAGGGTTTTCCGCTCCTATTGCTTCGACACCAAATTGGTTAAATTGGCGATATCTTCCTTTTTGTTTACGTTCATATCTAAACATAGGACCATTGTAGTAAAGTTTGATAGGTTGATTGGGGTCACCTTGCATTTTATGTTCAATATATGAACGTACAACGGCTGCAGTTCCTTCAGGACGTAATGTTAAACTACGATCCCCTTTATCTTTAAATGTATACATTTCCTTTTGAACAACGTCAGTAGAATCCCCCACGCCTCTTGCAAAAAGTTCAGTACTTTCAAAAATTGGCGTTCTTATTTCTTTATAATTATACAATTCCATTAATGTGTGTAATCGATTTTCAATGTAACGCCATTTAGCAGAATCTTGCGGCAAGATATCTTGAGTACCTCTTGGCATCTTAATCATAAAACTCTCTCCTTTATTATTAAAAAAGATCAAAATAGTCTTTTATTTTCATATGGGTTGTAAAAAATTAAAAAGTCCCTTGTATAGTGCAAAACTATACAAGGGACGATTCACCGTGTTGCCACCCTATTTGATTATACTGATAAAAGCATAATCCACTCTAAACGCTTAACGTGCGCCATCCGACTTTTAATTAAAAGTACCTCTTCTTGCGTTCAAATTTTTAAATTACTAAGTACAATCTTACAGCCAAGGATTGTATTTCTACGCATTAAATGCTACCTACTTCATTTAAAATTTCAAGAATCATATCGGTTTTATTTATAAAGTTCAACAATAATAATAACGATTTTTAGAATAATTTGCAAGGTCTAGGATGAGAAATATTGTTTTAGACCATCAACAATAGCTTGTTCAACCACCTGTCTATGTAATTGATCATTAATCATAGATTCGTCAGTAGGGTTACTTATATAGCCTAACTCTAACAGTACTGCTGGTATATCTGTCTGTCTCAACACTTGATAATTTTGTTGTCTAGAACCTCGATTTGTCAATAATGCCTTCTTTTGAATTGCAGAATTTAAAGTTTGTGCAAGTGATTCTTGCTTGTCTTTAAACCAATAAACAGTTACTCCATTGGCATTTGAAGAATCAAGCGCATCATTATGTATACTAATAAATGCGTCACCCTTTATATTTCTATCATCCAGGGACACATATTTATCATTGGAACGAGTCATTTTTACATGAGCACCTTCCTTGTTTAATAACTTTTTCAATTCTTTAGCAGTTTTAAGCGTGTAATTTTTTTCGAGACTTTTAGATGGCGTACTACTTGAGGCACCCTGGTCACTTCCACCGTGACCAGGGTCAAGTACAATTGTTTTTCCTTTTAGAGGGTTTGACGAAAGTGATTGATCAGCAGGAATGTTCAAATTCGTGTACCAACCAGCAACCCAGCCTTTCTCAGTGCCAGCGTGGTTTTGAACTTCAATCCATTTCCCTTTTCGATCTATTTTCTTAAAACTTTCGCCTTTTTCTATTTTATAAATAACAGGATAGGCAGCATTAGGTCCTGTTCTTAACTCAGCATTCTCAGTTATAGTAATTTGACCTGTATCTTCATCACTTAAATTAACAAACATAAAAAGTAATATTAAAAATATAATAAAAATTACAATTACTGCGAGCGTAAGTCGATTTTTTAGACCATGTTTAGTTAGCCATGAATCTATTTTCTTCATATTATTTTCCCATCCTGCGATTCATAAATCAATGTGACAGGTCCATCGTTATGAATTTCAACATTCATATGTGTTCCAAACTCACCTGTTTTGACACTTAAACCATAATTCTCTAATTCTTTATTAAATTTTTGATATAAGTCTTTAGCTTGTTCTGGAGGTTTAGAATTTGAGAATCCAGGTCTATTCCCCTTTTTAACATCAGCGTATATAGTAAATTGGGAAACTGAAAGAATTTCTCCTTCGACTTGTTGAATATTTAAATTCAATTTGTCATTTTCATCTTCAAAGAGACGTGCATGAGCAATCTTTCTTGCGATGACTTTTACATCCTCTTCGGTAGAACTTTGACCTACTCCTACAAGTAAACAATACCCTTTATTAATTTGGTTATCAATTGTATCATTCGTAACTCTAGCATTTTTAACTCTTTGTACAATTATCTTCATTTCTTTTGCACCTCTAGTTCCAAACTCTAGATACTGTATAAACGTCACCTAGTTGTTTAATTTTTTCAACGACACGGTACACATCATTGACATTTTTTACCATCACGCTAATATTAATTACAGCATTTTTATCAATGTCTGAACGCCCAGAAACTTTAATCAAGCTTCCAGCAGTAGAATTCACAGCTTGTAATACTTCGTTGAGCAAGCCATTTCTATCATATGCAGTAACCTCTAAATCGACTTGATATTGTTGTGTTGAATCTTTAGATTTTACCCACTCTACCGAAATCAATCGATCTGTTTCATTTTTTATATTTGGACAATCTGTACGATGAACTTTAATCCCGTGTCCTTTAGTGATATAACCAACAATATCATCACCTGGTATAGGATTACAACATTTTGATAACTTGATTAAGACGTTTTCTAATCCCTCAACGTATACACCACTGTCTGTGGTAATATCTTTTTTTATAGGTACAGATTTTGTAACTTCCTGCGCCTCATTTAATGCCTTTTGTTTATCTAATATTCTTTGTCGTTCAGTTAATTTATTGACGATTTGTATTGATGTAACACCACCGAATCCAACAGCTGCGTACAAATCTTCATCATTTGCAAAATGATATTTTTCATTAACGACTTCTAAATTTTTCTCAGTTAAAATATCCTCAACACGGAATCCTTGTTCTTTAATCTCCGCTTCTACCATAAATTTACCTTTTTCTATATTAGAAGAACGATCTTGTTTTTTAAAGAAACTTTTGATTTTACTTTTAGCACTAGAAGATTTTACAATTTTCAACCAGTCTCTACTTGGACCGTAAGAGTGTTTACTTGTACGAATCTCTATAATATCACCAGTTTGTAGAACATAATCTATAGGTACGATTTTACCATTAACCTTAGCCCCAATCATTTTATTTCCTACTTCACTGTGTATTGCATAAGCAAAATCAATTGGTACTGCACCATAAGGTAACTCTATAACATCACTAGCTGGTGTAAATGCATATACCTTATCGCTCTGTAAATCATATTTTAAGGATTCCATAAATTCTTGCGCATCTGCAGAAGTATGGTCAGTTTCAGCAAGTTCTTTTAACCAATTAAGCTTATTTTGAAAATCCTGTGTTTTTTGATTAACTGTCTTACCTTCTTTATAAGCCCAATGTGCAGCAACACCATGTTCAGCGATTTCATGCATTTCGTGTGTTCGAATTTGTATTTCTAAAGGGTCGCCATTGGGTCCAACTACAGTGGTATGTAGTGATTGATACATATTTTGTTTAGGCATAGCTATATAATCTTTAAAACGTCCAGGCATTGGTTTCCATAATGTATGAACTAAACCAAGCGTCGCATAACAATCGTTTATCGAATTAACTATAATACGTATAGCAAGCAAATCAAATATTTGATCAAATTGCTTTTTTTGTTTAATCATTTTGCGATATATACTGTAAATATGTTTTGGTCTACCGTTAATTTCGCCCGAAAGATTCATTTTAGTCATTTCGTTTTTAATTTTATTGATTGCATTTGTAATGTAAGCTTCGCGTTCACTACGTTTTTTCTTCATAAGATTAACGATGCGGAAATATTGGACACTGTCAATATATCTCAGCGCTGTATCTTCAAGTTCCCACTTTATCGTGTTGATTCCAAGTCGATGTGCTAGCGGAGCATAGATTTCTAAGGTTTCCTTAGAGATTCTTACCTGCTTCTCTCTTGGCATTGCCTTTAAAGTTCTCATATTATGAAGCCGATCTGCTAACTTCACTAAAATTACACGTACATCTTTAGCAATAGCAATAAATAGTTTACGATGGTTTTCTGCTTGTTGTTCTTCCTTAGAACGATACTTAACCTTTTTAAGTTTAGTTACCCCGTCTACGATTCGTGCAATTTCTTCATTAAACATATCTTTAACATCTTCAAATGTATAAGAAGTATCTTCAATCACATCATGTAGAAATCCAGCGACAATAGTGGGTCCGTCTAAACGCATCTCTGTTAAAATCCCTGCAACTTGAATAGGATGCATAATATATGGTAAGCCATTTTTTCTAAATTGACCCTTATGTGCCTCATAAGCTATATGATAACTTTTGAGAACATATTCATATTCACTTGTTGATAAATATGATTTAGCTTTATAAAGCACCTCATCCGCGCTATATGGATACTCGTTATTCACTTTAATGACACCCCACTCAATTCATTACTTTCGTTTAGTACTCATGTTGCAAAGATGTTTAACATACCACATGAAAGTACTTATTCATTGTTATTGTATTCATTTTACCATAAATCATTTATAGCTTAAGAAAGTAGAAAGGTTCTACATATATCAAATTATCATGTTCAACTATATAATTGAAACTCATTTATTAATTTTCTAAATAATAGTTTCATGATACTACAATATGACTTACAAATAAATAAATGATGTTAAACTTTAATCACACATTTAAATTTACATTTAAGTTGTCGGTTCCAATTAAAAAATTAAAACACATAATTTTATTTAATATCGATTTAAAACAATGTCCAATTATAAATAGAGATGAATACTTAGCTGATGTTCATAGCAGTTATAAAATAAACTAATATAAAATTGATAATCATTTTAATACATTAAGCTTTTCAAAAAGATTAATGAGCCTGATATTATTTTTTCAGGCTCATAAAAATCTAAATTTTATTATTTTTATTCATCATATGAAATCAAACTCATCACATCATAATCTTTTATTTTATCAATTCCATTCAAATATTTAAGTTCAATAATAAACGCAATACCTACAACTATACCACCTAATTGTTCAACAAGTTTTATTGCAGCTTCAATTGTTCCACCTGTAGCTAGTAAATCATCAGTAATTAAAACTCGTTGTCCAGGTTTAATCGCATCTTTATGCATAGTTAATACGTTAGTTCCATATTCTAAATTATATTCATAACGAATAACTTCTCGAGGTAGTTTTCCTTCTTTACGTACTGGAGCAAAACCAATACCCATTGAGTAAGCAACTGGACACCCTATTATAAACCCTCTGGCTTCAGGACCAACTACTATATCTATATTTTTTTCTTTTGCATATTCAACAATTTGATCCGTAGCATAGCCATAAGCTTCACCATTATCCATTATAGTTGTTATATCCTTAAAGCTTACACCTGCTGAAGGCCAATCTTTTACTTCTGAAACATATTGTTTTAAATCCATTGTTTTTCCTCCTGAAAGCTATGTTAACTTTGATATTATCCATTCTTTTATATTTAAAAAATCATCATAGAGAAGGCGTTCTTCTACTTCCATACGTGCTTGTCTCATTTGGTAAATACGACTATTTTCTATATCTTGTTTATTTGGCGTCGGATTTATCTTAATCAATCCCTTTTCGTCGTAAATAAACTCCAATTCTTTAAAGACTTTAAGCATGAATGTTAATATTTCGGGCTTAATATTTAAGTACTCACAAAGCAACATACCTTCTTTAATTAAGTCAGTTTCTTTTTTGTTTATTAAAGCTTTGTAACACTTTTTAAAAAGCGACTTGCTAGGGATACCTTCAAAATATATTGACTTATCATGCTGCAGAACTAAATATAGTTGAGAAATTTGTGAATGTTCTAAAGTTTGTTCAATTTCAACCATAGTATTAGGTAAGTCTCTAAACACTATTTTATCATAAGGTCTATCAATAGCCTCACCATAATGATAGTAATGTGAATTGCTTTTTTTGAGTTTCGGATGAATGACATAGGCAACATTTGATTCAGTTTCTTTAAATTGTATATTTTTACGTTTACTACGATAATCCAAAATTTGTAATTGGTCTATAGCAATATCTTTGATGATAAATTGAGGTGTTTGATTACCATTCCATTCATTAATTTGCAATGTTCCTATTATATGAATCGGTTGACCTGCTTCGAGTTCACTTGCTAAATGTCCATGATTCCAAAATAAAGCAGTTAAACCTGAATGACCAAGCGTTAACTTAAGATGTTTATTATCCTGTCCGATTCCTTTTGTTGACTTGACAATTAAATCTCTAACCATAAAAAGAGGACTATTAAAGTCCGTACCAAAAGGCCTTAATTGAAATATATCTTTAATATTTTTAATGTTAATTTCTGTTTCTTCAAGTTGCGCATCCACCTTTATTGAAGGCTCTAATGAAGTGGTAACTGTAAGTTCCTTCATCCACACATTTAGCTCTTTATGTAAACGTTCAATATTATCGATAGGCATCGTCATTCCTGCAGCCATGTGATGACCACCAAACTTATCAATTAACTGTTGATGATCATTTAAAATATCAAACATGGAAACTTGTTCAATCGACCTCGCAGAACCCTTGGCATGATTTTGATTTTTATCAATATTTAAAATTAATGTTGGTAATGCATATGTTTCTACAATTTTAGATGCAACAATACCTAATACACCCTCATGCCAACCCTCTTTGGCAAGTAAAAGAAACAAATGTCCTTGTTTGATTTGTTCCTCTGCTAATATCAATGCTTCATCAGTAATTTTAGATACTATATCTTTACGTTCTTGATTAAAATGTTCAACTTGTTCAGCTAAAAATTCCGCCTCTTCAAATTCATCGGACAATAAAAGTTCAGCAGCTAATGATGCATCTTCTAGTCTACCAACAGCATTTAATCGAGGTCCAATAATAAAACCAATCGTTTCTTCTGTTATTTCATCATTAAAACCCGCTTGATTTAAGATAGCCTTTATGGACGAGGGTGTATGACTGTTTAATATCTTTAATCCTTGCTTTACAATATATCTATTCTCATCTGTTAATGATACTAAATCTGCAATCGTACCTATGGCAGCTAATGCTATGAAATGTTGAGGTGGATGCTTTATCAATCCTTGGGCCAATTTATAAGCAACACCCGCACCACATAAATATTTAAAAGGATATTCAAAATTAGGATGCATCGGATGTACAATTGCAAAAGCATCAGGTAAAGTTTCTCCTATTTCATGATGATCTGTCACTATAACATCTACACCTAATTCTTGTATGGTACTTATTTCATGATGTCCTTGTATACCATTATCTACAGTTATTATTAAGGAGATCCCTTCGTCATAAGCATTTTTAAATGCTAATTCATTAGGTCCATATCCTTCTGTAAATCTATTGGGAATATACCACCCCACCTGAGCGCCAAGTAGACGTAAAGTAGACACTAGAATTGTAGTAGATGTAACACCATCTGCATCATAGTCACCATATACTAGTATTCGTTCATTATGATCGATAGCTAATTTAATGCGATCAATCGCTTTTTGCATATCACTTAATAACATATAATCATGACTAATGTTAGTGTCTTTAAATAGATTTTGAATCTCCTGATTATCCACAATATTTTTACTCTCTAATACCTTTTTTACTATGGGTGAAAGTTTAAATTGATCACTACTACTCTCACTTATAAAGGTGTCGGGTTGAGTTATATCCCAATTATATTTTGATTTAATCATTATAATCGTCCTCATTTCCACAGGTCATTATACCGAAATTTTAATGAAATAAAAAGTACTTGCATTTTTTAAAAGAATATAAAGTTACAATTCTTCACAAAACTTTTATCGTTCAGTTTTTTCATTAACTGCTAACTTAATGATTAAACGCTAATACATGAAATCAAGCCAACCAAAGTAGATAATTCACCTTGGTTGGCTTGTAAACTTTTAAAATTATAAAAATGTGAAGAAGTTAAACTAAGATTTTTTCATCGTTAGATTTCTTCTCTTTGTGCACTATTAATTTATTATTTTTTGTCTTTTTAAACTGTCGTTTCTTAAACATGCCCCATAATGGTACAGCAATGAAAATTGATGAGAATACACCAGATAATAATCCAATTAGCAATGCTAAAGAGAAGTTAAATATTGTTGGTGCACCTAAAATTAAAATTGAAACTACCACTACAACTACAGTTAACACTGTATTAATAGAACGTGTCATAGTTTGTCTAATAGAGCGGTTGACTATATCATCAATTTGATCAGTATGCGTAATGACTTTAACTTTATGCAGATTTTCTCGAACACGGTCGAAAGTTACGATTGTATCATTGATTGAATAACCAACGATAGTTAATACTGCTGCAATAAACGTTAAATCTACTTCTATTCTAAACAAACTAAAGATTGCAATGATGATAAATACATCATGTAATAATGCAAGTACAGAAGATAGACCCATACGCCATTCAAATCTTAGTGAAACATAGATAATAATACCTATAGAAGCAAGTATTAATGCAGTTACAGCATTTTTAGCAAGTTCTTGGCCAATGAGAGGTGAAACGGTATTAATTTGTGGATTATCTCCAAATTCAGATTTTACCTTAGCACTTAATTTATTGTCTTCCTCACGTGATAAATCTTTTTTAAACTGAACTGTGGCATTTTTATTTCCACTACCATTAATCTGTATTTGATCTGGTTCTAATCCAGCTGATTTTACAGTTTTCTCAACCTGTGCTTGTGTTATAGCATTTTTAGATTGAATATCTGCTCTTGTTCCGGATGAGAAATCAATACCTAAGTTTAATTTAAATATCGAAATGATAATCAATCCAATAATTACAATTAAAATACTAAGTGAAATAAGTGGCTTAGCTAATTTAACAAAGTTTAACTTTTCATATGATGTTTTTAAATCATGTACATCTTTACCTTCATTAATATCATGTCTATTCTTCTTCTTAATACCAAATAACCAGTATTGTTTTTTAAAGAAGTTTGAAGATACCAGTAATGATAACAACCCTCTTGATAAGAATACTGCGGTTACAAATATCATTAAGATACCTAAGAGTAACATCGTTGCGAAGCCTTTGACTGAACTTTCTCCAAAGAAGAAAAGCACAGCCGCAGCAATGACAGTTGTTAAATTGGAATCAAATATAGTTAAGAATGAACTTTTATTTGCTTTAGAATACGCTTGTTTAAGCGTGCGTCCAATTCTTAGTTCATCTTTAATACGTTCATACATAATGATATTGGCATCGACAGCCATACCTACACCTAAAACTAATGCCGCCAATCCAGGTAGAGTTAATACACCTGATATGAAATTGAATGCGACTAAAGTTAAATAAATATAAGTGGTTAGCGCAATGATTGCAACTAAACCAGGCAAACGATAGAAACCAAGCATAAATAAATAAATTAATGCTATACCTACAATTGATGCAAACATGGTCTTATCTAAAGCATCTTGACCAAATTGTGCACCAACAGAGTTAGAGTAAATTTCTTTTAAATCAACTGGTAATGAGCCGGCATTTAATAACTCAGCTATTTGTTTCGCTTCTTCAACACCTTTTTTACCATTGAAGCCACCTGAAATTTCAACACTACTAGAATTAATAGGTTGGTCTACACTCGCTGCAGATATAAATTTAGGCTTTTTACCTTCTTGTTGCTTTTTAGCTTCTTTCTTGTAACTATCGCCTTTTTCGAAATCTAACCAAACTACCATAACATTGTCACGTTTTTTAGAAATCTTTTCAGTTACTTTCTTAAATTTATCTTTACTTTTTACTTTAAATGTAACTGTTGGTTGATTAGTTTCTTGTTTAAATTCTTGTTTAGCAGAGCCTTGTTTAATGTCTGAACCAGACATTAAAACATGATCTTCAGCATCTCTAATTGTTAAATTAGCTTGTGTCGATAATAATTTACGCGCTTGTGCTTGATCCTTAATACCTGCTAATTGTACACGAATTCGATTAGGATCTTCGATTTGTATTTTCGGTTCTGATACACCTAGAACATTTACACGATTTTCTAATGTTTGAGATGTAGCCTGAAGTGCTTTTTTATCAATTTTATCTCCTTTATTTAAAGGATCTACTTGGAAGAGGACTTCAAAACCACCTTGCAAATCTAGACCTAAATTAACATTTTTAACTACATTCTTATACGTCATACCCATTCCAGTGAATAGTAGAGCTACGAGGAGTATGAATGCAATTATTCTACTCGTTTTCTTCACATGAACACCTCATTATTTACTTATGTATCTAGAATACTCGATGAATAAATTATCGTGCAAGTTAAAATGATATTACGTTCACTTTAACGGACTTACTTATATTAACATACTCATAGAAATAGTGAAATTATTGTCTAAAAATGCAACAAATTTATAATATTTTTTCTATTTAAACAATGCTAAAAAAACCTGAGACAGAAATTGTCCCAGGCATTCTTAACATTATAATAATCAATACAGAAGTTAAAATGAATTTATCTTATTCATTTAAGACTAAAATACCATTACAGTAGAAAGATAAAATATTCCATAAGCTATTTATCCCCTACATTTAGGTATCAATCTGTATTTATGAAGGGTCTACTTGTTTTATAGCTGGTTTTTCAAAAGTCATTTCTGTTCCATTACTATTTACAGTAATGATTACAGAAGTTTCATCTACAGCTTTAATAGTTCCTTTAATACCACCGATTGTAGTAATCCTTTGACCCGCTTCTACACGGTTAATCATTGCACGATGTTCTTTTGCACGTTTTTGTTGTGGTCTTATTAATAAGAAATACATTACAACCAATAATAAAATTGGTATAATCAATGAAGTTAATTCCATTTTAGTTACTCCTCTTTAAAAGTTTTTAGGTTTTTCTACATTTAATCCATATTGTTCAAAGAATTCATCTTTAAAATCTAAAAGACGGTCTTCTCGAATGGCTTGTCTAATATCTTCCATTAATTTTAGCAGAAAATGTAAATTATGAATAGTAGTAAGACGGATACCAAAAGTCTCTTCCGCTTTAACTAGATGTCTAATATAAGCTCTTGTGTAATGTTGACATGTATAACAGTCACATTTTTCATCAAGTGGTCTTAAATCATCTGCATATTTAGCGTTTTTAACAACTAATCGGCCATTTGATGTCATACAAGTACCATTTCTAGCAATTCTAGTAGGCAATACACAATCAAACATATCCATACCCCTAATGCTACATTCAATCAAAGCATCAGGAGAACCTACTCCCATTAAATATCTAGGTTTATCTTTCGGCATAAATTGTTCTGTATGTTCAACCATGTCATACATAACAGGTTTTGGCTCACCTACAGACAGCCCTCCTATTGCATACCCTGGAAAATCAAGATTGACAAGTTCTTTAGCACTTTGTTCTCTTAAGTCTTTGTATTCTCCACCTTGAATAATGCCGAACAGTGCTTGATCTTCAGGGCGTTGATGTGCTTTTAAACATCTGGCTGCCCATCGAGTTGTACGTTCGATTGAATCTTTGACGTACTCATATTCAGCTGGCATTGGTGGACATTCATCAAATGCCATCATAATATCAGAACCTAAATCATTCTGTATTTGCATAGACTTTTCAGGACTCAAAAATAGTTTTGAGCCATTAGTATGATGTCTAAATTCTACACCTTCTTCAGAAATTTTACGCAAATTACTTAAACTAAATACTTGGAAACCACCAGAATCTGTTAAAATTGGACCGTCCCAATTCATGAATTTGTGTAATCCCCCAGCGTGCTTGATAATATCATTTCCTGGTTGTAACCACAAATGATATGTGTTTCCTAATATAATCTTTGCTTCTATGTCTCTTAATTCTTCCGGGCTCATTGTTTTAACTGTTGCTTTTGTCCCAACCGGCATAAACATTGGTGTTTCAAAAGATCCATGCGGTGTATGTACAATTCCTAATCTGGCACCGGATTGTTTACATGTTTTTATATGCTCATATGTCACTGCAGGCATATGTTAAACCTCACATTCTTTTATATAATTAACATTGCATCTCCAAAGCTAAAGAATCGATACTCCATTTCAACAGCTTTATGATAAGCATTTAAAATATATTTTTTACTGCTAAATGCTGAAACTAGCATGACTAACGTTGATTTGGGTAAGTGGAAATTAGTAATTAACCCATCTATCGCTTTAAACTCAAAGCCAGGATAAATAAAGATATCAGTCCATCCACTTGTAGCAACAAATTGAGGATGATCACGACGTATCGTTTCTAATGTACGCGTTGATGTTGTCCCAACTGATATCACACGCTTACCATTTTCTTTTGTTTGATTTAATAAATCAGCCGTTTCTTGTGTCATTTGATAATACTCACTATGCATTTCGTGATCATCGATATTATCAACACTTACGGGTCTAAAGGTTCCTAATCCAACATGTAATGTAATAAAGGCAATATGAACCCCTTTTTGTTCAATTTTATTTAATAAATCATCAGTAAAATGTAAACCTGCTGTTGGTGCAGCTGCTGATCCACTCTCTTTAGCATAAACCGTTTGATACCTATCAGGATCATCTAATCTTTCTTTAATATATGGAGGTAATGGCATCTCACCTAATTCATCTAAGCGTTCTTGAAGTATACCCTCATAATGTAGACGCATAATACGCCCGCCCTGTTCGAGTTCCTCAATACACTCAGCAACGATTTTACCATCTCCAAAATTTAGACGATGACCTTTTTTAATTCTCTTTGCAGGTTTAAGTAAAACTTCCCAATCATTACCTTCAATTTGGGTGAGCATTAGCATTTCAACTTTAGCACCAGTTTCTTCTTTTAGGCCAAATAATCTAGCAGGCATAACACGTGTATCATTAAGAACTAATGTATCACCTGGCTCAAAATAATGGATGACATCTCTAAAATGTAAGTGTGTCATCTCACCAGTATCTTTTCTAAGAACTAACAATCTACTTTGGTCTCTGTTTTTTAGTGGTGTTTGTGCAATGAGAGACTCTGGCAAATGATAATCGAAATCTTCGATATTCAAATTATTTCCTCTTTTCGTTAGTAGTATTAAAGTGTTCAAAGGCTAAAGCAGTTGCTTTTCTCCCACGTGGAGTCCTTTCCAAGAAACCTTTTTGGATTAAGAAAGGTTCATATACATCTTCTATAGTCACTCGTTCTTCACCTATTGAAACTGCAATTGTATCTAATCCAACAGGACCACCGTTGTACTGATTAATAATACAATTCATCATTTTATGGTCGATGTAATCTAAACCTTGTTGATCGACCTGCAATAATTGTAATGCTCGTTTAGTCGTTTCAATATATATCTGATCATCTTCATTTACTTGTTGGAAGTCTCTTACACGTTTTAGTAACCTATTCGCTATCCTAGGTGTACCTCTAGAGCGACGAGCTAATTCTAAAGCACTTTCCTTATCGATGTCCGTTCCAAGCACCTCTGCAGTTCGCGTGATTATTTCCTTTAAATCATTTTCATTATAGTACTCTAATCTAAGATGCACACCAAAACGATCTCTTAACGGGCCCGTCAAACTACCGGCTCTTGTCGTTGCTCCAACTAATGTAAAAGGCGGCAAATCTATTCGAATGCTTCTTGCTTCATCGCCTTTACCAATAATGATATCTAAGAAAAAGTCCTCCATAGCAGGGTACAGAACTTCTTCAACAACACTACTTAATCTATGAATTTCATCGATAAATAACACATCACCTGGCTGTAACCCAGATAATATCGCTGCTAAGTCACCTGGTCTTTCTAAAGATGGTCCTGAAATAGTACGAATATTTACATCCATCTCATTAGCAATGATATTTGATAGAGTCGTTTTACCTAGTCCTGGAGGACCAAATAACAAGACATGATCGAGAGGCTCTTGTCTAAGTTTGGCAGCCTTGATAAAGACTTCTAAATTACTTTTTATAGAGGATTGACCTATATACTGCTTTAATTGTGTTGGTCTTAGTGATAATTCCAAGTCAGTATCTTCATTATGAAATTCTTGATCGACCATTCTTTTATCCATTTGACTTCCTCCATTAAGAAACTAGTGTTTGTAGTCCTATTTTAACGGCTTCATCCACACTATTCACATTATGTTTGTTGAGTGATTTTTCTACTTTACTTAATTCTCGTTTAGAATAGCCCAGTGCTTGTAAAGCTAATAGTGCTTCAGATATAATTTGATTTTGCTCATTACCATTAACTTGAGTTTGTAATAAATCGTCACTATTTTCTTCAGTAATTGTAACCTTCCCTTTTAAATCTAACACAATTTGTCTTGCAGTTTTCTTTCCTATCCCAGGAAATTGTGTTAAATAAGCATCATTTTCATTTTCGATAGCTAATTTAACTTCATGTGGTGTACTTGAAGCAAGTATCGCCAAAGCGGATTTAGGTCCTATACCAGTCACTTTTATTAAGCTAAGAAACATTTCTTTTTCCTCTTCATTGATAAAGCCATATAGTAATTGGGCATCTTCTCGTACAATTAGTGAAGTATAAATTTGGACTTCTTTTTCAAGATATTTTTGAAAACGATACGAATTAGGCGTTTGTATTTCATAACCTATGCCACATGTCTCAACTACTACATGTGTAGGGAACAATTGAGATAATGTTCCTTTAATATATGCATACATGTCAGTACTCCTTTACATAGTCATACTTATTAAGTCTACTTTAGTTACATGATTTATCTCTCTTAATGATTCAATGACCTCGTCAATGGATAAATTAGAATTTCTCGCATTCAAAGATAATGTGATTGTCGCTTTATCTTCAATTGGAACACTTTGATGTATTGTCAAAACTGATAATTTAAGTTGCGAGATTGCATTAAGAACTTGGGCTAACATTCCAACAATATCATTTACATATAAAATCAAAGTAAATTCTCTTTGATCTAATATTTTTTCATCTACTGGAAATATTGTCTCTCTGTATTTGTAAAATGCACTTCTAGAGAGATTGAATTGTTTTACAGCATCATAAATGGACAAATTCGAATTATTTTTTAAAGCATCCTTAACTTTTAAAGTTTTGATGACAGATTCTGGTAGTACATCTTCTCTAATTAAATAAAATTTTCGATTGTCTTTATTGTCCAATTTAGACACCCCTATTCGACAAATTCAAATTCTCCACCTAAGATTCTAACAATATCACCATTGCTACAACCTCTCTCTCTTAAAGCATCATCAATACCCATTGACCGCATTTGTCTTGCAAACCTTCTTACAGCTGGATCACTATTGAAATCAGTCATTTTAAACATTCTTTCAATAGCATTGCCACTCACTACATATGCGCCGTCATCATCTCTAGAAATAGTAAATTTATCTGCTGATGGTGTGTGTTTATATAATACACGATTAACACCTAAATTCTCATCTTCTTCAACCGAGAAGTCAACATCTTTAACCTCCTCGAGCTTATCAGCAATTTGATATAATAATTGATCAATATTGTCTCTCGTAATAGTTGAAACAGGAACGACTGTCACATCATTATCTAATTGTTCCTTAAAAAGTGACAAATTCCCTTGTGAATCAGGTAAATCCATTTTATTTGCTACTATAATTTGCGGACGATCTTCTAAGCGTTGTTTATAATTTATTAATTCTTGATTTATAATTTTATAATCATCTAATGGGTCTCGACCTTCTGACCCACTCATATCAATCATATGGACTATCACTTTAGTTCGTTCAACATGTCTTAAGAATTGATGTCCAAGGCCGACACCATCAGAAGCGCCCTCAATTAATCCTGGTAAATCTGCCATAACAAAACTTCTATGATCAGGCGTTGAAACGACACCTAGATTAGGTTTTATTGTCGTAAAATGATAAGCACCTATCTTAGGTTTCGCTTTAGAAACTATTGAAAGCAATGTGGATTTACCTACACTAGGAAAACCTACTAATCCAACATCTGCTAACAATTTCAACTCTAAAGTTACTTCTAATTCTTCGCCTGGCTCACCATTTTCACTAAAATCAGGTGCAGGATTTCTAGGGGTAGCAAATCTTGAGTTACCACGCCCTCCACGTCCTCCTCTAGCGACAATAGCACGTTGGCCATCTTCAACCAAATCTGCAAGAACTTCTTCACTTTCAACACTTTTAATAATTGTACCTGGTGGTACTTTTAACACTAAGTCTTCCGCATTTTTACCATGCATGTTACTACTTTGACCATTTTCGCCTTTTTTAGCTTTAAAATGTCTTTGATATCTGAAATCTAATAAAGTTCTCAATCCTTCATCCACCTCAAATATCACAGAAGCACCTTTACCACCGTCGCCACCAGCTGGACCACCAAAAGGTACATATTTTTCTCTTCTATAAGCAGTGATGCCATTACCTCCATCACCAGCTTTTAGAGATATTTTCACTTGATCGACGAACATATATCTCACCTCTTTTACTCCGAAATTTTCATCTTATTAATTATATCACTATACATAATGATATAAAAACTATAGTCAATAAGTATTTTTACCTAAACAAAATAAAACACCAGAAGTATTCACTTCTGGTGTTTACTAGACAAAATTATTCAGCAACTGCGTATACAGAAACTTGCTTTTTGTCGCGACCTTTGCGTTCAAACTTAACAACGCCGTCGATTTTAGCGAATAATGTATCATCGCCACCACGACCTACATTTTCACCAGGGTAGATTTTAGTACCACGTTGGCGATAAAGAATAGAACCACCTGATACATATTGACCATCAGCACGTTTTGCACCTAAACGTTTAGACTCAGAGTCACGTCCGTTTTTTGTAGAACTTACCCCTTTTTTAGATGCGAAGAATTGTAAGTTTAATTTTAACATCGGGATACACCTCACTTATAATTTAATTTGATATTTTCATTATATTCTTCTTCTATCGTTTGTAAAGAAACTAACATTGCTTGAAGAATTAATTGAGCTTCTTTGTTATTCGTATCAACACTTCTTATATGAAAATATCCGCCGTCATCTTCATAGTTGATATCTGGCTTCTCTGATGTTAATCCCATTATAGCATTAACACTTCCAAATAAGACTGCTGATGCTCCTGCACAGACAATATCATGACCATATTCACCATGATTTGCATGACCATCCATGACTACATCTGTGACCTTACCTTCGTCATTAACCGTAATATCAACAGTAATCATACGATTATGCGTTGATTTTATCGATAGTTAATTTAGTATATGGTTGACGATGGCCTTTTTTACGTTTAGAGTCTTTACGACGTTTGTAAGTGAAGACAGTAATTTTTTTACCGCGTCCTTGTTTATTAACTGTCGCAGTTACTGATGCACCTTCAACTGTTGGAGCACCAACTTTAACTGAGTCGCCACCTACAAATAAAACTTTATCAAAAGTGAAAGAGTCACCTTCGTTAGCATTTAATTTTTCAACGTAGATTTCTTGACCTTCTTCTACTTTGATTTGTTTTCCACCTGTTTCAATAATAGCAAACATACTTTGCACCTCCTATATAATAAGTCACGCCATATACAGGTGACAATATGATTGTACTTCAACCTGTATGTGAGCGGTTGTATGTAGCTTGAAACTACTCAACTACTGCATCTTACCATCACTAAGCCTTACTGTCAATTGTGTTTTTTATTTTTTTAGTAAATTTAATAATGATAGGAAATAACATAATTAGTAGTAAAAAATTAATGATGAGAGTTGGAATAAGTCTTAATAATACAAACTCTATTAAATTAAATTCAATGAAACCTATTACTCCATAAATCATAGCCACATATATTTCTAAAAATACTGTGGATAATAAAATGATAAAAAATAATACAGAATAATCACGATAAAAGATCTTAAAAAATTTATCAACTATAACAACTAAAATGATATATCCAAACATATATAAACCATATATACTTCCGAAATATAAATCAGTTACTATTCCGAAGAAGAAAGCTAAAGACATAGCAACGCCAAAACCTCGGTAAACAGTCATGATAAGAATGTACATGATAGTTAAATGTGGTACAAAAATAATATCAATTTTTCCGAAATGCATGGGGATGGTAAGCCCTATAATGGTATCAATATAAAATAGAAGTATTCCTATTAGAAAGTAATAAAAAGTACGCATTAATTATCACTACCTTCATTAGGAATAGTACTAACATCACGTTTAGCAACATATACATGAGTTAAATCTGTCATATCAGCTCCAGTTTTGACCCGTACTTGTTTTGCAAGCCCGTATTGATCATTTTCGACTTTTGTTACTTCACCTATATACAAGCCACTAGGTAATTGATCTGCTAATCCACTTGTTACTACTTTATCTCCTTTTTTAACGCTATCTTTGTTATTAATATCACTTATGATCAATTCTTCGTTTTTATTGTCGTATCGATCAATTAAACCAAAAATATTCTTAGTACCGTGGTGAATATTAACAGATAATTTTCCTGCCCGAGTATGAGTGGAAATAAGGTCTACTTGTGATGAAAATTGATTAACTTTGGTTACTCTTCCCACTAATCCTTCTGATGTCATAACGGCCATATTATTTTTTATACCTGCTTTAGAGCCCTTATCTATTAATATCGTATTCATCCATTGATCTGGGTTTCTCGCAATAACTGTAGTAGAAATAGGTTCATATTTTGATAAATCTTTGATATCAAGTTCTTTTTTATATTTCTTATTTTCTGATTCTAACTCTTCATTTTTAGCTTCAAGTTGTTTGATTTTATTTTTATCCTTTTTTGAGCTTCCTTTTTCAAATAAATCACCAATAGATCCAGTAACAAATTGAATTGGATAACTAATAACTCTTTGTCCAAATGATACAGAGTCCCCTACGTATTGTTCAGGTGGAGATTGGGTCTGAGAACGTATCGATAACCCTATTAATGCAATAAAAATAATCATTGCACACAAAACGACAATGAGCTTGTTATTTCTAAAAAACTTAAGCACCCAGAACACCTCTATATGACTAAAATTAGTATCTTAATATATTTTATATTACTCATTCAGTTAAATAAAGCACTAACTTTACGAAATTGATTCTATTTTATTATTTGCTACTTTAGAACTAACATTAACTAATCTAATTAATAAAATAGATAGATTAAACGAGCTTTGGAAAACGGCACTAAATCTTGATATAACTAGACTTCAAATAATTTTTCAATATAATCATTAGCTGTCAGAACATAAAAGTGCCTGGAACAAAATTCATCGTCCCAGGCTTAACACAAAGATCAAGATTTTATTTTTATTAAAATGATAAAAATATTTATATCATTCTAAAATGAGCAATTTTACTTACTGTATTACACTTACTGATTCACTTTACTTTGATAAGCTATTCTTTATCTTTCTTATTTGAAGACTTCTCTTTCTTTTCATCCTCACTATAAAGTGTTTCTTCTTTTCTCCAGCGAGCAAAAAGATTTTGAGCTTTTGCTTGTTCATTAGCTTGTTTTTCTTTCGATTGTTCAGCCATTTTGAATCACACCAACCTTTATAAATAATCTATATAAACCCTAACGTATTTAAAACTGGTTTTCAAATGAATCATTCCTATTGTTATTGATAGGCTTCAATTGGCTTCAAATTAATAGGTTGCTTTAATTGATTTAAGTCTTCGTTCATTTCGAATTCAGTATTATAAACTCGGATATAATCATCACCAAATTTATAAATAATAAATTCATCACCTTGTTGACCAGCAAGATATTCGTCATTGAATCCCATACGTTCTAATCCTGAAACAGACATAAATTCTGCCTTATCAATCATATTAAAAACTGTCTTGATTTGACTTGCTGGAACATTATTGATGATATCATTATCTTTTAAAATGTAACTTTTATCGTTACTAGGCTGTGAATAGAGTGTATTATTTTTTTGACTCGCTTTTTGTGTGATATTTTGATGATGATTGTTCATATCATTAAGTGGGTTCCATTCTTGATTTTTGAGAAATGGTGCATGTTGAAGAGCTATATATATAATCAATATTATCGCTATTACTGCAATAATATTTTTTATAACACTAAAGATATACCTCATACGAACCCCCCTTTACAAATCAAATTTAGTATAATTTAAAATATTTTTCATTACATCAGACTATAGCCGTATAGATGATGTATCTATAGACCGATGGCAAATCTGTTAATATAATATATAATACTACATATACAATATAAGTGATTTAAGGAGGTTCAACACAATGAGCATTTTAACGATTATTTTAATTGTTTTGCTAGTCATCCTCTTATTTAAAGTTGGATTATCTATATTACGCTTTTTGATTTCAGCTGGCATTGTTTTGTTATGTATCTATTTAGGTTATCAAGGTGTATTATGGTTATTTGAGCATTTTCAAAACTTTTCAGGTTTTATTCAATAATAAATGATAAGTTAGCTATACAAATTTTTTAATTAAAATTGTTAATGTATTTAGCTAGCTTTTTTATTCATCAAAATACCCCGCTTCGACTAAACTCGTAAATTTATTATCACCAATAATAATATGATCAAGTAAATTTATACCTAATATATCTCCGCACTCTTTAAGTCTATAAGTTGTAGTAATATCCTCTTTCGAAGGTGTTACATCACCTGAAGGATGATTATGTACAACTATTATTGAATTAGAAGACTCTCTTATTGCAATATTAAATACTTCTCTTGGATGAATAATCGAACTATTCAATGTGCCTTTATATACCCAAGCTTGTTTTGTGACTATATTTTTTGAGTTAAGTAAAAGTACAACAAAATGTTCTTGCTCTAAGTCTTTCATTGTCGACATCATCAGACTAGCAACATCACTAGGATGTGTAATCTGTACTTTGTCTAAGGTGCTTGTAGAATTAATACGTTCACCTAGTTCAAATGCAGCCTGCAATATTACAGCTTTATAAAGTCCAATGCCCTTTATTTTCAGTAGATCATTTATAGACATTTTTTTTAAATCTCTAATTGTGGATTGTTGCTTCAATAATTCGTTTGCAATGTCTATACTAGAAAATCCTTTTCTACCAGTGTTTAAGAGAATTGCTAAAAGTTCAACATTAGATAGAGTTTTAGCGCCATATGTAATTAAACGCTCTCTAGGTTTTTCATGCAGAGCCATTTCATTTATTCTCAATAAAATTCTCCCCCTAAAAGAAATAAAATGTGACGATAAACTAATGAAGTTACTACGAATGATATGAATATAAATGGTATTAAAGGTAAATATTTAATATCTTTAAAAGAAAAAAATTTTAAAATTATGGCAAAAATCCCCCCAATAATAAACGTAAATACAACAATAAAAAAGAAAAAATTTAACGGAAATATAAGTCCCAATATGTTAAAAAGCAATATGTCTCCATACCCTATAAATTTAGATGCGAATAGATAAATGACATGTGAAATCAAAAATATCATTACAAAATTACCAAAATAGGTTTGGGTTAAGAAAACGGATACGAT
Source organism: Staphylococcus sp. HMSC068G11 (assembly GCF_001815825.1). Lineage (NCBI taxonomy): Bacteria > Bacillati > Bacillota > Bacilli > Caryophanales > Staphylococcaceae > Staphylococcus > Staphylococcus sp. HMSC068G11. The sequence goes on from NZ_KV822100.1 coordinate 59,615, forward strand.
TGTGTAGACAAATAAGAGTCTTAAATCTATATGCATTGAGTGAATATCGTAAAGACACATCGTCAGTAGAAACAGGAAAGTTGTTAAAAATAATGTGAAGTGTATATTAAAATGAGTAGGATAAAAGAAGAAAATTGCACTAAACGAAACGAATTCTCCGATTAAATATAACCGTTGTAATGGTTGATTACAACAACGAGATTGTCCACGAAGTTTTAAAAAACTTATAATAGGCAGTAAATCTAAGGGTTTAATGATAGTATGACAAAAATCACAGTGAGACCTAGAATAAAGATATTGAAGTTTTAATATATTTTGATTGCAAAATTGATAAAGAAAACTAAATATAATGCTACAAGTATAGGCAAGTAATAGCATATATCACACTCCTCAATATTTATTATAAGCAGTCTTAAATAAAAGTAAATATGAGGGGAATTTTACAATTCATTCGTGAGTATGTCTTTTTTCTATACTTTAATAAACATAAATTATTAAAGAAGATTATACAAAGAAAGAGTGAAACTTACAGTTTTAACTGCAGTTGTCACTCTTTTGAATTTAATTAAAATTAATTTTTGCTTTTACCTCACTGATGAAGTATAAACTTCCAGTAATAATCAGCCCATCACCTTCGTAATTTTCAATAAAATCAACATAATCATCAATTAAATGTAAATTATCTAATTTCGATTCTTCGGCAATTTCTTCTTTAGCTAATGCTTTTGGAAACTCAAAATCTGCTATATAGAATTTTGAGGCAATATCATTTAATTTGTTAATCATACTATGAATTGGCTTTCCTTTAATGGCAGAAAATAAAATATCAATTTTATCTCTTCCATAATAATGTCTAATTGTGTCTACTAACGCATCAACACTTTCATTATTGTGAGCACCGTCAACAACCATTAATGGTTGTTCTTTTACTTGTTCTATTCTACCTGTCCAGTTCACAGATTCTATACCGTCTATCATTTTATTAAAATCTAGTTCTATAATTTGTCTTTCATTTAATTCAATGAGAGCAGTAATTGCAAGTGCTGCATTTTCCTTTTGATGTTCCCCTAACATATTAAGAATGATAGTTTCTAATTCATAATCTTTATACCGGTATGTGAACTCATCATCTTGGGAAACAACGGTAATCTCCCGATCCAATTCGATTGGTTTTGCGTTTTGTTCTAGCGCATAATCTCTCACATACTTTAAAGCATCGTCATTTTTCACCGCATAAACAATCGGTATATGTGGTTTAATTATAGCTGCCTTGTCTTTTGCGATATCTAAATAAGTTGTACCTAAGATATCTGTATGGTCAAGTCCTATACTTGTGAGTATGGATAGAACAGGTTTAAAAACATTCGTCGAATCATTTTTTATTCCTAAACCTGCTTCAATTATCACAAAATCAACAGGATTTATCTCACCAAAGTAAAGGAACATCATTGTTGTTATAATCTCAAATTCAGTAGCCCCACCTAAATCTGTTTCTATCTCTAAGGCTTCACTAACAGGTTTAACTTGTTCAACTAATTGAACAAGTTCATCATTCATAATTGGTACACCATTTAAACTGATACGTTCATTGAAACTTTCAATAAATGGTGAGGTAAATGTTCCGACTGAGTAACCGTTCTCAATTAATGCGGTTCTCAAGTATGCAACAGTTGAACCTTTACCATTTGTTCCACCCACATGAATACCTCTAATTTTATGTTGGGGATTATTTAATTGTTCTAGCATCCATTCCATACGTTTGACGCCAGGTTTGATACCAAATTTAGATCTTTCGTGTATCCAATACAAGCTGTCTAGGTAATTCATGATCATGCTCCTATGCCTTTAATTGTTCAATTCTTGATTTAACACCATTATATTTTTCTTGATAATGTTGTTGTTTTTCTTTTTCTTCATTAATTATTTTTTCTGGTGCTTTATTTACAAAATTCTCGTTGGATAACTTTTTATCTACTCTATCTAACTCGCTTTGTAATTTATCTAATTCTTTTTCAAGTCGAGCAATTTCTTTGTCCATATCAATAAGACCTTCTAATGGCAGAACTACCTTACCAGCAACTACTACAGATGTCATTGCTTTTTCTGGAATTTCAATCTCAGTATCAATAGTCAATTGACTTGGATTACAGAATTTGTGTAGGTAACTTATGTTATCCATAAGTGTTTGTTTAATCTTTTCATCTTTAGTTTGAATTAAAATCGGTATTGCTTTAGATAACGGTGTATTAACTTCAACTCTTGATTGACGGACAGACTTAATAATTTCAACTAATTGTTCCATTGTTTGTTTACTTTCATTAAAGATTAATGCTTGATCAACAGTTGGCCAGTTAGCTTTAACAATTGTTTCTCCATGGTGTGGAAGACTTTGCCAAATTGTTTCTGTCACAAAAGGCATAAATGGATGTAACATTTTCATTATTTTATCTAAAACATAACTAAGTACTGATCGCGTCGTTTGCTTTTGAGATTCGTCCTCGCCATTCATAGGTATCTTGCTCATTTCAATATACCAGTCACAGAACTCATCCCAAATGAAATTATAAAGTGCACGACCTACCTCACCAAATTCGTATTTGTCACTTAATTCGGTTACTGTAGATATCGTTTCATTTAATCTAGTCAATATCCATTGATCTGCTAATGACAAATTACCACTTAGGTCTATATCTTCGACTTTAAAATCTTCACCAATATTCATTAAACTAAAACGCGCAGCATTCCATATTTTATTAATGAAATTCCAAACTGATTCAACTTTTTCAGTAGAATATCTCAAGTCATGACCTGGTGAAGATCCTGTTGCTAAAAAGTAACGTAGACTGTCAGCGCCATACTCGTCAATAACATCCATCGGATCAACACCATTACCTAATGATTTACTCATTTTGCGTCCATCTTCAGCTCTGACTAAACCGTGGAGTAATACATCATTAAATGGTCTTCTATCAGTAAATTCTAATCCTTGGAAAATCATACGGGCTACCCAGAAGAAAATGATGTCATAACCAGTAACTAATGCATTTGTCGGATAATATCGTTTAAAATCATCAGCATTTGTGTCAGGCCATCCTAATGTTGAAAACGGCCAAAGTGCACTTGAGAACCATGTATCTAATACATCCTCATCTTGTATCCAATTCTCGATGTCTTCAGGCGCTTCTTCACCAACAAAGACTTCACCTGTGTCTTTATGATACCAAGCAGGTATTTGGTGTCCCCACCATAGTTGACGTGAAATCGTCCAATCTCTAATTTCTTCCATCCAGCGATTGAATGTATTTTCAAATCTACCTGGGAAAAAGTCAATTCTATCTTTTGTATTTTGATTATCCAAAGCTCTTTGTGCCAAAGGTTTCATTTTTACAAACCATTGTGTGGACAAATAAGGTTCTACAATTGCACCAGAACGTTCAGAATGTCCAACTGAATGTGTATGTTCTTCAATTTTTATAACAAGATCTTGTTCTTTTAAGTCTTTAACAAGCTGATTTCTACAATCAAATCTATCCATCCCTTTGTATTTATCAGCTTTTTCGTTCATCTTACCATATTCATCCATGACTATAATATTTTCTAATTGATGTCTTTGACCAATTTCAAAGTCATTAGGGTCATGTGCCGGAGTAACTTTCATCGCTCCTGAACCAAATTCAATATCAACGTATTCATCAGCTAAAATAGGTAACTCTCTTCCTACAATAGGTAATATAACTGTTTTACCAATCACATCTTTATATCTTTCGTCATTTGGATTTACAACGATAGCAGTGTCACCTAACATAGTCTCAGGACGTGTAGTAGCTATTTCTATATATCCATTCCCATCAGCATAAGGATATTTAAAATGATAAAAAGCACCTTGGACATCTTCATGAATGACTTCAATATCTGATAAAGCTGTTCTAGCTTTAGGATCCCAGTTAATAATTCTTTCGCCACGATAAATAATACCTTTATTATATAAATCAACAAATACTTTTCTTACAGCTTTACTTAAACCATCATCTAACGTAAAGCGTTCTCTACTATAATCTAACCCTAAGCCAAGTTTAGCCCATTGTTGTCTAATAAATGTTGCATATTCTTCTTTCCAATCCCATGCTTGCTGTAAAAATTTCTCTCTTCCTAAGTCGTGTCTGGATATACCTTGTTCATTAAGTTTTGCTTCAACCTTTGCTTGAGTTGCTATACCAGCATGATCCATACCAGGCAGATATAAAGTATCGTATCCTTGCATTCTTTTCATTCTAGTTATTATATCTTGTAATGTAGTATCCCATGCATGACCTAAATGTAATTTACCTGTAACATTAGGGGGCGGAATTACAATTGTATATGCCTCTTTAGATTTATCTTCAGATGGTTTAAAGTAACCATTACTTACCCATTCCTCATAACGACCCTTTTCAACTTCTCTTGGATCATATTTTGGTTTCATTTCCATATGTCTACCTCCTAAAAAATAAAAGAACATCCATCCTATAAAAAATAGGACGGATGTTCTGTTCCGTGGTACCACCTATATTCAAGAAGAAATAATTCATTCTTTTCTTCAAGCACTTAAGTCTCTGATTAACGCTCATACACGCTTCTACCTACTTGTCATCTATGTTTCAATAGAAGTTATAAAATAGGGCTACCTTCAGACTTAATCATTTACATATTCACAGCCACCATATGCTCTCTTTAAAATGATATAAACTTACTCTTCCCAAATAATATATTCTTTTACCCATTTATATTATAATGGATATTAAAATAAGTCAATGTATTGGAGATGAATTTATGAACGAATGTGCTTTTAACACAACTGATCCCACATATCTAGAGTATCATGATTATTTTTGGGGACAACCAATCTATGATAGCAAAGAATTATTTAAGCTAATGGCTCTTGAATCACAACATGCAGGTTTATCATGGTTGACAATATTAAAGAAAAAGGAATCGTATGAACAGGCATTTTACAACTTTGAACCTCAATTTATCGCACAAATGACTGAAAAGGATATTGATCATTTAATGAAATTCCCAAACATTATTCACAATCGTAAAAAATTAGAAGCAATTGTGAGCCAAGCTAAGGGATATTTAAAAATTGAAAAAGACTATGGTAGTTTTAGTAAATTTTTATGGTCCTATGTAAATCATCAACCCATAAATATGGGTTATAAAAAACCTAGAGATCGTAAAAAAGTTGATCAACGAGCTACTCAATTATCAAAAGATTTAAAAGCATATGGTTTTAAATTTTTAGGTCCAGTAACCGTGTTCTCATTTTTAGAAGCTGCTGGATTGTATGACTCACATCTTGAAGGATGTCCATTTAAACCAAATCATGGGTGAAACATAGCTAAAAGTTGGGCTATGGGTATTCAAACAATATGAGTTTTTTCACACATACTAAAAGTTTACAACGTTTAATTTATCCAAATTTCACTTTTAAATAATTACATTTGCTCGCAAATATTTTCAAAGTTTTATTTAAAAAACGTATAACTCAGGTCATTAAAATCATTTTTCATTTAATCTAATATTAATAAAATAACCAATTAGTGGCGCAATGACAAATAATATAAAAAATATTCTAAAAATGTGATAGCTTGAAATCATCGCTACATCAGCTCCAGTAGCCATAGCCACTAAAACTATTTGACTCATACCTCCTGGTGCTGCTCCTAAAAACAATTCATTGATGGATTCATTAGTAATCAAATGTATTCCTATTATCATTATAAACGTTGTGACTATGAGCATTATATTTTGAAAGGCTATTGCTATTGCAATTCTTCCCTTTAAATCACTCATTAAGTTGGCAATCTGTAATCCAATACGTATCATATAAATAAGTTGCGCTGTGGCTAACAACCAATGATCTAGTGAAAATGTTAAATGTGTTGTCATATTCCATATAATTAAAACTATTATAGGTGCTAATAATTGTTTAGTGGGGAAGTTAATTTTTGACATTCCTATATAGATGATACCCACCATTGAGAATAAGATGATTATTTGCCATATATTTAAAGTCTGAGAAAGTGCAGGTACTTCCATTGTAGGATGATTCATTTCATGATGATTATCCTGAAAAAAATACGAAATAAGTGGTACTAAAATAACAACAAATATTACACGTGATGTCTGTGTTAAACTCACAACTAATATATTTGCTTTCTTATTTTCTTCTGCCATCACTAACATTTGGCTTAGCGCACCTGGTATGACACTTAAAATTGCAGTTTCTAAATTCACTTGTGCAATTTTCTTAAAAAAGAATGCAATTATCAAAGCTAATAAAATTAGTAGGATAGTGACAAAAACGATAGTTGACCAATTTTTACTTATGTCTTTAATCACTTGTTGTGTAAATGTAGAGCCAATTTGAACTCCAAGTAATATTAAACCGATTTGACTTAACCAAAATGGCCATCGAATTTTTAATTTTAATACTTTTACACATAATAACGCCGCTAATATTGGTCCAAACATAAATGGCAAAATCACATGTAACATTTTTAATAATAGACTTAACATAATAGCAATTAATAATATGATTAAATTATTAATAAAATTCCGATTCAAAATACCACTCTACTTTCGTTAAAAGTAAGTCGAAAAAATTTTATAACTTTATTTAAATAAAAGAGTAGAACAAAATGCATCTTCAATTCCTTGTCCACCATCGAACCCCAACTTGCTTTGTCTGTTGAATTTCCTAGTGAAATTCTTTTTGTTGGGGCCCCGAACCCCAACTTGCTTTGTCTGTTGAATTTCTCAGTGAAATTTTCTGTATTGATGACATAAAATAGCTTTAAAATTTGATATAAGTGCATCTTCAATTCAGTTATAAACTACTTATAAGTTAAGAAAGTCTAGGACATTGATTTTTGCCCTAGACTCAATTAATTTAAATAATTATATTTTAAAATTATCACACAATACGACTTAATGCATTATCAAATGCTTGAATAGTTTTCTCAATATCATCTTTAGTATGTGCAGTTGATAAAAATGTTCCTTCAAATTGTGAAGGTGGTAAGAAAACACCTTCCTTAGCCATTTCTCTATACATGTTACTAAATAATTTTAAATCACTTTTATTCGCTTCATCAAAATTTGTTACAGGCCCCTCATTTAAGAAGTAACCAATCATTGAACCAGCGCGATTTACTGTGATTGGAACATTGTGCTTAGCAAATACCTCTTTTAATCCTTTTTCAAGTATATCTCCTAGAGAATTAAAATACTCATAAGATTCAGGAGTAAGTTGACTCAATGTTTCATAACCACTAGTCATTGCTAAAGGATTACCTGAAAGTGTGCCGGCTTGATAAATAGTCCCAACAGGAGCAATGTAATCCATAATTTCTTTTTTACCACCAAAAGCTCCAACGGGTAAACCTCCACCTATCACTTTTCCTAAGCAAGTTAAATCAGGTGTTACACCAAAGTATCCTTGCGCACAATTGTAACCTACACGGAAACCAGTCATCACTTCATCAAATATAAGTAATGCTCCATATTCAGTAGTAATATCTCTTAAACCTTGTAAAAATCCATTCACTGGAGGCACTACACCCATATTTCCAGCAACCGGTTCTACAATAACACCAGCAATATCATCGCCATATTTTTCGAACGCTAATTTAAGTGAATCTAAATCATTATATGGCACCGTGATAGTATTTTTAGCAATACCTTCAGGGACGCCTGGTGAATCAGGTAAACCTAGTGTTGCAACACCTGATCCTGCTTTAATCAGTAAAGAATCACTGTGTCCATGATAACACCCTTCAAATTTTATAATTTTATTACGTCCTGTATAACCCCTAGATAAACGAAGTGTGTCTAAAGTAGCTTCAGTTCCTGAGGAAACCATTCTTACTTTTTCAATTGAAGGTACACGGTCAATCACAAGTTCAGCAAGTTTATTTTCTTGAAGTGTTGAAGCGCCGAAGCTTGTACCTTTATCAACTGCTTCATGTAATTTGGATATAACTTGTTGATTTTTATGTCCAAGAATTAATGGACCCCAACTTAGCACATAATCAATGTATTCATTTCCATCAATATCATATATTTTAGATCCTTCACCATGATCCATAAAAATAGCTGGTGTGTCTACTGATTTAAATGCTCTTACGGGACTGTTAACACCACCAGGCATTAATTTCTCAGCATGTTCCATTGCTTTAATAGATTTTTCAAAACTCATCATATGACCTCCACAATTATCATCTATTTATCTAAATAACGACAGATATCTTTTGCAAAGTAAGTAATTATTAAATCAGCACCTGCACGTTTCATAGATATCATTTGTTCCATAACAATTTTCTCTTCATCTATCCAACCATTTAGCGCTGCTGCTTTTGTCATACTATATTCTCCACTAACATTGTATGCTACAACTGGCACGTTCGTATTATTTTTTACATCTCTAATAATATCTAGATAACTTAAAGATGGTTTAACTATCATCATATCACAACCTTCTTTAAGATCACTTTCCAATTCTCTTAATGCTTCTAAACGGTTTGCAGAATCCATTTGATAGGTTTTTCTATCCCCAAATGAAGGTGCTGAATCTGCAGCATCTCTGAATGGACCGAAAAAGCTTGAAGCATATTTAATACCATAACTCATGATAGGAATATTTTGATATCCCGCTTGATCAAGTCCTTCACGAATTTCAGCAACAAAACCATCCATCATATTGCTTGGAGCAATGATGTCAGCTCCAGCTTCAACTTGAGAAATAGCTGTTTTTACAAGTAATGGAAGTGATTTATCATTGTCTACATCATGCGTATGATCGTCAATAACGCCACAGTGTCCGTGATCTGTGTATTCACAAAGACAAGTATCTGCCACAATAAGTAAATCCTTATATAAATTCTTGGATATTCGTGTCGCTTCTTGAACAACTCCATTATGATCATATGCACCAGATCCGATGTCATCTTTTTCATTTGGAACACCGAAGAACATAATTGCTCTAATACCTAAATCATATGCCTCTTTAATCTCTTCATGCAATAAATTTAAACTAATTTGGTATACACCTGGCAATGATTTAATTTCACTTTTTATATCATCTTGTTCAACTACAAATATTGGATATATTAAATCTTCTTTTCTAACATGAGTTTCTCTTACTAAATCACGCATTGTCTTAGATGAACGTAATCTTCTATGTCTATCAAATTTCATTTTGTTCCCTACTTTCTATAATTTTATCAATAAGTGAATCTAATGTTTGTTTATTTGCCACTTTTACAGATGCATTGAATTTTAAAATGGTCCTAGCAGTTTGCTTACCGATAGCAAAATAATGATCAAATTCAGGCACATTGCCCTCTTTAAAATAAAATTCAACTGCAGATGAACTTGAAAAAGTCACTGCGTCTATTTGATGTTTTCTAACAAGTGCCTTAACTTGACTTATATTTTTAAAATTCGGTACTGGTCTATATAAATCTATTTTAACGATTTCATTATATTTGCTCAATTGTTGAACTAATTTTGGACGTGCTTTTTCACTTGAGGGCAATAATAAATGTTGTTCTCTAATCTTAAACTCGTCCAAAAAGCCTTCTTGCGAAAAATCACGTGGCACAAAGTCGACACTAATACCTAGTTCATTGCAATACTGAGCTGTTTTATCACCTATAACAGCTACCTTTTTAACTTTAACGTTTTTTAAATAAGGATAAAAGTATTTTACTGCGTTTTTAGACGAAAAAATAAGCCAGTCGTAGCTATGATCAAGCAATTTTTCATTAAAATGAAGTTGTTTTAGTTGGATAAAAGGCTTGTGAATAATATCAACTAAATGACTATGAACTTCATTCGTCTGCGTCATAACTATAACTGGTTTCATAAACTTGTTTCACCTCTATAATAGAGTTTAGTATTATTCTGCTTCATTTAACTTTTTAATTATGTCATAAGCACCTTGTTTTTTAAGTACTTGACTCACTTCTATACCTAATTGTACAGGATCAGAACCCAATGTAGTATGTTCGTATCTTTCCTTACCATCTGGAGACATAATCAGTCCTGTAAATTCAATTTGGTTATCGTGAACAATTGTTGCATATCCACCTATAGGAACCTGACAGCTGCCATCCATTTCTGATAGAAAAGTACGTTCAGCAGTCACACATTGTGCTACATCATGATTGTGTACTTTAGCTAATAAATCTAAAAGTTCTTTGTCATCACTCCTACACTCAATACCAAGTGCACCCTGACCTATAGCAGGCAGTAATACATCTCTATCAAGATAAGTCGTAACAATATTATCTGACCAACCCATGCGTTTTAATCCAGCGGCGGCTAATATAATTGCATCGTAATCTTCAGTCTCTAATTTTTTTAATCGAGTATCGATGTTTCCACGAATCCACTTAATTTTTAAATGTGGGTATTTTGATAAAATTTGAGCGCCACGACGTAAAGAACTTGTACCTACAATGCTACCCTCAGACAATTCTTCTAATGGAATATGATTTTTTGCTATATAGGCATCAAAAGGGATTTCTCTGTCAGGAATACATCCTAATGTGAGACCGTCAGGAATTATACTTGGTACATCCTTTAGTGAATGTATTGCCATATCTATCTCTTTGTTAAATAATTCATTTTGAATTTCCTTAACAAAAAGTCCTTTACCTCCAACTTTGGATAATTGTTTATCTACAATTTTGTCGCCTTTAGTTACAATTTCTTTTATTTCAATATCCAAAGACGGATCGATAAATTTTAATTTATCAATAAATTGTTGACTTTGTGTTAGCGCTAACTTACTTCTTCGCGATCCAACAATTAATTTACGCATACGTTAAATGCCTCCTAGATACCGATTTTTATATGAAAAACAGGTTATTTCTTACCTAAAATGAGTTAAAAAGAATAGATTAATCATACACAAACAAAATAATATAATGTTAAAATAGATAAGATTTCTTTGTGATACCCATTTTTTTATTCTAATCAAAATATAAACACCATATAATAAAGTAATAATTGATGAAAATATTACTTTTGGATCTATAAATATCCTTTTACCGACTGCAAAAATCCCCCATTGCGCACCTAAAATTGTACTTAATATAAGGATAATCCATGCAACAAGTGTAGAATAGAAAACGATTGTTTCTAAAGTAGCAACACTACCAATTCTAAAGTAATTTTGATCGAAATTTTTCTCCTTTAAATTTCGATATTGAATAATATAGAGTAATGAATTTACAAATGCGATTGCAAAAAATGCATAACTTAATACTGCAAGTGCTATATGAATAAGTAATAACTCATTAATTACTGCAACTTGTTGAATTTGCGTTTGATAATGTTCAGGCTGAAATGTATTTAAAGTCATTAGAATAAATCCTATCAAATTAAGGAAGAAAACGGAAAAATTCATTACTTTAATCAAATTCAATATCAACGAAATTGATATAATAATCCATGTTAAAGAGAAAAAAACGTCAAATATAGAACCTAGTGGCACTTGTTTAGTATGAATAAAAAAAATAGACAAAGAGATTGTTTGTAAAACCCAAACAATCCCTAATGAATAAAAACCTACAGTTCTAGTCTTATAATTTTTATTAATGAAATCAACAAAGTAACATATAATACTAAACAGATAAATCATTAATATGATTTCATGAAATCTAATTAACAGGGTTTCTTGCATATCATCACCAAATTAATATGCTTATTCAAAACTAAATATTCGATGCGCTAAGATTTCCTTTGCTCTACTCTCTTTTTCTAACTTTGCTTTTTCACGAGGATCTTCGGCTTCAATATCAAATATGTTTTGAAATAGCTCTAATTTTTCATTACTTTTTTTATCAGTACTTAATTCCTTAGCCTGTTTGATAGGATCTTTTAACATTTGATTGATAATACTTTTTGTATGTTTCGAAATGACTTTACGTTCTCTTTCAGAGAGATCTGGCAATTTACGATCAATACTTTCCATAGTTTCTGCTTGGATATTCATAGCTTTTTCACGTAAAGCTCTGATTACAGGTACAACGCCAAGCATATTAACCCATTCATTGTGTGAATCAATCTCTTCAGGTATTTGTGCTGCAATAGTTTCAGCAGCTAATTGACGTTCTCTTAAATTGGCATCTACCAAATCTTTCAAATCATCAACATCATAATTAAAAATATTTGTAATTGCATCAATACCTGGTTCAATGTCTCGTGGAACCGCAATATCAATCAGAACTAATGAATCCAGTTTTCTAGTTTCTGAAATTGTTTTCACCATAGAATTAGTAATGATATAGTCTTTAGCACTTGTAGAACTAATTACTATATCTGTAGTTTCTAATAAAGATGGTAATGCTGAAAGCGAATCATATGAAACATTGTGTTTTTCGGCTAAAATTTTAGCTTTAGACAATGTCCGATTAACAATTGTTACACTTGAAATTCCAGAACCTAAAAGATTTAAGAGTGATAATTCACCCATTTCCCCCGCTCCAATAACGACAGCATGTTTACTTTTTAATTTTCCAAATACCTTTTTAGCTAATTCAACAGCAGCATAAGAAACACTTACAGCATTATCTGCAATATCTGTTTCACTGTGTGCTTTTTTAGCAAAAGTAATCGCTTGTTTAAATAGATGATTAAAAATCGTTCCAGTTGTGCCAGCATTTTGTGCTAAGAAAAATGAATCGCGCATTTGTCCTAAAATTTGTGTTTCACCAAGCACAATTGAATCCAAGCCAGAAGTGACACGCAATAAATGTTCAACTGCATCGTCCCCCACTTTAACTTCCGACATATCTTTAATATCATCTACTTCAAATCCAAAAGAGCGCGCTAAAAATCTTTGTATATAATAACGTCCTGTATGAACTTGATCAACAATAGCGTATACTTCAGTACGATTACATGTAGATAAAATGACATTTTCTAAAATTGCTTTAGTTTCATATAAATCTTCATGTGCTAATCGTAAGGCATCATCTCTAAAAGCAACTTGCTCTCTTAATGTTACATCAGCTGTTCGATGATTTATGCTAATTGCAACAAAATGCATTTATAACGCCCTCCATATACTAACAATAAAACAAGTATAACACATTTAAAAAGATGTTTAAGTGGAATGCTTAAATAAATTAGAAAGATTATAATCTACATTCAATTTTTTGTCAAAATAACGACATTTTTTTATTGTGGTTAAAATACATTTCTCTAATTGAAAAAATTTATATATATGTTTCAATAAAGTTCCAAATTTCTTGCTGTTTACTATTCTTAATTGAAGAATAGCTTATAATATTGTCTCCAGGCTCTAATTCTAATTTGTCTTTTATTCTTTTGATATGCTTTTGTACTTTTCCTTTAGCAATTTTATCTTCCTTAGTACATATTACAAGTGTTGGTATATCAAAATGTTTAAGATAATTGTACATTAGCACATCATCTTCAGTAGGTTGATGCCTTAAATCAACAAGTTGAATAACAAGTTTTAAATTCTCTCGTTGTGTAATATATTCTTCAATCATTTTACCAAATTTTTCTCGTTGAACTTTACTTACTTTAGCGTATCCATATCCCGGTACATCAACAAAAATAAGTTGTTCATCTATATTATAGAAATTCAATGTCTGTGTCTTACCAGGTTGTTGTGACGTTCGCGCCATATTTTTGCGCCCAATCATACTATTAATAAATGTAGATTTACCTACATTTGAGCGTCCACTTAACGCTACTTCTGTTAAACCAGTGTCAGGGTACTGCGCTTTTTTAACAGCACTTATAATTAAGTTGATATTATTTGGATTTATATTCATAAACTTCCTCTTTCTTATACTATTGTATAATTAACTTTAACATTTTTTTCTATGTTTACATAAAAAAAAACTGAGTCACAATTCACGTGACTCAGTATTAAATCAAATTTTTTAAGCAGATGTCTTATTCTTATTAATTAGATTTCCTTCATCATCATATAATTCAGGCTCAATTTCTTCATTAATCGTTTGTTCAGTAATGACTACTTTACTTACATTTTCAGAAGAAGGTACATCATACATGATGTCAATTAATGCTTCTTCTATAATTGAACGTAATCCACGCGCTCCAGTTTTACGTTCGATTGCTTTTTCACTTATAGCAGATAGAGCCTCTTCAGAAAACTCTAATTCCACATTATCTAACTCTAGCATTTTAGAGTATTGTTTAACTAGCGCATTTTTAGGTTGAGTTAAAATATTTTTAAGTGCAGCAACATCTAAAGTTTCAAGATTAGCAACTATAGGTACACGACCAATAAATTCTGGAATTAATCCATATGATTGGAGATCCTCTGGACGAATTTGTTCCAGTAAAGCTTCTTCATCATATTTATCTGCTTCATTACTAGCAAATCCTATCACTTTTTCTCCTAAGCGTCTCTTAATGACTTCATCGATACCATCAAAAGCTCCACCTAAGATAAATAATATGTTTGTCGTATCAATTTGAATTAATTCTTGATTTGGATGCTTTCGACCACCTTGTGGCGGTACACTAGCAGTTGTACCTTCTAAAATTTTAAGCAATGCTTGTTGTACACCTTCACCAGACACGTCGCGCGTGATTGAAGTATTTTCAGATTTACGCGCAATTTTATCAATTTCATCGACATATATAATACCTTTTTCAGCTTTATCAATGTCGAAATCAGCAGCTTGAATAAGACGTAATAAGATGTTTTCTACGTCATCACCTACATAACCTGCTTCAGTTAAACTTGTAGCATCAGCAATTGCAAATGGTACATTTAATGTTTTAGCTAGTGTTTGAGCTAATAATGTTTTACCACTACCAGTTGGCCCAATTAATGCGATATTACTTTTTTGTAATTCAACATCGTCTTCATTTGGACCTAATTGTTGAATACGCTTATAGTGATTATATACAGCAACTGCTAATGATTTTTTGGCTTTTTCCTGACCAATGACATATTCATTGAGGTGATCCATAATTTCTTTAGGAGTTGGTAATTCCGTAAATCCTTCAGACGTATTTTGTGCTAATTCTTCTTCAACGATTTCTGAGCACAATTCAATACATTCATTACAAATATAAACGCCACTTCCTGCGACTAATTTTTTCACTTGATCTTGATCTTTACCACAGAAAGAACATTTTAAATTTTCTTCATCTTCATTGAATTTGAACATTCTTTTTTACACCCCTATTCCATAAAGACTATACTAAAAAGCATTTTACAATGCAACTTAACATATTTACAATCAAGATGCTTAAATAACTTGGAGCGGGACTGAAATCTTATTCTTAATGAATGATTTCATTGTCCCGCCCCTAAATTTCATTTAACATCAACAATAATAAATCATAATGATGCTATATTAAGTTGTCAATCTATACAATTGACACTGCCTATATTTCATTCAACTTATAGACAATTGACTAATTCAATATTAAGCATTCATTTAATGAACGATACTAGTCTTCTTTAGTAGCTTCAACATATTTCGCGTTATCTCTTAATAAATCAATAACTTTTTGAATGCGTACATCATTTTTAACAATATCTGTATTACCTAAAGTAGATTTAATATCTTCTACAGAAATGTTAAATTGCTCGCTCATTTTTTCTAATTCTTTATCAATATCTTCATCAGATACTTCAATATTTTCTTCATCAGCAATCGCAGTTAACGTTAAGTTTGTTTTAACGCGTTGTTCCGCATCGTCTTTCATTTGGTCTCTTAGTTGTTCTTCGTTTTGACCAGAGATTTGATAATATGTTTGCAAATCTAAGCCTTGTTGTTGAATTCTTTGACCAAATTCTTGAATCATACGATCTAATTCAGTATTAATCATTGCTTCAGGAATATCAATTGAAGCATTTTCTGTTGCTTTATTAATAGCTTCTTCTTTTTCAGTATTTTCCGCTTCAGTTGCTTTCTGTTCACTTAAACGTTTGCGGAGATTTTCTTTATATTCGTCCACGTTTTCAGCATCAGAATCTAATTCATTAGCGATTTCATCATTTAATTCTGGTACATCTTTGAATTTAATTTCGTTGACTTTTGTTTTAAATGTAGCTTCTTTACCAGCTAATTCTTCAGCGTGGTATTCTTCTGGGAATGTAACAACTACATCTTTTTCATCGCCAGTTTTCATTCCTTCTATTTGTTCTTCAAAGCCAGGGATGAATGATCCAGAACCAATTTCTAGGTCATAACCTTCAGCTTGTCCGCCATCAAATTCTTCACCATCAACTGAACCTGAGAAATCAATGTTTACTGTGTCACCGTTTTCAACAGCACCATCTTCTTTAACAACCATTTCAGCAAGGTGACTTAAACTATGGTCGATTGATTCTTGTAATTCTTCATCAGAAAGTTCAGTTTCTTGCTTTTCAATTTCTAATCCTTTGTAATCACCTAATTTAACTTCTGGTTCAACTGTAACTGTAGCTTCAAAAATGAAATCTTTACCTTTTTCGATTTGAGTTACATTAACTTCTGGTTGTGCAACTGGACTAATTTCTGTTTCTTCAATTGCTTCACCATAAGCTTCAGGTAATAAGATATCCACTGCATCTTGATATAGTGCTTCTACACCAAAACGTTGCTCAAAAATCGGACGAGGCACTTTACCTTTACGGAATCCAGGCACATTAATTTGTTTGACCACTTTTTTAAATGCTTGATCTAATGCTTTATTTACTTTCTCTGCAGGAACAGTAACAGTTAAAACGCCTTCATTACCTTCCTTTTTTTCCCAAGTTGCTGTCATGTATAAATACCTCCATGATTGACTAATTTATTTTTTCAACTTCCCTATTATAGCATAGGTTTTTAGCGTTAACAAACTTTGAAAACGAAGGGTTGTTCAAGTTTATTTTCAACGATTTCTATATTAAAATTCTTTTACTCAATTTGCAACAAATTAAATTTTACATTTCATTATCTAATGATTTAATGAATTGTAAAGTGTCATTGTTACAGCCATTTATATCTATACCAATTAATTGTTTGAAGTAAACATCATATGCATCTATCCAATCATCAATAGTGTATAACGACTCTATATCTATAGGATACATGAGTATAGAATGATTATTCATCATATGTTGTGCTTCTTTTAAAATATGCAGCGCTCCATCTTCTAATCTATTCATTACGACAGGAATGACCTTGTCTTTAATCGTCGTGTGCTCAATGCCACTTAAATGATTAGGATTGACATTTATCATTTCACCATATTTATGGATTGTAATTGTATGAGAATATTCAGCAAATCTTAAATATTCCAACATTAAGCTCACTAAATTTTTAGGTAACTCTATAGAAATTAATATATTCGCTACTGATTCTTTAAAATTATAATGCCCATTATCAATAAGTTGTAATATTAAAGATGTTTGTTCACGTGTGTTAAGCGAACCAAAATCTGATAAAGATGAAGACAATGCTTCTCTATCTTCATCAAGTCTCGATATTGCATATTCTTTAAGTGGAAAAAGTTCCATTCTGGTTTTATGATTTTTAACTTCATCGATAATTTGATTAATTACTTCAACTGCTTCATAAAATTGACCTAAACCATTCAGACTTTTAATATAATATATCATCAATTCGTCATAACAGTTGAATCCACGTTTTAACAAAATAATTGCCTCTTCTCGTAACTCTAAATAAGCATTCAATTTTAAAAGCATCCGGCATTTCTTTAATGCAATATCCTCGTTAAGGTCGAAATGCTGTTCATATACATTAAACAAATGATACATCTTTTCAAAATCTGCATTTCTTTCTGCATCATTTATTTGTTTAATCACTTTACTTTTAGACTGCGGAAAAGGTATAATATCAGCCATTAATTTAGCACTCCAATCATGATATATCTTGAAGAATTAATGCACTCCATGTTTCAAAATCCTCATAGGAATGAATGTCGCCTTGTTCTATCCATTTAATTTTTAGCGTATCAGTTTCTTTTGCTTCAACATCGTTTGATTGCACAGTGATTTTAAATACGACGCCCATATGAACTTTACCCACATCATTATCATCATCATTTATAAAACCTAAATATTCCATATTTTGAGATTTATTATTACTTAATCCTACTTCTTCTTCTAATTCTCGTTGAGCATTAACTCTTAAAACTTCATTAATTGAATCAGCTCCAGTAACATCATTCATATGACCACCAACACCGATAGATGACTGACCATGTAACCGTTCTTCCCCCCCACCAGAAAGACGCTCGTAAACAAGGATTTCTCCCTTCTCATTTTCTAGTAGGCAATATGATATTAATTGTTTAAACGATGGATCATCTTCCATATCACCACGTCTTTTCACTTCATATTTACTTAACGCGCTAAAAATTTCTTTTCCTTTGAAATTATTTTTATGTAAAAAACCATTAAAAGCATTCTTATCTTTGTTAAATAAAATATCTCTGTTTACAACAATTATTTGTTCATCAAATTTAGACATGATTATCTCCTTTTAGATATAGTATACTATCAGTCATTTTAGCAAAAATTATCATTTTTTGCGATTGAATATATGTATATGTAAAACGATAAAAGTGTCATTATATTCTTAATTAAAATAAGACACAATCTTACATTATTGATATGATGAAACTTTTAGCAAAGTAAAATTATACACCTCACTGTCATAACATGAATGAAAATTTATCTCTTATTAGTTATTGACTTCGTATATATTGATTATTTCAAAGCATGATTTGAAATAACCTAGTATTATGAAAATGACCAAATAAATAAAATATGTCCGTCATTACATCAAGGTATTGTACTCAATATTTAAGTACTTTTAAATAATATATTAACAACAAGCATATAAAAAGACCTGAGACAAAGATTATTGTCTCAGGTCTTGTATAAATATTATTTTAAAGCTTCTTTAGCTTTTGATACTAATTCAGCGAAAGCTTTGTCGTCTGAGATTGCAATTTCTGATAACATTTTACGATTAATATCAATCTCAGCTTTTTTCAATCCGTTCATTAGACGTGAGTAGCTAATGTCATGTTGACGTGCAGCTGCATTAATACGTGTTATCCATAATTTACGGAAATCACGCTTACGTTGACGACGGTCACGGAAAGCATATTGTCCTGATTTCATTACTTGTTGTTTAGCTACTTTATATAATGTATGTTTTGAACCAAAGTAACCTTTAGCTAATTTAATCGTTTTTTTACGACGTGCTCTTGTTACTGTTCCACCTTTAACTCGTGGCATAATAAATTCCTCCTTAGATGATCTCTATCGTATATATTCGTTTAAAATCTTATTTTTTGTATGCTAATAATTGTTTAACACGTTTCATATCACTTTTAGAAACTAACTTAGCTTTACGTAATTGACGTTTTTGTTTAGTATTTTTATTTGCGAATAAGTGAGATGTGAAAGCTCTAGAACGTTTTAATTGACCTGAACCAGTTCTTTTAACACGTTTAGCTGCTCCACGGTGAGTTTTCATTTTAGGCATGATTCATTTCCTCCTATAATTTAACGTTTATTTTTCGTTGATAGGCGCTAACATAATAAACATTTGACGCCCTTCCATTTTAGGCTTTTGTTCAACAGTTGCAATATCTTTACATTCATCTGCAAATTTTTCTAACACACGTTGACCAATTTCTTTATGTGTAATCGCACGACCTCTGAAACGAATTGAAACTTTACATTTATCGCCTTTAGATAAGAACTTACGTCCATTTTTCAACTTAGTTTGGAAATCATGTTCTTCAATAGTTGGGCTTAAACGTAATTCTTTAACATTAATGACTTTTTGTTTCTTCTTCATTTCTTTTTCTTTTTTCTGCTGTTCGAATTTATATTTACCATAATCCATTATTCTCGCAACAGGTGGTTTTGCATTTGGTGCTACAACAACTAAATCTAAATCAACACGTTCAGCCATTTCTAAAGCTTCACGTTTAGATTTAACACCAATTTGTTCACCATCTTGGCCTATTAAGCGTAGTTCTTTTGCACGAATTTTCTCATTAATTTGAGTTTGATCTTTTGCTATGGTTGACACCTCCCAGAAATTTACGAAATTGTTCCAAGCAAAAAGAAGAGCGAGTATAACTACCCGCTCTTCTTAGACACAATAAATGTGTAACATGATTGACCTGCCAACTGCATTAGCGTCGCCACAGGTGAGAAGCGGGTGCTTCTACTTGGTTCGTTTCGTATTCAACGATAATAATCATATCAATATTTATTGTTTAAGTCAAATTATTTTTTAATTATTTTTATGGTGTCTTATTTCTTCCATCGAAACATCTTGCCTTAAGTCAACTTTGTTTAGAGGAATCTTTTTAGTTTTATATCTAAATTTATGGTAAAAGAAGAAAATTAAGAATACAGGAATTCCCATGTAAGTTATAAAAAATCTATTCATATCAAAGTTACCTGTTTTAATAAAATCTACATCTTGTCCAATGATAACTATTACACATAAAACACCTGCAAAAATCGGACCAAATGGGAATAACTTCGCTTTATATTTTAATTTTGATTTATCATAATTTTGTTTATCAAATGCGCGTCTAAATCTAAAGTGACTGATTGCTATACCAACCCAAGCAATAAAACCAGTCATCCCACTAGCAGCTACAATGTATTCATATGCATCTCCACTTAAATGTTGCAAAGCAAAAATAAGAATGACTAGTATTCCAGTAGCAATTAAAGATACATATGGTACCCCATTTTTATTTGTTTTTCCAAAAGAATTATAAGCTAATTTATCTCTACTCATTGAATATAACATTCTTGTTGAAGCATACATTCCAGAGTTACCTGCTGATAATACACTTGTTAATATAACAGCATTCATAAATGAAGCAGCAAAAGCTAGTCCAGCGTTCTTAAATACTAATGTAAAAGGTGAAGTAGCTATACTATCACCACCGCCCATTAACGCTTCACTATCATATGGAATCAACATACCAATAATGAAAATAGCTAGAATGTAAAATAAAAGTATACGCCAAAACACTTGTTTAATCGCTTTTGGAACTGCCCTTTCTGGATTTTCAGATTCACCTGCTGTAATACCAATAAGTTCAGTTCCTTGGAATGAGAAGCCTGCGACTAGAAATACACCGAGAATTGATAGCAAGCTACCACCTAAATTCCCACCTAGTATTGGCCCATCTCCTTTTGTAAACGTATCAAATCCTACAAATTCTCCACCCATAATTCCTAAAATAGTTAAGATACCAATTCCTATAAATATGATGACTGTAACTACTTTGATAAGTGCGAACCAATATTCACTCTCTCCATATACTCTAACGGATAGAGAATTAAGCGCGAAAATAATAATAAGGAAGATACAACTCCAGACCCAAGCTGGTATGCCTTGCATAGGGGACCAATATTGTATAACTTGCGCTGCAATAGTAACATCAGCTGCTACTGTAATCACCCAGTTAAACCAATAATTCCATCCTAAAGCAAATCCTAGTGAGGGATCGACAAAGCGTGTAGCATAAGTACTAAATGAACCTGACACAGGCAAATATGTCGCCATCTCCCCTAACGACGTCATTAGAAAAAACACCATCGCTCCAATAACTGCATAGGCAATCAAAGCGCCCAATGCACCTGCGTCATGTATAGCTCCACCAGAAGTCATGAATAGACCAGTTCCTATACATCCCCCAATGGCAATCATTGAAATATGTCTATCTTTTAACCCTCTTTGAACACCGTCAATTTGTTTATTATTCTTATTCATAGAAGCTCCCTTTCCTTCATAAGTAGAGGCTAACTTGTTACCACATCAATGCATATCATTGTTGTAGATAAATTTGGTATAGATGATATAAAAGTGAAACGATATTAATATCATTTTACTTTTATATCGCTTGTCTTTATATCTGTATCAATAATGTGAAAAGTGGTTACATACCTATAAGATATGCAACCACTTAAGTTTATCTATATAAGGTAGCACATCACATAAAGTGACAGTACAACTTCTATTCGAAAGTTGTCCCAACAATGCTAACTTATGGAATTAACATCATTTCGGCATTATTACCTTTCGCTTATTCAACACTTGTCCCATACGACTTCTGATAAGTTAGTCATTAATAATGCAACCTCTAACTCTATTTATTATATTAATTTGTAATATACATGATATCCTTTATATTTTCAAGTTTATCTATGCTTTTTTAAACGGATTTCATCAATAACATTCCAAATAAATTCATCTTTTTCAACTGATTCTTGTTTTTCAGAACCATATTTTCTTACATTTACTTCTTGATTCTCTACTTCTTTGTCACCTACAACAATCTGATAAGGTATTTTTTTCATTTGAGCTTCACGAATTTTATATCCCATTTTTTCATTACGATCATCAATTTCAACGCGGACACCTTGCGATTTTAGTTCATCTTGTAAAAGTCTAGCATAATCATAATGTAAATCTACATTTACAGGAATAATTTCAATTTGCATTGGCGCCAACCAAGTTGGAAATGCACCTTTTGTTTCTTCAGTTAAAAATGCAACAAAACGTTCCATAGTAGAAACTACACCACGGTGTATAACTACAGGACGATGTTGTTCTCCATCTTGACCAATGTACGTTAAGTCAAAACGTTCTGGTAAAAGAAAATCAAGTTGTGCTGTTGATAAAGTTTCTTCTTTTCCCATTGCTGTTTTTACTTGAACATCTAACTTAGGCCCATAGAATGCTGCCTCACCAATGGCTTCTTCGTATGTTAAACCTAATTCATCTGATGCTTCTTTAAGCATTGATTCAGCTTTTTCCCACATTTCATCATCATCAAAATACTTGTGTTTATCTTCAGGATCTCTATAACTCAATCTGAATCGATAATCTTCAAAACCAAAATCTTTGTATACATCTTGAATCATATTAACTACACGTTTAAATTCTTCCTTAATTTGGTCAGGTCTAACAAAAATATGCGAATCATTCAATGTCATTCCTCGAACGCGTTGTAAACCTGATACTGCACCACTTGCTTCGTAACGATGCATAGTACCCAATTCAGCAATACGTATAGGCAATTCGCGATAAGAATGGGGTTTATTTTTATAAATCATCATATGATGTGGACAGTTCATTGGTCTTAAGACCATAGCTTCGTCTTCATCTAACTTCATTGCTGGGAACATATCTTCTTGATAATGATCCCAGTGACCAGATGTTTTATATAAATCAACATTGGCTAATACTGGTGTGTAAACATGATCGTATCCCATACTTACTTCTTTATCGACAATATAACGTTCTATTTCCCTACGTATTGTAGCACCATTTGGTAACCATAACGGTAAACCAGCACCAACGAGTTGATTATTTGTAAACAATTCTAAATCTTTACCAATTTTACGATGATCACGCTCACGACGTTCTTCCAACATTTTTAGATGTGCTTTCAAATCTTTTTTGTCAAAGAAGGCTGTACCATAAATTCGTTGTAACATTTTATTATCACTATTTCCACGCCAATAAGCACCAGCTGTAGATAATAGTTTGAACTCTTTAATTTTAGAAGTTGAAGGTACATGTACGCCTCGACAAAGATCAGTAAATTCACCTTGTGTATAAAGTGTTACACTCTCATCATCAGGAATTGCATCAATAAGTTCTAATTTATAAGGATCATCCTTGAAGAAGTCTTTTGCTTCTTCTTTACTAACTACTTCTCTTACAATTTTATGATTTTCGTTCACAATTTGTTTCATTGTTTTCTCAATTTTATCAAAATCATCTGATGAAACCTTATCATCCATATCAAAATCATAATAGAATCCGCCTTCTATTACAGGACCAACACCAAATTTAACGTCACCGTATAAACGTTTTAATGCTTGTGCCATTAAATGAGCTGTTGAATGACGAAGTACTTCTAACGCTTCTTCACTCCCAGGCGTAATAATTTCAATAGTTCCATCTTGTTCTAAAGGGCGTGTTAAATCGACAAGTTGACCATTGAATTTTCCCGCAACTGCCTTTTTTCTTAATCCTGGACTAATTGATTGAGCGATGTCTTCTGTAGTAGTCCCTTTATCAAATTCTTTTGTATTACCATCTGGAAATTGAATATTAATTTGATTCATATGTTATCCTCCTATTTAATAAAACATCTGATCGTTGGCTTATTGAATAAATTGACTTTACTGAGCATAAAAAAACTCGCCCCCTAGCAAGGGACGAGTTTGTCGTGGTACCACCCTAGTTAAGTATATGAAAAACATGCGTGACCAGTCATATACTATACTCTACATAAGATAACGGTCTTGAGCCGGATATTCATTACAAATATCAATAATAACGAAGTAGTAATAATTTAATGTGTTAGCCATATTCTCATCAGTTAATGACTTTCTGTGTAACAGAGATTAAATTATCGTATCTTCAATAGTTTCAACGATTAAGATTTATCTCTATTATACACCACATACTTTAAAATTCAATTGTTTCTATAATTTTTGCCAGTCAAATAATAAGGTGACGATAAAGTTTTAATTCTTTCAATAATTCTAGCTGCTTTAGTCTTTTCAGTGCCATCTCTAGTTATTGAAAGATGATGCTCAAGTTCACTATAATTAAAATTAGAACTAAAAAATGTAGGAAGTTCATGTACCATTCTATAATGTAATAAAGGACCAATCACTTCATCTCTTACCCACGGTGTGACTTCTTCTGCGCCAATGTCATCTAACATCAAAATATTAGCTTCTCTCACACGTTGTAATTTTTTTTCAAAACTACCGTCTTTAAAACCACCTTTTAAAGTGCGTATAAATTCTGGTAAATATACAATAGTTGATGAAATTTTTTGCGATTTAAGTTGATTTGCAATAGCACCCAATATGAATGATTTTCCTGTACCAAAAGGACCATATAAATATAATCCTTTTACTTTTTCATCATTAGTAATTGCTGTACAGATTTTGTCAGCTGCCATTGCTACATCAAGTCTCTCTCGATTATTCATATAAATATCTTTTAGCTTTGCATGAAGTGTATCTCTTTGCATATGGTGAGATATAATAAGTTGTGAATCGAATCGTTCCTCATCATGTTTTATTTTACACGGGCAAGGTAGATATCTAATTTTGATTCTTTCATTTTCGATATATAGTTCAGGAACATGTCCTTTTACAAAATTCGGACAATCATCATAGCGATGTCCATCATAGACTTTTTGTTGGTCTTTATACTCTTGAAGAACATTTAAATCTTCGTCTATCATCTCATTAGTTATATGACTACGATTTTTCTCAAGAAAATGTTTAACGTCAGGATCATTAATCACATTTTGTTTTATTTTTTGTATACGTTTATCTAGATTTTGAGAATCGCCCATGATATTTCTGAAACTTTTCATTAATTATCTTCCTCCTTCCACTTTTGATTTAACTTTTCAAGAAATGCTTGTCGATCTTCTTCGAGAGTGTCATCATTTATATCTTTATTATCTTCTTGATTGTCCCTATTTTGAAGCCATTTAGGCGTCTTTTCTTTGGATAAAAATTGATTTTGTCTTCCACGATTGTTCTGCCGTTTATCATTAGAATGTGTTTCATAATTTTTAGGTTGATTAACTTGTAATGCGTATTCATATGCTTGTTTGGCATTTGAAATACCAATTTTCTTCCAGTTAGAAGCAATTTCGAAAATATAAGATTTTGGCAACTTCATATCTTCTTTTAGCATAACAAATTGTAAAAGTATATTGATTACACCAAAATTCATTTTTTCACGGTTAATCAATTCTTCTATCATACTTTTTTGCGACTGTGTAGGTTCTGAATCAGACCAACTTGCTAACATATCAATCGGACTTGTTTCATCTAGCAGTTGTAACCAATCATTTGTAGTATCTTTTGCGTGTCGATCTTTTTTTTCATCGTTAGTATTATGTGTTTGATGCTCTAATTTAGGCAATTGATTATCATGTTCAATCAGATAATAAGTTCTAGCTTGCTTACGCATTTCTTCAAAAGATAACTGTTGTGCACTGGTAATGGAGCTTAATATAACATTTTTCATGCCATCTTCAGTAATCCCATAAAGCGTCGCAAGTTGTATAATCAAATTCTTAGCTTCTTTATCGATAATTTCATTATTAATAAAATGATGGTTCAACATCTGTCTCAACATTTCAAAATCAAAAGTTTCATTAGATAAATCTATGCCATTATAATGTTTGATTTGCTTTAAATTAATTTGATCTGAAACATTGACCTTTTTAGGTACATTGAATACTTCTGTAAATTTTCTAGTGGTCTGTTGATATTTGCTTAAATCTTTCTCATCTTTTTCGAAATAAGATTTAAGTGCTTGATAACGCTTTTTATCAACCTCACTAAATAAAAATACTGATAACATAGGATCATTAAAAAATTGATAGGCTGTTGGAGGCTGAATTAACTCATAAACAAAGTGAGAATACTTTTCTTCATGCCTTACAAATGTTTTAATCAATCCAATAGCCTCTAAATTGTCCATTTGCTCCCTAAAATCTAATAAGTTAATTTTTAGTTCATTCATGAATATATAATGCGTTAACCCGAGTTGTTGACTTTCGTCTATGAATTGACTCATAAAATGATAGAGTCCTATTGATTCAACTCCAATTAAAGGGGTAAATAGTCGATTTAAAATATCTAAATGTTGTGAGGTGAATTCGAAATGTGTAATCACCTCAAATCCATCTTGTGGTTTTAGACCATATTCATAGGTTTGTAACCCCATCTATTTATCACTCCGTTTATTATCACTCAAGATACCTTGCATTGACTCTAAGAGTTGATCAACATCTTTGAATTCTTTATATACAGATGCAAATCTTACATAAGAAACTTGGTCAACATGGATTAATAAATTCATAACATGCTCGCCAATTTCTCTAGAAGAAATTTCAGTTTGTCCTTCATCTCTAAGTTGCCACTCCACTTTATTAGTTATGTCTTCAAGTTGTTGATAACGCACTGGTCGTTTCTCGCAAGATCTTACTAAACCATTTAATATTTTTTCTCTTAAAAATTGTTCTCTTGTTCCATCTTTCTTCACTACTATTAATGGACTTACTTCAATATGTTCAAATGTTGTAAAACGCGTTCCGCAATTTTCACATTCTCTTCTACGTCTAATCGCATTGGCCTCATCTGCATGTCTTGAATCAACCACTCTGGAATGTGTAGAATTACATTTCGGGCATTTCATATATATCACCCTCCCAAGTTTAATCACCGTACATTATACTATAAAAGTACGGTGTAAAAAAGAAAGGTCAATTACAACTATAAATGAAAGAATGTAATGATACATTGATAACACCATTATGTGTAAAAAAGGAAAATATATCTTATAAATAAAGGTTTTAGTGTACTATGTTATTTATTAAAAATATTACATTTTAACGTGATTAAACATATTAAATGAATTTCAATCATTTAAGTGTACTACACAATTTTATAAATACGACCAAAAGTACCATTATTAAATTATAATTTGAAAGATGATTCGTTAAAATCATCTCATTTCAAAATCATCTCAACTTAATTAATAAATAATGACTATGGATTATTTTTCTATAAAGAAAGTATCTAGTAATATGTCTAAAGCTAATTGGTTATCTATAATAACATCAACGGTGCTTCAACTTTGTTTAGGTCTATTTGTATATAAATAAACCTGAGATAATATGGCTATCTCAGGTTTAGTGCAAGTATAAATATTCAGTTAAATGGCTTTTACCATTGCTTTATCATCAATTAATTGTCCAATTTTGTCAGCTACTTCAACAACTCTATTCGAATAACCCCATTCATTATCATACCAAGCGATAACTTTCACCTTATTTTGTCCCATAACCATCGTAGATTGAGAATCAATAATAGCTGAATGCGGATTTGTGTTAAAGTCTACAGAAACTAAAGGAGCTTCTTCAACATCAAGAACACCAGTTAAATCTGCATTTTTAAATGCATCATTAACTTGTGTAACTGTAACATTCTGTTCTAAATCAACAACTAAATCAACGAGAGAGACATTTTTAGTTGGTACTCTTAAAGCCATTCCATGAAGTTTACCTTCAACTTCAGGCAATACTTCTTTAAGTGCTTTAGCAGCACCTGTTGACGTTGGAATAATACTTTCATTACAAGAACGTGCTCTTCTTAAATCTTTGTGTGGATTATCAATATTTTTTTGATCATTTGTTATCGCATGAACAGTTGTCATCAGACCATTTATGATTCCAAATTTATCATTGAGGACTTTTGCAACTGGACCGATACAATTAGTAGTACAAGATGCATTACTAAAGATATCGTATGTATCAATATCAAGTTGATTATCATTGACTCCTTTAACAATCATTTGAACGTCTCCACCTTTAGACGGTCCAGTGAGTAATACCTTTTTAGCACCTGCATTAATATGAGCAACTGCTTTATCTCCGTGATTAAATTTACCTGTAGCTTCTATAACAACATCAATATCCATCTCATTCCATGGTAAATTTTCTGGATTGCGATCAGAAAGTAATTTAATTTCATGTCCATTCACTTTAATACCACTTTCTATCGGTTCAACTTTTTTATCATAAACTCCATGCGTCGTATCATAATTAAGTAAATGTGCAATTGTTTCAGGTGGATAACTAGCGTTAATCGCTTTCACATTTAAATTTTTATTATTTAGTGCTATTCGTAACACCATTCTACCTATTCTACCCATACCGTTAATTGCAATATTCGTTGCCATTCAAAGCACCCCTTGTTTTATATGTTATACTTTATGGAAATAGTATAACATATTCATTTTTAAATGAAAGCGTTTACTGACAAATTTATCTATAAATATAAATAAAGCTTTATCATTTATAAGATTTTGATTCAAACATCGACTATGGAATTGAATAAATAAGGATTCTAATAAAACATCTACTTTTGGATTTACTCTATATCGATTAATCGTTTTATAAGAAAGGTTTAGAATTTGTGAAAAACACATCATTCGAATACTATCATTAAGAAATTTTTTCTACCAGAAAATACAGAATGTGTGTAGTCATATAACACTACTTTCAACATGATATTGGGATGCTATAATGTTGCGCAACGATGCGGTCTGAATTCAGTACCTGGAATTTTTTTACAATATCATTCACATATTGTGACATATCATGTGTGGGAATATGTACTGAAGTTTCCTTTGGTAAAGTAAGTTGAGTCATATTATAATCTTTATGCATAAAGTACCTCGTTAATTTAGTTTAGTGGTATTTGTTAAATTATACAAAAGGACCTTATTTTTGAAAGTATTTCAATGTTAAATTACATATAAATACAAAGTATTTGAGCGAAACTCATGAGAAAATAGGACAAGCTAAAGACTATAGGATGAAGCTGTCCCCTAAGAAAGCGAGCCAACAA
>NZ_KV822100.1:89232-208817 GCF_001815825.1 Staphylococcus sp. HMSC068G11
TTATAAAAACTCATTTACTGGCTATTTTGCTAGGGATTATGTCCCAGCCTAATTTGTGGCTCTAATTGTTAGTGTTTAATATGTAATTATTTATTTATAATACATACACTTAGTGATAACAATATAAAAGCATTCTATACGATTTTCATTATATTTACTATTCACTCTCAGATTGAATATACCCTTCTTCTTCAAGTAATTTTTGTAAATTTTGTTTAAGTTCTAATTTATCACCTAGATTATCTATCACATGATCTGCCATCCTACTTTTTTTATCTATAGATATTTGACTATATACACGTGCTTTTGCATCTTCTAATGATAAATTATTCCTTTCCATTAAACGATCGATTTGAATACTTTCAGAAGTGTAAACCACCCAAACTTCATCTACAGTATCTTGTAATTCATTTTCGTACAACAATGGGATATCCATAATTACATGATATCCATGTTCTAGATAATTGTTTTTCTCTTGTTCCATTATCTCTCTTACAATAGGATGAACTATTTCATTAAGAGCCTCGCGTAAGTCAGGATGATTAAAAACAATCTCTCCTACATATTGACGATTCATCTCACCATTTTCGTCAATTGCTTCTTCCCCAAAAATCTCTTTAACTTGTTCAAGTCCCTTAGATCCTTTTTTAACTGCTTCGCGTGAAGCAATATCAGCATCTACTATTTTAAACCCATATGCTGTTAATAATTCTGAAACAGTTGATTTTCCAGTGGCAATACCACCTGTTATCCCAATCACTTTAGACATTATTTCACTCTTCCTTTATCTCTGACAGTTTGGACAAAAATGACTATTTCTTCCAGCTATCACTTTTGTTTCAATCGAATGACCACAAACCTTGCACTTTTTTTGTTTATATACATTTAAATGTAATTGCATTTGTCCTGTTTTACCATCTGCGTGCCTATAATCTGAAATACTAGTACCTCCATATTTTATACCCTCTTCTAAAACTTCTCGAACATAATAAAAGAGAGATTTTCTTTCTTGTTTAGTGAGTGAATTTGTAATTTTATCCGGAGTAATACCAGCTCTGAATAAAGCTTCACAGGCATAGATATTTCCAGCTCCTGCTATAACACGATGATCAAGAATCGTTTGTTTTATTGGTTTGTTCTTATATTTTTTCAAAGTCAAACATTCTAAATAGTGTTCAAATGCCACCTCTTCAAATGGTTCTGGAGCGATTTCTAATAAAGAGGGATAACTATCAAAATTGACTATATTTCTGATTTCTCCAAACCGTCTGATATCAGAATAGACTAATTTTTGATCATTATCCAAATCGAAAATGACTTGCCAATGCTTTCGATAATTCGGTGTACTTATCTCATCAAGGTTATTAACAACGAAAAAACCGCCTGCCATACCTAAATGACTAACTAAGATTCTGTCTTCGTCATGATAGGCTATATAAAATATAATGTACTTACTTCTTCTTTCAACTTTTTTTATAACATAACCTTCAGTAAGTTTTTTAAAAGTATCTAATTCCATACCTTTTATAATCGTCTCACGGTGATTATTCTTACCGTTAATTACATTTTTAGCAAAAGTTACTTTCTCTATTTTTGCACTTTTTATTAATGGCTCAATACCTCTTTTAACATGTTCAACTTCAGGTAGTTCAGGCATGATATTATCCTTTCTTTATTTAGCATCGTACCATG
Source organism: Staphylococcus sp. HMSC068G11 (assembly GCF_001815825.1). Classification (NCBI taxonomy): domain Bacteria; kingdom Bacillati; phylum Bacillota; class Bacilli; order Caryophanales; family Staphylococcaceae; genus Staphylococcus; species Staphylococcus sp. HMSC068G11. The sequence continues at coordinate 90,925 of NZ_KV822100.1, forward strand.
TTGCACCATAATTAGAATCTACTTTTAAAGGTACATCAAGCACTAATGCTTGTTCCATAATTTCTTCTACAAATTTACTAAAATCTTCTACTTCTGATTTTGGTATTTCAAATATGAGTTCATCATGAACTTGTAATAATAACTTAGCATGATATTTAGTTTCTTTAATCTTTTCACTGAATTTAACCATTGCTAATTTTATTATGTCAGCCGCACTACCTTGAATGGGCGTATTCATTGCTGTTCTTTCTGCAAAGCTTCTTAAATTAAAGTTTCTACTTGTTATATCAGGAATGTATCGACGACGATGAAGTAGTGTTTCTACATAACCTTGTGCTTTTGCATCTTTAACAATGTCAGACATATATTGTTTTACACCTGGAAAACTAGCTAAATAATCATCAATAAATGCTTTAGCTTTTTTTCTAGTGATACCCAAGCTCTGACTCAATCCATAATCGCTGATGCCGTAAACAATACCAAAGTTAACAGCTTTTGCTTGACGTCTCATTAAACTATCAACCTGATCAGATTCAACATTAAATACTTTCATTGCTGTTGCAGTGTGAATATCATGTCCGTTTATAAATGCATGTTTTAAACTTTCATCTTGCGTGATATGCGCAAGTACACGTAACTCAATTTGTGAATAATCAGCAGATAAAATCACACTATCCTTAGAAGTTGGTTTAAAGGCCTTTCTAATCTTTCTTCCTTCTTCTAATCGTATAGGTATATTTTGTAAATTAGGATCTACACTAGATAATCTACCAGTTTGAGCAAGCGTTTGATTAAAACGTGTGTGAATTCTGTGATCTTTGCTTATTACTTTTTGTAATCCCTCTACATACGTAGATTGCAACTTAGAAAGTTGTCTATATTCTAAAATATCATCTATAATAGGATGCTCACCTTGCAGTTTTTCTAATACATCTACAGCTGTTGAATAGCCCGTTTTGGTCTTCTTAATGACAGGCAATTGTAATGTTTCAAATAAAACAACACCTAATTGCTTAGGAGAATTTATATTAAATGCTTCACCAGCAGACTCATGAATATTGGAAATTAATACATCCAATTTTTTTTGAATTTCGAATTCCATTTCTTTCAAATCATTGATATCGGTATATATACCAATTTCTTCCATTTCACTTAAAATTCTTGCTAATGGTAATTCTAAATCTTTCAACAGTTCAATTTGATTATAATCTTCTAACTGTGATTTCATGATTGGAGTTACAGCTGATATAGCTTCTGTCACGGAAGCAATGTGTTCGTTTAAAATTGATTCTTCAGGTATATGATGTTTCTTACCTTTCCCAAAAACTGTAATATTATCTTTTACATAATTTTGTCCATATAAACTTACAACAGATTTAACGTCATCAATAGAACGTGATGGGTCAATAATATAGCTTGCTAACATAACATCAAATTCAATATTTTCTATATTAATCCCTAATCGATGAGCAGATACATAAGTCCTTTTTGCATCATAGACAATTTTGGTTGTATTTTTATCTTCAAGCCATCGAACTAAATTTTTATAATTCTTTACATCATCAGCATTTATTACTACATGTTGATGATTTGTATAAAAACCAAATTTGAGAATAGCGTATTTAAGATAATTAGTACCTTCGAGTTCAAAATGTATTACCGCTTCATTTAAATCATTCAAATCTACATTTTGAAAGTCTTGCTCAATTTCAAAAGTTTTATCTATAACTTCTTCATTATTAGAAGGTGTGTCTATATCTGCTAGTAGCTGTTTAAATTCTAGCTTTTTAAATAGTTCAATTTTTTCTGCAGTGTCGTCTTGAAGAGTTAATTTTGTATCTTCTAATGATACTTCAATCGGACTGTGAACATTGATTGTTGCTAAATCTTTACTCATTAAGGCATCAGCTTTACTATTAATGAGTTTTTCTTTTAATTTTTTTGCAGTAACCTCCTCAATATGTTCATAGACCCCTTCTACTGACTCAAATTGATTAAGTAATTTAATTGCCGTCTTTTCGCCGACACCAGCGACTCCAGGAATATTGTCAGAGGTATCCCCCATTAGACCTTTCATATCGATAATTTGTTTCGGCACTAACCCCTGATATTTCTCTGCTATAAATTCAGGTGTATAATGATCAACGTCGGTAACACCTTTTTTTGTATAATATATTGTAACATTATCAGTGGCTAATTGAGTTAAGTCTCTATCACCTGTAATGATAATGGTTTCAAAATCAGCTTCATCAGCTTGTCTACTTAATGTTCCTATAATGTCATCAGCTTCATAATTATCAAGTTCATATCTTTTAATATGATACGCATCTAATAGTTGACGAATATATGGAAATTGTTCACTTAGTTCAGGTGGAGTTTTTTGACGACCACCTTTATATTCACTGTACTTAGAATGTCTGAAAGTCGTTTTACCTGCATCAAATGCAACTAAAAAATGATTCGGTTTTTCTTCTTTAATTATTTTTTCTAAAAGCATAGCAAAGCCGTAAACTGCATTTGTATGAATACCTGCATGGTTTGAAAGTAATGGAAGAGCATAAAACGCTCTAAAGCTTAAACTATTACCATCTATTAATACTAATTTATTCAAAATACGTAACCTCCAGAACAGATTTACATATATTTTAGCATATATACAAATACATAACGAGTAAGCGAGTTTAGTACTCACTACGCATTAACTATTACTAATAGTTAACTTATAAATGCTAAAAAAATATTAAGTTAAATGCTTCTTAAAAATTTCCCATCTATGAGTTTGCACTCATCTTATGTCTGTCAATGACAATATGTATTTTGATTTTAATTAATAGCATGAGTCTTAACATTATATTTCTAAATAATCACTACAACAAAGGACACCACTTTGTCTGTACCAACAATGTAGTGCCCTCAAATTTAATTATCATTAAATAGAACTTTGAATATTGAACCTTTGCCAGGTTCACTTTTAACGTCTATTCTACCATTGTGTGCTTCAACAATATGTTTTGTTATAGAAAGACCAAGTCCTGTACCACCTGAATCTCTACTTCTCGCTTTATCTACACGATAGAAACGTTCAAATATACGCTTTTGATCTGTTTCACTTATACCAATACCATAATCTTGAATCTCTAAATAAACTTTATTGTCATTTCTATATACTCTTACTATTACCTTATTATCTTCTGAGGAATAATTTATAGCATTTGATAGTAAATTAGTAATAACTTGCGCTATTTTATTTTCATGTGCCTCAATGATGACATCTTTTTCGATTTCAGATTGTATTTTGATTCTCTTATTTTGTGCTTGTGTTTGCAAATTATCTATTATATTAATAGCTAATTCAGACAAATTCATGTAATTTATTTCAAGTTCTTTTTGCTGTTCAATATGTGATAAATCTAATAAGTCTGTAACCAATGACTCTATTCTATTAGATTCTTTTAAAATAATATTTAAAAACATATCAAGCGATTGTTCATCATTTTTAGCACCTTCAATCAGAGTTTCTGCAAAACCTTTGATTGAAGTAATCGGTGTTTTGAGTTCATGTGACACATTAGCAACAAATTCCCTTCTAAGGTTTTCTAATTTCTGCAAATTAGTAATGTCATGAAGCACAACCACCATACCTTGTAAATTTTTTTTAGATTTAGTTAAAATGGGGATGCAAGATACATCGAAATATTTAGTATGTACGTTATTAATATCAACTTCTAATTGTTCATAGATAACTTTTTCAGTTCTAAAACTTTCAATAATCAATTTTTCGATACTATCATCTATGAAACCAATGTAACTTTTATTTTCTACCATTTGATCAGGGTTAAACACCTGATAATAAGCATGATTAGCAACTACAATTTCTCCATGTTTATCAATCATCAGTACTGAACTCGGTATATTTTCTAAGGTAGTTTTTAATCTATTGGATTGAATTTTTTGACTATTGTTTAATTTTTGCAATCGTCGCGCTAAGTCATTCGTAGTCACAAATAATGCTCTAGTTTCCTTCACATTACTTTCTGGAACACGAACATGGTAATATCCATCTGCAAGAAGTGATGTAGCATAAGTTACTTCATTGATAGGTCTAATATATGTTCGATTGATACTTCTACTTGCTAAATAAACCGTAAATAATACAATGACTCCAACAATAGACAAGTATTTCCATAAATCCTTTTGTAAATCAATAATTTCATTATTAATTCCACTTATGTATATTGTTTTATTATCTATTGTATTTTTATAGGTGTAACGCATACCGAGTTTTGTATTTTTATTGATTAATTTCGAAGGATTAGCTTCATTATCAATTCTATGGTCAATATCTTTAATATTTCCACTTGAGTAAATAATTTTATCTTTATCGTTTTCTTTTATTAATATGATATTTTTTTCATTATGAGCTATATTAGTGATTTCTTTCTCTTTATTATTATTATAGAGATTAATATAATTACGAGCTTCACTATCTAAGCTTTTAATTTGATTACTAGTTAATGTTTGATAAATTGTGTTGTGAATGATAGCGCCTAAACCAATAAAACTAATGATTGTAATAGTACTAATTAATAGTAATAAACGCAGATGAAACTTCAACATTAAGCTTTAGGTCTCTCCAGTTTATAACCTAAACCTCGTACAGTCTTTATCAATTTAGGTTGCTTAGGATTTTCTTCCAATTTATCTCTTAAGTGGCTTATATGTACATCAACAATTCGAGAATCTCCAGCGAATTCATAATTCCACACTGAATTCAACATATGTTCTCGGGTAATAACTCTTCCTTGTCTTTCAATTAAATATAATAACAATTCAAATTCTTTTGGCGTCAATTCTAATAATTCATCTTCTTTATAGACTTCAAAGAATTCAGGTCGTATTCTAATTGAACCAATGATAATATCTTCATCATCAACATCTTCTTTTTCAATTTCATTAACAAATTGAGAACGTCTTAATATTGCTTTAACTCTGGCAACTACCTCTCTAGGTGAAAATGGTTTTGTCATATAATCATCAGCACCTAGTTCTAGTCCTAAAACCCGATCAAATTCATCGTCCTTTGCTGTCAACATTAAAATCGGTACTAAATTTTTATCAGACCTGATTGTTTTACATACTTCTATACCATCTTTTTTTGGCAACATAACGTCTAATACAATTAGTTCCGGTTGTTCTGTTTCAACTTTTTTCAATGCCTCTTCACCATCATAAGCGACTTCGACTATATACCCTGCTGTTTCTAAATTATATTTTAGTAAGGTCACGATGGATTGCTCATCATCAACCACTAATATTTTTTGTGACATAGTGTGCCTCCTAATCTTTTTATACATTTATATTATAACTGATATTTAAATGGAAATAATATAGCTACACATCAAATTTACATAATCTTAATAAAAGTTATAATTTTACCCGTAATAATTATACATGATAGTAACGTCGACTTATATTTTCTTGAAGGAAACTTTATTAAAAGAAATATGAAATTTAAACAGAGTGATTGTTCAAGATAAGAAGTGGGTTAAATTTGTATTAAATAAACATTTCTATCCCAATTCCAACTTGCTGTGTTTGTACAATTTATTGATGATATACTATCTACTGGGTCGCAATGAAGTAAAAAAATGTTAGGCTTATTTTAAATTTATTGATCATACAAAAAAACCTGAGACACTAATATTTTATGTCTCAGGTTCTTTGAAATTTTTATAAAAAAGTTAGTAAAAATTATCTAATATTCTTAATTAGTTCATCAGCAAAATCAGATGTTGAAACTTCTTTTGCACCATCCATAAGACGTGCAAAATCATATGTTACGATTTTTGAAGCAATTGTTGCCTCAATAGAGTCAGTGATTTTATCTGCGGCTTTTTGCCAACCTAAATGTTCCAGCATTAAAACTGAACTTAAAATTTCTGATGACGGATTTACCTTATTTAAACCAGCATATTTAGGTGCAGTACCATGTGTTGCTTCAAAAATAGCATGTCCAGTTTCATAGTTAATGTTAGCACCAGGTGCAATTCCAATGCCTCCAACTTGAGCTGCGAGAGCATCAGAGATATAGTCACCATTTAAATTCATAGTTGCCACAACATCATGTTCAGCTGGACGTGTTAATATTTGTTGTAAGAAGATATCAGCAATAGAGTCTTTAATAATAATTTTACCCTCTTGTTCAGCTTTACTTTGTGCTTCATTCGCAGCATCTTTACCCTTTTGTTCAACAATTTCATCATATTGTTGCCATGTAAACACTTTATCACCAAATTCATTATGAGCTAAATCATAGCCCCACTGCTTAAATGAACCTTCAGTAAATTTCATAATATTACCTTTATGAACTAAAGTTACTGATTTACGATCATTATCAAGTGCATATTGAATAGCCGCTCTTACTAAACGTTCTGTACCTTCTTTGGATACTGGCTTTATACCAATACCAGAAGTTTCAGGGAAACGAATATTTGTTGCTCCCATTTCATTTTGTAAGAAATCGATAACTTTTTTTACTTCTGACGTACCTTGTTTAAATTCTATCCCTGCGTATATATCTTCGGTATTTTCACGGAAAATAACCATATCAACTTCTTCAGGTCGTTTAACCGGTGAAGGAACGCCTTTGAACCAACGTACCGGACGTAAACAAGTAAATAAATCTAACTCTTGTCTCAGTGCTACGTTTAACGAACGAATTCCACCACCAATTGGAGTTGTTAAAGGACCTTTAACAGCAATTAAATATTCTTTAATTGTTTCTAACGTTTCTTGTGGCAACCATTCTCCAGTTTCATCGTAAGCTTTTTGACCTGCTAAAACTTCTTTCCATTCTATACGTTTTTCTCCATTATACGCTTTTTCAACAGCTGCATCGATTACTCGGCTAGCTGCTTTCCAAATATCAGGTCCAATACCATCACCAATAATAAACGGAATAATAGGTTCGTTAGGTACATTTAAACCATCTTTACCCTGTGTTATTTTTTCTGCAGACATACAATTAACCTCCATATTTTTAAGTTATAATACTAATTTATTTTATGATCTTTCTTCAATAGGCACATATTTACGATTTTGTTCACCTATATATTTAGCTCTTGGTCGCATAATTCTATTGTCTCGATATTGCTCTAAAATATGAGCAATCCAACCAGAAGCACGACTTACTGCAAATATTGGTGTGAATAAATCATGTGGAATATTCATACTATGATAGACTGTAGCACTAAAGAAATCGACATTAGGAATAAGTCCTTTTTCTTCTTTCATTCTCTTCTCAATGGCTAATGACATTTCAAACAGTTCACTTTGCCCTGTTTCTTCAGTGATTTTACGGCTCATTTCTCTTAAATATTTAGCTCTTGGATCACCATCTTTATAAACACGATGACCAAAGCCCATAATTTTATCTTTATTTGCAAATCTTTCATCTAAATAGTGATCAACATTATCAATGCTACCTATTTCTTTAAGCATTGACATCACTCGTTCATTTGCGCCACCATGTAATGGTCCTTTTAATGAACCAATAGCTGCAACAACACCTGAATACATATCTGATAACGAAGATACTGCGCAACGTGCTGTAAATGCAGATGCGTTAAGTTCATGATCAGCATGTAAAATTAATGCCTTATTAAATGCTTCAACTTCAACTTCTGTTGGTAGTTCTCCCCTTAACATATATAAGAAATTTGCTGCATAACTAAGTTCAGAATTAGGTTTAACAGGTTCTTTACCGTCTCTAACTCTAGCGAAAGCCGTTACTAAAGAAGCGATTTTAGCTTGAATACGAATAGCTCTATCATATTTATTCTCATCAGATTCATTTTCCGCTTCTGGATCAAAATGAGCTACATAAGATACTGATGTACGTAGAGCAGTCATTGGATGTACATGATCTGTCACATACTCCTCAAAATGCTTGTATACTCTAGTGTTAAGAGTCATATAATCAAATAATTTTTCTTTTAATTCACTTAGCTCTTTTTCATTAGGAAGTCTATAATTCCATAGTAAAAAAATTATTTCTTCAAATTGCGCGTTTTCTGCGAGATCGTCAATATCATAGCCCGCATATGTTAACTGACTGTCAATTATTGAGCTAATTTTAGTTTCAGCTGCAATAACCCCTTCTAAACCTCTTTTTAATTCTGCCATGATAAATTTCCCCTTTACTGTTTCTTTATGAAATGGCTTTCAATAAATATTATAGCTAAATTCAAACAATTTGTGAAACATTAAAAACATTCTCATATCAGTACAAGAAAAATCACTAGTCACCACTTATAATATTTGCCTTCTAAAACCCCTAACAACACAGGTTTCCCCATACTTATCTCCTCCAAAAAATCACAATTGATTATGTCTTTTCGTTTAGTTATCAAGAATGATTAAAAAATATTAATAATAATTATGGTGAATTTTCACACTTTTTTTCGAAAAGAATTGTATAAATTGCATTATAAGTGCATAATATATATATCTTATAGTAAGGGAGTTGTCTTATGGCTGAGAATTTACAAAGAGAATTGAGCAATAGACATGTTCAATTAATTGCCATCGGAGGTGCTATAGGAACTGGTCTGTTCCTAGGTGCCGGACAAACTATCGCAATGACTGGTCCCTCAATATTACTTACTTATATTATTATAGGGTTCATGTTATTTATGTTCATGCGTGGATTGGGAGAAATTATTATTCAAAATACGAACTTCAAATCTTTTGCTGACGTGACCAACACATATATAGGACCGTTCGCAGGATTTGTAACTGGTTGGACTTACTGGCTATGCTGGATTATTACTGGTATGGCTGAAGTGACTGCAGTTGCCAAATATATAAGTTTTTGGTTCCCAGACATACCTAATTGGATTAGTGCTTTATTTTGTGTACTTATTCTAATGTCTTTCAATTTATTAAGTGCAAAGTTGTTTGGTGAGCTTGAATTCTGGTTCGCAATCATCAAAATAGTTACAATCATTGCATTAATCGTTGTAGGTGTAATCATGATTTTATTCGCATTCAAAACACCATTTGGTAACGCAAGTTTAACTCATTTGTATCAACATGGAATTTTTCCAAAAGGAGCTTCTGGATTCTTTATGTCATTCCAAATGGCATTGTTCTCATTTGTTGGTATTGAAATGATTGGTGTTACTGCAGGCGAGACAAAAGATCCAGAAAAAACTATACCTAAAGCTATCAATAGTGTACCTATTAGAATTTTAATCTTTTATGTAGGGGCATTAGCAGTCATCATGTCTATTATTCCATGGGATAAAGTAGATCCAGATAATAGTCCATTCGTTAGATTGTTTGCATTAATTGGTATACCATTTGCAGCAGGAATAATTAATTTCGTTGTTTTAACAGCTGCTGCCTCTTCATGTAACAGTGGTATTTTCTCAAACAGCAGAATGCTTTATGGACTTTCAAACCAAAATCAAGCACCACCAACATTTGCTAGTACTAATAAACATGGTGTGCCACATAAAGCGATCATCGCATCATCAGCTTTATTGTTAATTGCAGCGCTACTGAATTACATATTCCCTGATGCAACACTTGTATTTACTTATGTAACTACGATTTCTACAGTATTATTTGTTGTGGTTTGGGCATTAATTATTATTGCTTATATTAACTATAGTCGTAAAAATCCAGAACTTCATAAGAAAGCAACATATAAACTACCAGGCGGTCAATACATGGGATACCTTATTCTTATTTTCTTTGTTTTTGTATTTGCCTTGTTATTTATTAATGTTGATACAAGAAGAGCGATTTACTGCACGCCTATTTGGTTTATTTTATTAGGTTTAATGTACTTAAGATACAAAAAAGCTAATAAAGAAGCACGATAAAATTTACATCGACACTTAGTAATTTCTGATTACTAGTGTCGATTTTTTAATTTGTTTTAATGATATACTTTTCTTACTTTTTACTAATTGATGTCATCTAGAAACCTCTGATCTTATCTTGTTAATTTCTACAATTTTTATTTTTCAATGAATCATTCTTCTATTACTTTTTTTATTAAACACAGAAAAATCCCTATATATATATTTTTTATAATTTGTTTTGTAAGTTATAAAAAGAATAAATTAGGATACAGATGACATTTGATGTTTTACCTTAAAATCGATAACTAGTATTGAAAAAGGTTGATTTAATCATTTTTAATTTCAATAATTAACTACCCTAATAATAAGAGCCTGGAACATAAATCAATGTTCCAGGCTCTCTTATGAATAGCTTTAAAGCTTTGTGATTATCAAATCTTCTTTTTTAATTTATCATTTGTTAAATTAAAGAACGTTAGCATAACCTTCAAACACTTTACCTTGTGACGCATCTAAAGTCACTAACATATCATTTTTAATTTCTTTAGTTGCTTGTTCTACACCAACAACAGTAGGTATACCTTTTTCTAAACCTATAATTGCGCTTGGTGAAGTAATACCATTTTCTTCTGTAATTAGACCTATAGCTGTTTCAACATATGGTACTAATGTTTCATCAACAGAATTTGTAATGATAACTTTATCAGATAAATCTTTACCTTCTAAGTCACTTGCACTATCTGCAACAATTGCGTGGCCTACAACAGATCCTCTACCAACACCTTGGCCTTTAGCAATCTCATCACCTACTAAGTGGATTTTCATCATATTTGTAGTTCCTTTTTCTCCAGTAGGTACACCAGCAGTAATAATAATTAAATCTCCGTTTGAAACTCTACCAGTTTCGACTGCTGTTGCTACAGCATTATTTAGTAAAGCATCAGTTGTTTTACGTCCTTCTTTAACTACAGGATTTACTCCCCATACAATTGCACATTGTCTAGCAGTTTTTTCACTAGGTGTTACAGCAATGATATCTGAATGTGGACGATATTTAGAAATTGTACGTGCTGTTGAACCACTTTCAGTTGCTGCTACTATAGCTTTTACATTTAAGTTTAAGGCAGTATGTGCAACAGAAACACCAATTGCATTGACTAATGATGTTTCAACTAATTTAGTACGATCACTTAATAATTTTTTATAGTCTTGCGCTGCTTCAGCAGAAACTGCAATATTGCGCATAGTTTTAACAGCTTCTTCTGGATATTGACCTGCTGCAGTTTCTCCTGATAACATTACCGCGTCAGTACCATCGTATATTGCATTAGCTACGTCACTTGCTTCTGCACGTGTCGCACGTGGATTACGTTGCATAGAATCAAGCATTTGAGTCGCAGTAATTACAGGTTTTCCTAATTTATTACATTTTCTAATTAAATCTTTTTGAACCATTGGTACGCTTTCTGGCGGAATTTCAACACCCATATCACCGCGTGCTACCATTAATCCATCAGATACTTCAAGAATTTCTTCAATATTATCGATACCTTCTTGGTTTTCAATTTTAGGGAAAATTGTTATTTCTGCTTTTTCTTCTTCAAGAATTTGACGGATATCTAAAACATCACTAGGACGTCTTACAAAACTTGCAGCTATAAAGTCTACATTTTCCTTTATACCAAATCTGATATCATCGGCATCTTTATCAGTGATACCAGGTAAATTAACTTTAACACCAGGTAAGTTAACACCTTTTTTATTTTTTAATTCACCAGTATTTAAGATATCACATTTAACTTCGCCTTTATCTTTATTAATTTCTTTGACTTGAAGTTCAACTAGACCATCATCTAATAGTATATATGAACCAATATTGACATCATTGATTAGATTTTCATATGTTACAGAGAATTTTTCAGGTGTTCCTTCAACTTCATCCATACTTACAATGACTTCTTTGCCTTTTTCTAAAACAATAAGCCCATCTTTCATATTGTGCGTACGAATTTCTGGCCCTTTAGTATCCAATAACAAGCCAATTGTTTTATTTAAACGTTTAGCAACTTTACGAATTGTATCAATTCTTGCTTTATGTTCTTCATGACTACCATGTGAGAAATTTAAACGCGCAACGTTCATTCCTGCATTCATTAATTTTTCGAGCATTTCCTCTGATTCTGAAGCTGGTCCTATTGTACATACAATTTTAGTCTTTCTCATTTTTATAATCCTCCCAAATAAATTTAAATTGATAATTCTTTTGCTAATTCATACATTTGACTATTAAATTTGCGATCATTTTCAGCAAAAATTTCATCAAACGGTGTAGAAGTTAATTGATTATTCCTAATGCCAACACCTTTAGCTGTCTCGCCTTGTTTTAAAAGTTCAATAGCATATCCGCCAAGTCGAGAAGCTAATACTCGATCAGCACCAGATGGGCTACCGCCACGTTGAATGTGACCTAACACTGAAACTCGTGTATCAATGTTAATATACTTCGTTAACTCATCTGCACATTCTTGGCCGCTCATACAACCTTCTGCAACCATAACGATAGAATGTTTTTTTCCTCTTTTGATACCCTGTTCAATCTTTTCAGCTACATCTTTAATATCTGTATTGACTTCTGGTAAAACAATCGTTTCAGCTCCTACAGATAATCCAGCCCATAATGCTAAATCTCCACAATCACGCCCCATTACTTCAACAATAAACGTTCTTGCGTGACTTGATGCTGTATCTCTAATCTTATCGACTGATTCAATAATAGTGTTTAATGCAGTATCAAAACCAATTGTAAAATCCGTACCATTAATATCATTATCAATTGTACCTGGAATACCAATTGTTTGAATTTCTTTACATTCCTCACTAATTCGTTGTGCCCCTCTATAGCTGCCATCTCCTCCAATGACAACTAAACCTTCGATACCACGCTTACGTAAATTCTCAATAGCTTTCTTACGTACATCCTCTTCTTTGAATTGAGGGCACCTTGCGGAAAAGAGAAACGTTCCTCCTCGTTGTATTGTATCCCCTACTGAACCCAATTCAAGCTTATGAATATCATCATCAAGTAAACCTTGGTAACCTTGATAAACACCATAAACTTCAATATTATTGTAAATTGCTGTTCGAGTCACTGCACGAACAGCAGCGTTCATACCCGGAGAATCTCCTCCGCTAGTTAAAACTGCAATCTTCTTCATGACGACATACCTTTCCTTAACTAGATTTATCTTCAACTCTAAATTACCATAAATTTTTTTAACGTTCCATTAAAAGAAAGACAATTCATAGATGTAAACGTTTTAAAAATGTAATTTTTATTACAACATAAAAAAAAGAGCTAAAAGCCTAACAATTAGACTAATAGCTATACAAAATTACTCCACAACCGAACCAATTTGTCTAAATTTTTCAAAACGATCATTTGCTAATTCTTCAGGTGTGAGTTGCTTCAATTCATATAAATGTTTAAGGAATATTTTCTTAATTGATAAGGCTTGCGCTTCTTCATCTTTTTGTGCACCACCAAGAGGTTCATTAATCACTTCATCTATGATACCTAAATCTAGTAAATCATGTGCAGTGATTTTCATAGTTTCAGCGGCAATTTGAGCTAAGTTACTATCTTTCCATAAAAGTGCAGCTGCACCTTCAGGTGAAATAACTGAATAAGTACTATTTTCAAGCATCAGAACACGATTTGAGATTCCAATACCTAAAGCACCGCCACTTCCACCTTCACCAATAACAATAGCAATAACTGGTACAGTTAATGAAGCCATTTCCATCAAATTTTTTGCAATTGATTCACTTTGACCTCTTTCTTCAGCTGCTTTACCCGGATAAGCACCTTTAGTATCTATAAAAGTAAATACTGGACGATTAAATTTCTCTGCTTGTTTCATTAAACGCAAAGCTTTTCTATACCCTTCAGGGTGAGCCATACCAAAATTACGATAAATATTATCTTTCGTGTCTTTACCACGTTGTTGGCCTATAACTGTTACTGGCTTACCATCTAGATAACCAATTCCACCAATCATTGCTGGATCATCCCTATAAGTTCTATCGCCATGTAACTCAATAAATGAATCAAAAATATAGGAAATATAATCTAATGTGGTTGGTCTTTCTGGTAAACGAGCGATTTGAACACGATCCCAAGGTTTCAAATTAGTATAAACTTTTGTTGTTTCTCTTTTTAATGATGCTTCTAGCATATCTATTTCATCTTGAAGATCAACTTCGTTTTTTTCTTGAGATTCTTTTAAAGAATCAATTTTATTTCTAATTTCAAAAAGTGGTTTTTCAAAATCTAACATTAGTTACTCACCTCTTGATGGATTTTTAAAATATTTGATAAAGTCTCACGCATATCTTTTCGATGAATGACTTTATCAAGTTGACCATGCTCTAGTAAAAATTCAGCAGTTTGGAAATCATCAGGCAACTTTTCATTAATTGTTTGTTCTATAACACGTCTACCAGCAAATCCGATTAGTGCTTTAGGTTCACTTAAATTAATATCCCCAACCGAAGCAAAACTTGCAGAAACCCCTCCAGTAGTGGGATTAGTTATGTAAGAAATATATAATAGTCCTGCATCAGAATGTCTTTTTAAAGAAACACTAGTTTTCCCCATTTGCATTAAAGAAATAATTCCCTCTTGCATTCTAGCTCCACCACTCGCAGAAAACAGAATAAATGGCAAACGATGTTCTGTACAATAATCAATAATTCTACATATTTTTTCACCAACTACTGAGCCCATGCTTCCCATTCTAAAACGAGCATCCATAACTGCAACACCATATTGTATTCCATCTAATTTCGCAGTACCAGACACTAACGCTTCATTAAGTCCAGTCTTCTGCTGATCTTTTTCAATTTTTTCTTCATATCCAGGAAAGTCTAATGGGTTAGCAGATGTCATACCTCTATCAAATTCTATAAATGACCCTTCGTCTGAAATTGCTTCTATTCTTTTATATGCGGTTAAAGCTATATGATGATCACAATTAAAGCATACATTTAAATTTTCATTCAATTCTTTTGTATACATTATTTTTTTGCATTTAGGACATTTTGTCATTATACCAGCAGGTACATCATTTTGTTTAGAATCTTGAACTGTTAAATATTTCTTTTTCTTACTTCGATTAAAAAAATCTTTAAACATTGGTAAACCTCCAAATATCCTTTGTTACTTCATTTAAAAAGACTTTACATATTTTGTATAAGTCGTAATAGTACTAAAATATAGCTATTCGTTTAATCTATTTTAAGTCAGTAAGTTTCATAGTTTTATCAAATATTTCTTGTGTATCAATTTTAATTCTTGCTACACCGGATTCCATAGCAGCTTTAGCTACATTTTTGGCTACTGATGGAGCTACTCTTTTATCAAATGGTCCTGGTATACAATAATCGGGATGTAACTCATTTTCGTCGATTAAATGAACGATAGCTTCTACAGCTGCCTTTTTCATATGTTCATTAATATGAGTAGCTTCAACGTCCAAAGCGCCTCTAAAAATACCTGGAAAAGCTAATACATTATTAATTTGGTTCGGAAAATCAGATCGACCAGTACCCACAACCTTTGCACCTGCCTGTTTGGCTTCATTGGGATTGATTTCAGGATTAGGATTAGCCATAGCAAAAATAATTGGGTCATCAGCCATTGTCTTCACCATATTTTGCGTCAATATATCCGCTACAGATACACCTATAAAAACATCTGCATCTTTAATCACTTCTTCAAGTGAACCTTCAACTTTATCTTTATTCGTCCACTTTGCTACATATGTTTTTGTATCATTCATACCTAAATTTCTGCCAGAATAAATAGCACCTTTTGAATCGCACATAATCATATTATTCACGCCATAAGCATGAAGTAACTTTACTATAGCGATACCTGCTGCACCTGCACCATTTAATACAACTTTTATATCCGTTAACTCTTTATTTACAATTTTTAAAGCATTGATTAACCCAGCCATAGTAACGATAGCTGTACCATGTTGATCGTCATGGAAAATAGGTATATTGGTCTCTTTCTTTAAGGTTTCTTCAATTTCAAAACAGCGAGGAGCTGATATATCTTCAAGATTAATTCCACCATAGTTGGGTTGAATAAGTTTAACTGTTTTTATGATTTCTTGAGTATCCGTTGTATCTAATGCTATCGGCACACCATTAATACCCGCAAAACTTTTGAACAATGCTGCCTTTCCTTCCATTACTGGAATACTTGCTTCTGCTCCAATATTCCCTAAACCGAGAACAGCAGTTCCATCCGTTACAACAGCAACTGTATTTCCCTTAATAGTGTACTCATACACTTTTCTTGGATCTTCATGGATTTCTTTACAAGGTTCAGCAACGCCAGGTGAGTATGCTAGGCTTAATTGTTGCTTATTTGTCACTTTAACATTTGGTGTAATTTCTAGTTTACCTTGGTTCTCTCTATGCATTTCTAAAGCGTCATCTCTTAAAGACATTTAATCAACCCCTATTTTATTTTGTGAGAAGTCATTGAACTATATGTATTCAGTACATAAATCAATCCATGAATAGAAAACTGAATCATTTTAAATATACACGATTTACTAGTAAATATGTAGAACAATAGTACAATCATTGAAAGTAAATTGATTTTTAGATGTTGCAATTCAAATTATTTCTTCTGCTGATAAAACAGATTTAGTGTGTTAAATCAGAACAAAAAATAATTATAAAAGAAAAACTGATGATTAAGAAATAATCATCAGTTAACTATATCATAATTTAAAAATCGTTAAAAGTTAAATAAACCTAATATCAGCTGGTGAATAAGTTTGTATTAATAGATCAAAATTTTGAGGTTGACGTTCAATTTGTCCCAACATTGTCATCTTATTTGCACATTCGTCAAAACCATAAATATTTAATGCATGTTGTTTATTAGATTGCACTTTTGAATGTTCAAATTGTGGTTCAAGATGGGTTACATTACGTAAAATAACTTTTTTCGAATTAGACAATTTTGTTTGTTCATACGCTTCAACTTCAAAAAGTTGATTGATGATAAGTTGCATTTGCTGATTACGCTTTTCAAATTTACCCAATACGATATACATCTGTTCCTTTGAAATAGAAGTTTCGTATTTTTTAAACTTATCTGGGAAAATCACTCCATCCATCATCGTTCTTCCATCATTCATAGTTACAAATGCCATATTTTGACCATTCTTCGTTCTTATTTGTTTGATATGGTCAAATTGAACAAGTATAGGTTGATAGTGACTTCCATTAGACAATTGAAATATACCTAAATATTGTTTCTTTTCAAATTTCTTTTCAACTGGATGTTTACTAATATAGAATCCTAGGTATTCTTTTTCATAATCACTTAATAATTGATCAGGCAGTTCCTCTTTTTCTTCATATGATTGTTTAGGAGTTAAAAGATCGAAAAGCATATCATCTTGTTCAACATCAGAATTTAAATCTAATACTTGATCAATTGCTTGTAATAATGTCGCTCTAGTTTTGCCAAAAGTGTCGAATGCGCCTACTAAGATAAGAGACTCAAGTAATTTTCTATTTTTCACCCTTTTAGGTATACGTCTTGAAAAATCAAAGAAATCTCTATAAGGTCCATTCTGCTGGCGCTCATCAATAATTAATTTAACGCTTTGATATCCAATTCCTTTAATTGTACCTAAAGACAAATATATTCCTTTATTACTTGCCTTATAATACCAATGACTTTGATTAATATTGGGAGGCAAAATGCTAATTCTTTGATGCTTAGCTTCGTCAATTATAGCTGCAGTCTTTTTTTCACTTCCTATTACATTACTCAAGATATTTGCATAAAAATAATGAGGATAGTGCACTTTTAAATAGCTCATTATGTATGCAATTTTTGAGTAACTAACAGCATGGGCACGTGGGAACCCATAATCAGCAAACTTAAGTATTAAATCAAAAATTTGCTTACTTATCTGTTCACCGTAACCATTATTTTTTGCACCATCTATGAAATGTTGACGCTCACTCTCTAAGATTGCACGATTCTTTTTACTCATTGCTCTTCTTAAAATATCTGCTTCACCATAACTAAAGCCAGCAACTTGACTTGCAATCTGCATAATTTGTTCTTGATAAATGATAACACCATATGTGTTTTTTAAGATTGGTTCTAAATCAGGATGTAAATAAGCAACTTGGTTAGGATTATGTCTACGGGTTATATAAGTTGGTATTTCTTCCATTGGCCCTGGCCTATATAATGATGTGACAGCTACGATATCTTCAAAATGTTCAGGTTGCAATCTTTTTAATACGCTTCTAACGCCTTCTGATTCCAATTGAAAAATACCTGTAGTGTCCCCATTTGATAATAAATCAAACACTTTTTTATCATCATAAGGAATAGCTTCTATATCAATATTTATATTTAAATCCTTTTTAACTTGTAAAATAATTTGATGAATAATTGATAGATTGCGTAATCCCAAGAAATCAATTTTTAATAATCCTATATGTTCCGCTTCTGTCATAGTCCACTGTGTTAATAATCCTGTATCACCAGTTGTTAATGGCGCAAATTTGAATAATGGTTGATCATTGATAATGATACCTGCAGCATGTGTCGACGTATGTCTTGGTAAGCCTTCTAACTTTTTACTTACTTCAAACCAACGTTCATTTCTATGATTACGATGAACAAATGCTTTAAACTCTGGCTTCTGGTATGCTTCTTCAAGAGTTATACCTAATTTATGTGGAATAAGTTTTGAAATCTCATTTAAACTCGTTTCATCAAAACCCATTATTCTTCCTACATCTCTAGCAACAGCACGGGCTAACAGATGTCCAAATGTCACAATACCTGATACATGATGTTCACCATATTTATCTTGTACATACTTAATTACTTTTTCACGTCTCGTGTCTTCAAAATCAATATCAATATCTGGCATAGTTACACGTTCAGGATTAAGAAATCTTTCAAATAAAAGATTATATTTTAACGGGTCTATCGTAGTAATACCTAATAAATAACTTACCAATGATCCCGCTGATGAACCACGACCTGGCCCAACCATCACTTCATGTGTTTTAGCAAAATGAATCAAATCACTTACAATAAGAAAATAATCCTCGAAACCCATATCAGTAATAATTTTATATTCATGTTTCAACCGATCGAAATAAGTTTTGTCATTAAGTTCCCATTTTTGTAACCTATGTATAAGTATTGTCCAAAGATAATCTTTCGAAGTCTCACCATTAGGTGTCACAAATTGTGGCAACAGTGATTGATGGTATGCAATTTCTGCTTGGCATAATTTTTCAATTTCATTCGTGTTAGCAATCATATCTTCACTAAGATTTAGTGTTTGAAGTTCTTCCATACTAGGAAAATGTTCATCAAGTGTTTCTTTCTCATGTATTAAATCTAACTTAGTATTATCTCTTATGGCATGTAAAGCTGGAATGGTTTCAGCATCATCTTCATCTAAATATCTTGCAGATTGCATCCATACACGTTTGCCAGTCAATGTATTATTACTATTATGATTTAAATACAATTCTTTCTTACCTTCAAACGCATCAATGATTTGCTTATGAGACAACTCAGCCTCTTTAAATATGATAATTAAATGTTTATCATATTTTTTTAGCCATTCAATAGGTACTTCTTCTTTATTTTTCATCATTATAGCAGAAGAAAGTTGGTATAATGACTTGAGTCCTTGATTATTTTTTGCTAAAACAACTGTTTCAATAGTATAGAGACCATCCGTTAAATATATAGTCATACCAAATATGGGATGTATGTGGGCTGCAATACAAGCATCATAAAACTTTGGATAACCGTACAATACATTTGTATCGGTTATTGCAAGCGCACGGTATCCTTCTTTTTTAGCTTTATCTATTAATGCATCAATTCTCAAACTAGAATCTAACAGGTCAAAAGAAGTATGAATATTTAAATGTGCTACCATGGTCTCTTACCTCCTTTTAAAAATTATAACTTGTCGTTTAAAGCTTCGGCGAGTTGCTCGAATTGCTCCCAACTATTTACTGAAACTCCAGATGCATTTGGATGTCCACCACCACCAAATGTATTAGCGACATCATTAATAATAATATGACCTTTAGAACGCAACCTACATCTGATTTGATCTCCTTCATCAACGCCAAACATCCATATTTTTAATCCTCGAATATCTGCGATTGTATTTACAAATAAAGACGCTTCATTAGGTTGTATTTGAAATTTTTCAAGTATGTCTTTAGTTATTTTAACTTTGCAGAATCCTTTATCATTTAAATCAAAATTTTGCAATATATAGCCTTGAAATGGTAATAGTTTCGGATCTTTTTCAGACATTTTGTTTAATTCTTGGTTGTGATCAAAAGGATATGTAAGTAATTTTCCAGCAATTTGCATTGTCCGTGGTGTAGTATTATTAAATAAAAAACGTCCAGTATCACCGACGATGCCAAGATATAACAATCTAGCAACTTGTTCATCAATGATATGTTCATCATTGAAATGTGAAATGAATTCGTAAATTATTTCACTAGTGGAAGAAGCTTTGGTATTAACATAGTTTATATCTCCATACTGATCAGTAGCAGGATGATGATCAATTTTTAAAAGTTTGGTACCTGTATTATAACGTTGGTCATCTATTCTTGGCGCATTTGCCGTATCACATACAACTACAGTCGCTTTCTTATACATATCATTGTCAATTTCATCCATCAAACCTATAAATTTCAAAGAATCTTCATTAGTTCCTACAGCATAAATTTGTTTATCTGGAAACTTCTTTTGCAAGTAATATTTCAAACCTAATTGCGAACCATATGCGTCTGGATCAGGTCTTAGATGTCTGTGAATAATAATTAACTCACTTTGTTCTAATGCTTCCATTATTTCATTCATTTTTACTTCCATATTAATTACTCCCTTTAAATTTCTAAATATTATTTTAAAACCCATCAAACATTTGACAAATTACTAAGGCATTAGCAACTTTTTCACCATTATTAATCATAGTAACTTCTAATTTAGCAAAATATCGTCCAACATCTAACATTTCATAATGTACTTCAATAGAAGATTCAATTGGTACAGTCTTAATATAGATAATACTCATACTTTCTATCATGACATTACCTTTTTTATACTTTCTCATTTCGTGACGAATCGTTTCCTCAATAATTCCAACAAATACTGCTTTACTTAAAGTACCGTAATGATTTGTAATGAGTGGAGATACGTCGACATTTATTCCTTGTTGATGTATTGAAATATGTTTAGCAATTTGATCATTCACTGTTTCACCAATTTGAGGTTGTCTACCTAATAATTGCATTGATTTTAAAACATCCTGTCTGTTAATTACACCGACAGCTTTTTTATTATTATCAGTTACTGGTAATAATTCAATCCCTTCCCAAATTAATAAATGGGCACAACTAGCAACCGTATTTGTTAATTTAACACTCAATGGATTTTTAGTCATAACCTTACCTAATAGATCTTCTTCGTTCATATTGATGATTTCTCTACTTGTTACTATACCTACTAATTTAAATTCTTCGTTTACTATAGGAAACCTTGTATGGCCAGTTTCATTTGCTATTTTTTTGTAATCATGAATTGTCATTGAATCAAATAACACTGATAATTCATTGATTGGTTTAACTATATCCTCAACCACAAGTATTTCTTTGCGTATTTTCTGATTAAACATTGCTTTATTGATGATATTAGCAACTAAGAATGTATCATAACTTGAAGAAATAATTGGCAATTCATGCTCATCTGCATATCGTATAATTTCAGCACTTGGACGAAAACCACCTGTGATGAGTATTGAAGTTTCTCGTTTTAAAGCTTCAATCTGTACATTTTCTCTATTTCCAACAATTAATAATGTGTGTTTGCCTATATATTTCAGAATATCATCAAATTGCATTGCTCCTATTGCAAATTTTGAAACTGATTTATTAAGTCCAGCTCTACCAGCAAGTATTTGACCCTCAACAATATTTGCAATTTCATTAAACGTTAAGTTATCTAAATTTTCTCTATTTCGTTTCTCGATTCTAACAGTACCAACTCTGTCAATAGTTGCTACAATTCCAAGTTGACTCGCATCTTTAATTGCTCTGTACGCAGTACCTTCAGACACATTAAGATCTTTAGCAATTTTTCGCACAGAGATTTTAGAGCCTATTGATAAAGATTCAATATGTTTAATTATTTGTTCATTCTTTGTCATCCCGTTACCTCTTATATCTTTATAACAGTCTTTTTATCATTATAACTTTTAATGTACAAAAAATCATTGTTCAATCATTCTAAAATACTAAATATTAATCAATATAAATTACCGTTAAAGATTATATTCAAAATATTTAAATATTAATGGAAATCACACTAAAACTTTACTAAAATAAAGTTGAGGAGGGATGATTTATGTATAAACATATTCTACTTGGGGTAGACACTCAAATTAAAAATGAGAAAGCTCTTAAAGAGGTGTCTCGTTTAGCAGGTGAAGGTACTATCGTCACAGTTTTAAATGCCATTAATGAGCAAGATGCTCAAGCGTCAATCAGAGCTGGCGTACATTTAGATAAGCTAACCGAAAAACGTTCTAAAGGTTTAGAAAGTACACTTAAAACTTTAGAAGACTACGGCATTGATTATGATGAAGTTATTGTGAGAGGCAATGCTAAGGATGAGCTATTAAAATTTGCGAATAGTGGTAAATATGAAATTGTTGTTCTTAGTAACCGAAAAGCTGAAGACAATAAGAAATTTGTTTTAGGTAGCGTAAGTCATAAAGTAGCTAAACGTGCTACTATTCCTGTTTTAATAGTTAAATAAACAACATACTCGTAACCTAAAATACCAAAACTATAATAAATGAGTTAGTATTTGTATTAAAAGGTTTGATATAATTTCAATTTTTATTCAGCAATCGACTTGCCACAACATTAGGAAGCCTGAGACATTATGTGTGTCTCAGGCTCTTATTTATATTTCTTAAATTCAAAATATCAACTTACTACTGTTAAATTTTAATTAACGTTGTACTTTTAGAAAATGACTTAAAAACCAAAAGCTATATGTCATTTAGACAAATAATTAAAATTCCACTGATTCTCCTGGATTGAGAATTTGCACTTCCCCTACCTGAACTGCATCCTTAAATTGCTCTGGATCTTGTTCAATTAACGGGAATGTATTGTAATGAATAGGAACACTGATTGTAGGCTTAATAAATTCATTAATAGCGTAACTAGCATCTTCTATTCCCATGGTAAAGTTATCTCCAATAGGAACAAAACATACATCAACTGGGTGTCTATCTGCTATCAATTTCATATCACTAAATAATCCTGTATCCCCAGTATGATAGATAGTCTTACCTTCAGCTTCGACAATTATTCCCATAGGCATACCTAAATATACGGGCACACCATTTTCATGTGTAAAACTAGAACTATGGAATGCTTGAACAAATTTGACTGTTCCAAAATCAAATTCAGCTTTCCCACCAATGTTCATGCCATGAACATTTTCGACTCCGTGATAAGTAGATAAATATCCTTGTAATTCTGCCGAACCAATCACAGTTGCATGGTTACGATTGGCCAATTCAACTATATCACCAAAATGGTCAGCGTGACCATGTGTTAAGATAATGTAATCTACCTCTAACGTTTGTTCATCTAGGTCACATTTATCGTTGCCAGAGATAAATGGATCAACTATAACTTTCTTGCCGTTACCTTCAAAATAAATTGTTGATTGACCATGAAATGAAAGTTTCATAAGAGTTCCCCTCCTAAAAGTAATATCTTTTAACAGTATACCCTAACAGTCACATTTATAACACTAGTGAGCTATTTAGCTTGTTTAGTTCAAACAATAACTCTTACTTTTTGAAAACTATATCTTATTAGCATAGAATTAATATATCATCACATGATGGAGGTTCATTATATGACTAAAATAGAAGAAATCAAAAAAGTTTTACAACAGGAAGATGCTGATGCAGCATGGATTACGACACCCTTAAACATCTTTTACTTTACTGGGTATCGAAGTGAGCCACATGAAAGACTCTTCGCTTTGCTAATTCCATCAAATGAAGAGCCTGTTTTATTTTGTCCAAAAATGGAAGTTGAAGAAGTAAAACAATCACCGTTTAAAGGTAAAATCGTCGGTTATTTAGATACTGAAAACCCATTCGACAAATACTCTAAAACTTTCTCTAAAATGCTCATTGAAAGTGAACATCTTACAGTTAAACGTCAAAGAGAATTAACAAAAGCGTTTAATATAGAACACTATCAAGATGTTGATCAATCAATCAAGGACTTACGTAATATCAAATCAGAAGATGAAATTATCAATATAAAAAAGGCAGCTGCGTTAGCTGATAAATGTATTGAAATTGGTAAATCCTTTCTTAAAGAAGGTGTAGAAGAAAGAGAAGTTGTCAACCATATCGAAAATGAAATAAAAAAATATGGCGTTAATGAAATGAGTTTCGACACGATGGTACTCTTCGGTGACCATGCTGCTTCACCACATGGTACACCCGGTGACAGAAAATTAAAGCAAAATGAGTTTGTACTATTTGATTTAGGTGTTGTATACCATCATTATTGCAGTGATATGACACGCACAATTCATTTTGGCAAACCTAATAAGGAAGCACAAAATATATATAACATTGTTTTAAAAGCAGAAACGGAAGCAATTAAATCTATTAAACCAGGAGTTACCATCAAAGATATTGATAAAATAGCAAGAGATATAATCCAAGAAGCAGGTTATGGTGATTACTTTCCGCATAGACTAGGTCATGGATTAGGCCTTGAAGAACATGAATATCAAGATATATCAAGTGTAAATAATAATAAACTTGAAGCAGGAATGGTGATTACTATAGAGCCTGGCGTATATGTCCCTCATGTGGCTGGTGTTAGAATTGAAGATGATATTTTAGTAACTGAAAATGGTTATGAAATATTAACTCAATACGAAAAATAACAAAACAACAATAAGCCCCAAGCTTCATTCACATGAATGAAGCTTGGGGTAAATTTCACGCATTATTTCAATGCATCTTCAATTGAAGTATATTCAAAATTAAATGTATCGGCTACATTCTTATTAGTCACGTGTCCATTAAATGTATTTAGACCTAAAGATAATGGATGATTTACTTTGAATGCTTCACGATAACCTTTATTAGCCAATAATTGCGCATAAGGTAATGTTGCATTGTTCAATCCAATTGTAGATGTACGTGGAACGGCGCCTGGCATATTAGCCACAGCATAATGCACGACACCATGTTTAGTATAAGTTGGGGCATCGTGCGTTGTAATTTTATCAGTAGTCTCAAAGATTCCACCTTGATCTATCGCAATATCTACAATCACTGATCCATCTTTCATTTCTTTTATCATATCTTCAGTCACTAAGTTTGGCGCTTTAGCACCTGGAATCAGAACTGCTCCAATGACTAAATCACTTTCTTTTACATACATTTCTATATTTAATGGATTGGACATTATTGTTCTTACTCTGCCATCAAACAAGTCCTCTAATTCTTCTAAACGTTTAGGGTTAACATCTAAAATTGTCACTTCAGCACCTAACCCTAAAGCTATTTTAGCTGCATTTGTTCCTGCTTGACCGCCACCAATAATAGTGACTTTACCTTTAGGCACTCCAGGTATGCCACCTAGTAAGATACCCATACCTCCATTAAATCTTTGTAAAAATTCAGCTCCCACTTGTGCAGACATTCTACCAGCCACTTCACTCATTGGTGTTAATAACGGTAAAGAACCGTCTGGTAATTGTACAGTTTCATAAGCAATAGATATAACCTTGTTGTCCACAAGTGCCTGAGTTAATTTCTGTTCATTCGCAAGGTGTAAATAAGTAAATAAGATTAACTCTTCTTTAAAGAATTTGTATTCTGATTCAAGTGGTTCTTTGACTTTGATGACCATATCAACATCCCAAGCTTTTGACTGCTCATCAACAATTTTGGCACCGGCTTCTTGATAATCACCATCTTCAAAGTAAGATCCTAGACCAGCATTTGTTTCTACTAAAACTTCATGTCCTTGGTCTACAAGTGCATGTACACCACTTGGTGATAACCCCACTCGATTCTCATTATTCTTTATTTCTTTAGGAATCCCAATTTTCATATTATCTACCTCCAACCTTATCGTAACGTGTCCTTATCAAAACGGCAAACGATAACATATAATGACATAATTTTGTAATTATTATTAATTAAATATTCTGTTTATTGTGTTAAAATAGAATTAAGAAAGATAAAGGGGGCAATAATGATGATTTCTTATAAAAATATATTAATCGCAGTCGATGGATCTCATGAAGCAGAATGGGCTTTTAACAAAGCTGTCGGTGTTGCTAAACGTAACGATGCTCAATTAACTATTGTGAATGTAATTGACTCACGTACGTATTCTTCTTATGAAGTATATGATGCTCAATTCACAGAAAAATCAAAACATTTCTCCGAAGAATTACTTAAAGGTTATAAAGAAGTAGCCACAAATGCAGGTGTAAAAAATGTTGACACACGTTTAGAATTCGGCTCACCTAAAGCAATTATACCTAAAAAATTAGCGCATGATGTTGGTGCTGATTTGATTATGAGTGGTACATCAGGTTTAAATGCGGTAGAACGTTTTATTGTTGGCTCTGTATCAGAAGCGATTGTTCGACATGCACCTTGTGACGTATTAGTTGTACGTACAGAAGAAATGCCTGAAGATTTCCAACCTCAAGTAGCAACATCTCAATTACGTGAAAAATATCAAGATTAGTCACTGTTATAGATAAAATAAAAAATACTGCCGGTTGTAGTTTACTAACTTAACCGGCAGTATTTCTATATGTACTAAAATTTTTTAATACATATAGAAAAAGATACTATTTGAATTCATTAATCCTATTTTTAAAATTAATTCACTTCGATACTTTCGTTGGTATTAAATTCTTCTTTTTTGGGTGTATTATCATTAAGTTGACCATATTTAATCACGTCACGAGATATCATTACTTCTTCATCAGTAGGTACAACAAGTACTTTTACAGGTGAATGTGGATAATTAATATAACCTTCTTCACCATGTAAACTTTCATTCTTCTTAGGATCCCAATAAACACCCATAAACTCAAGTCCTTCTAAAACTTTACCACGAATAATATGTGAGTTTTCACCTATTCCTGCAGTAAATACAATAACATCTACACCATGCATTCTAGCTGCATAAGAACCAATATATTTGTGAATTTTTGAAGCAAATAAATCTAATGCAACACGTGAACGTTGACGTCCATGTTTTGCTTCTTCAGTTAAATCACGCAAATCACTTGATGTCCCAGTAAGACCTAATAATCCTGATTCTTTATTAAGTATTTCTAATACTTCATCAGCTGTTTTACCCGTTTTTTCCATAATGAATGGTATTAAAGCTGGATCAAGATTCCCCGAACGAGTCCCCATTGTTACACCAGCAAGTGGTGTGAATCCCATAGATGTATCAATAGATTCTCCACCGTCTATAGCTGCAATAGATGCACCGTTACCGATGTGACAAGAAATAATTCTTAAATCTTCAATTGGTCTACCAACAATTTGAGCAGCTCTACGAGATACATATTTATGACTTGTGCCGTGGAAACCATACTTACGTATACCATAGTCTTCATAGTAATGGTATGGCAAGCTATATAAATAAGCTTGTTCAGGCATAGTTTGGTGGAAAGAAGTATCAAACACCGCAACATGTGGGATTTCTGGTAATAACTTTCTAAAAGCTCTAATTCCCATTAAATTAGCTGGATTGTGTAAAGGTGCTAATTCACTTAATTCTTCAATTTGAGATTCTACATCATCAGTAACAACAACTGATTTAGGGAAAGTTTCGCCACCGTGCACAACACGATGACCTGTTCCTTGAATATCAGTGATGTCTTTAATCATTTCATGTTCTTTAAAACTATCTAACATTATATTAACGGCTTCTTCATGATTATGGATATCTCTGATATCAGTAAGCTTCTCGCCATTAACATGAATGGTGAAGATAGAATCGCTTAAACCAATACGTTCTATCACACCTTTAGTTACTAGTTTTTCTTCAGGCATCTTAATTAGCTGGAACTTTAAAGATGAGCTACCAGCATTTACCGCCAAAATTAATTTTGACATAAGACATTGTCCTCCATCATTTGTTTAGTTATATTTTTCACATAATCATTTTATCATTAACACAGTTTGAATACTATATTGTTACAGACTATTTTTTTGTATGATTTGTGACTATCCACTGATTCAATTCAGAAATGAAACCTTGAAATTGTTGAGGATTTTTAAAATCAGGGATATTTGCTAATAAGACTTCAACTGGTCGAGTTTTTCCTGATTTTTTCTTTTGTAAAATCAATATAGATTTACGTGCTTTTTCATTTTTAAATAAAGTTTTAGGTAAATTTAAAAATGCTTGCATCTCAGTCTCTGTAGCAATGAAATTTTCCAACTGTTTCACTTTATCATCTTCAAAGAGATGACTAGGAACAACTAAAAATGCATAACCTGCCCCTTTTAGCGCATTAATAGATTGTTCGATTAACAGATGATGGGAATAACTGTGTCCCTCTTCGAAGCCTAACTTCATTTCTCTACTACGTTCATCTAAAGGATAGTATCCTATTGGGAAATCTCCAATCACGACATCTGCCTCTTCCAATGGTAATGGCATAATCGCATCTTGAGGATAAACGTCAAATGGTATCTCTAAAAAATTGGCCAAATGCACACTTACACGTGATAGCACTGGATCGACCTCTATCAGATGGTGCATAATTGTTTTATCAGAAAGTACTTCTTTCACTGCTGCACTTAGATGACCTGCCCCACTTGCAATATCTACAATGTGCATTTCCTCTTTATGTTCTAAAAAGCGTTGAACAAGAAAACCGAGAATGAGTCCAATAGAATCAGGCGTAATCTGATGATTAGCTTGAATATTTTCTTCTTGTAATAAACTTAAATATGCAAATTGAAAAGCTTTCCTTCTATCTTGAAGCGTTGCTTGCTCTAAAAGTTCTCTTTGGTTTGTATATATATCTTCCATAGCTAGCCCTAAATTTTCGATAAAACTTTGTCCATTTTCTTTGTTTAAGGCTTTAGCTTTATCGTCTAATGTATG
Source organism: Staphylococcus sp. HMSC068G11 (assembly GCF_001815825.1). NCBI lineage: Bacteria > Bacillati > Bacillota > Bacilli > Caryophanales > Staphylococcaceae > Staphylococcus > Staphylococcus sp. HMSC068G11. The sequence goes on from NZ_KV822100.1 coordinate 120,120, forward strand.
AAATAGACGTTCCATTATAGTGTTTTCTTCAGACATAAAATATCCCTTTCTATTTAAAAAAGTGTCCATCCGTGATTGATAGTATGAATTAACTCTAAATAATTAATTTACTACTCGAACAAGTATGGACACTAAAACTTTTTACTGTCAATAGTTCAATATGACTAAATATTTCTATATGCTTTTAATGCGGCTTCAAAATCAGGGTAATTCGTACCTTCACTGACAATTTCCTTATATACTACTTTATTGTTTTCGTTTAACACAAATACCGAACGTGCAAGTAAGCGTAATTCATCCATTACAAGTCCATAATTTCGACCAAAAGATAAATCTTTATGGTCACTTAAAGTAATTACATTTTCTAATCCGCTTGATGCACACCATCTTTTTTGGGCGAAAGGTAAATCTACTGATATCGTTAAAACTACGCCATCTTCAGCTGAAGCTTCTTCATTAAACTTTCGAGTTTGACTATCACATACTCCTGTATCAATAGATGGTATAACACTAATTAATTTCTTCTTGTTTTTATAATCATCTAAAGTAATTTGATTCAAACTATTATCAAGAACTGTGAAATTTGGTGCGATATCACCTTCATTAACCTCAGAACCTGATAATTTAATGGGATTATTTTTAAATGTAATTTGAGTCATCGTAACGACCTCCTATCAACTTAGTTAATTATAATGATACGACAAAGAACGTATGATTTTCAATTTTTTTAGCCATTATCTATTAAAAAATGAAAACCTTTCCAAAAAAAATCGTTGTTTGTAATATAGTAATAAAAGAGGCCAAACAAATTTGCAAACATTAACTCGACAAGATAAGCAATACACACTCATTTAAAGTTTGTCTACAATTTCATTTGAACCTCTTAATCTAACAATTATTTACTGCACAATAAAATCGTAGAGATTTTTTATAATTAATATTGCAGTAACTACTATAAATAAAGCTTTTACATACCTTACCCCTTTTTTCAAGGCAAATTGAGCACCTAACAAAGCACCTATCATCATGCTAAAAGCCATAATAATACCATAAAAATAATTGACCTGACCTAAAATCATGAAAAATAATAACGCACCACAATTAGATGCAAAATTTAAAACCTTTGCATTACCAGCTGCGCTTAAAAAGTCAAAGCCAAATAATAAAAGTGTAAATAGCATAAAGGAGCCCGTACCACCACCTAAAAAACCATCATAAAATCCAATAACAATAAATATTAATGTAAATAATACTGCTTTTGTAAAAGTAAAATCGGTAAATGTTCTTACATTTCCCCAATCTTTTTGTATGATGGTATAAATAAGAACTAATGACAGTGCTATAATGATTAGTGGTTTTAAAATATTTGCTGGTATGTATGTCGCAATGATAGCACCACCACCGGAAGCAACAAATATTAATGGAAACATCTTTCCTACTATTTTCAAGTCAACTTTACCTGAACGTAAAAATTTTAATGCACTTGTTAATGTACTAAAAGAACTCGCAAATTTATTTGTACCTAAAGCAACAGATGGTGGCAAGCCAACTGCAAGTAATGCAGGGGTTGAAATTAGTCCACCCCCACCAACTACAGAGTCGACGAATGAAGCGATAAAACCAAAGGCAACAATCATCAACATAATCGATAAATTCCAATCCATACTAAGCCTAACCCCTTTGTTTTTATTACATTACGAATTTTAGAATAAATCTTTAATCAATGAATCTGTAGATTGTTCTTTCGCACTCTTATAATTTTGATCTATTGTTAATGTTTCAATATTTTCAACTGCATTTTCTATCATTTCATCAAAATTAAATACACTTTCATATTTTACTACTTTGTCAAAATCCGGTTCAGTTACAGGATTTTTCGGAGTAAATATTGTACAACAATCTTCATAAGGTTGAATAGATGTTTCAAATGTACCGAGTTCTTTTGCTTTCTTAATAATGTCTTCTTTATCTAACGTTAATAGAGGTCTTAAAACAGGTGTAGCTGTGACATGATTAATAGCGTACATACTCTTTAGTGTCTGACTTGCTACTTGACCAAGATTCTCTCCATTTACGATGGCATTAGCATTTATTTGATGTACAACTTTATCAGATATACGCATCATCATTCTTCTTGTAGAAGTCATTGTATAACGAGGATGTACAACTTTATTAATTTGCTTTTGTATTTCTGTAAATGGTACGAGATGCAGCTTAATAGGACCAACACGTTCCGCTAAAATTCTTGTTAATTCGATAACTTTATCTTTAGCTTTTTCACTCGTAAATGGTGGACTATGAAAATGTATTGCTTCAACAGTTACGCCACGTTTCATTACTTCTATTCCTGCTACAGGAGAATCAATACCACCACTTAACATAAGTAATGTCTTACCTCCTGTACCGACTGGCAGTCCACCTGCACCAGCGATTACTTTTTCATAAATATAAATAGCATCCATTCTTACTTCTATTTTAATTTCATAGTCAGGATTTTTAACATTCACTGTTATATTATTATTTTCTTTTAGTATTGCTCCACCTACTTGACGTTGCAATTCATACGTATCCAATCGAAATGACTTATCAACTCGTTTTACATCTACCTTAAAAGTTGAACCTTTTACAAAGTCTTGAGATAACTGTATCGCTGATTGATTTATTTTCTCTTCATTTTTATCAATTTTTATGACTGGACTGATTGACTTTATACCATAAACTTTAGATACGCGTTGAATGATTTCATTTATGTCTGCTTCAGGGGATAATTCTATGTACATTCTATCCCTCTTTCCTTTGACATGATAACCACGCAATGGAATAAGTGCGCGTTTCACATTGTCTTTAAGTTGATTAACAAACATTTTTCTATTCGTACCTTTAAGCGTAAGTTCTCCATATCTAACTAATAAATGATCAAATTGCATTACTTTAACAACTCCTTAATTTCCTTATATACAGTTTCAAATGCATTCATAAAACTTAATATATCGTTTTCAGTCGTATGTGCCCCTAAAGAAATTCTTATACTACCTTCTATTTTTGACTCTGTAATTTCCATAGCAAGTAAAACCTCATTTAATTTATTCATCTTAGAAGAACAAGCACTTGTAGTTGAAACCATTACGTTTTGTTTGGAAAAAGCATTAACAAGTACCTCACCCTTAACACCTGGAAATCCTATATTTATAATGTGGGGTGATGCATTTTGAGGAGAGTTGATAAATACATTTTTGTATTCTGCTAAAAATGAAAGTAATTTATTTTTATAATTGCTTAAACGTAAATTAAGCTCTTTTGTTTGATCAACAGCATTCTTTATAGCTCTAACCATAGAAATAGCCATTGGTAAATTAACTGTACCACTTCGTAAACCATATTCTTGTCCACCACCATGGACAATAGGTTCTATGTTTTGAATATTTTTTAAAAGTAATAGACCTTGACCTTTGAGTCCATTAAACTTGTGACCGCTTAAGCTTAAACTATCAACATGATTGATCTGCATAGGTACCTTACCTAAAGCCTGGACTGCATCAACATGAAAGTGTGCACGTGGGTAATTTTTTACAATATTTGCTATTTCTTCAATAGGTTGAATTTGTCCCATAATATTATTGACATACATACATGTCACAAGTCCTACTTTATCTGTCATTAATAATTTTAAGTGTTCTGTGTCCAACTTACCTTCTTTTGTCACATCAACATATTTTAATTTAAAACCTTTTTCCCTTTCCAAATACCTCATTACTTCCAAAACTGAGGGATGTTCTAAGACTGATGTGATAATCTCATTAGCAGTTTCTTTTTTCATATACGCAATACCTTTTAGCAGTATATTATTCGATTCAGTTGCGCCACTTGTGAAAATGATATCAAACTGATTATTTAAGCTTAATATACGATTGATTTCACTTTTTGCTTTCAATAATAATTGTTCGGCTTGAACCCCTGCATGATGAGGACTATTTGGATTGAAGTATAATGTTTGATTCACTTTTACGAATGAATCAACAACATCTTGATCAGCTTTGGTAGTGGCTGCATTGTCTAAATAAATCACTGATATCACTTCTCTTTCAAATTTTAATTAAATCTTGTTTTAAAAATGAATTGCTTCACTATAAATTTACAAATTAAGATACTCAAGCATTATACTATTTTCTCACAAAATTAAAAGAGTGTGACCATGAATTTTAATTCACTACTAATAGAACACTAAAAAACCTGAGACATTCATTATTGTCTCAGGTAATTCCGATGCATGGAGAGTCGATGACTGCAGAAATTTACACTTATACTAATCTTTGACTCTATCAATTATGATTAAAATAAGATAGTAAATCTCATGTAGATTTAACTCACACTTGTATAATATTTATACACAAATTACTATTCTTTAATCACTTGCTCTTCAATATGTTTGGTAATACCAGGTTCAACACTTTCTAATGCTTCTTCGGCTATCTCTATCGCACGTTTATATCGGTTATTTTTAAATAGTCGTTCTGCTTCATTTAAGCTTTTATCAACATGATGATGGTCCTTACGATATCTATTACCATATTGGATAAGCTTTTCTGCGTATACAGCATTTACAAGTACATCGTTAGCTTCATCTTCAAATGTATTCATTTGAATAACAATTTTTGCTACTTTATCCTTTAGTTGTTTAACATGAATTGGACGTTCGCTAAATTGATCATTTACTTCTCTTACTTCATTATCAATTTCATTTTTCATGATAATGAAACGTTCTGGAACGCTAGTTAAATTAGAAGCTAATAAACGTCGGTATACTTCTTCTTTCTTAGATTGTACTCTTAATAAATTATCTTCTGCTTCAGCTTCATCTTCGCGTAATTGAATGAGATGATTTTGAAGTTTATCTTGTTCTTTGTTAATTACAGATACATGATCTTCAAGGTACTGTAAATTATCTTGTACTTCACTATAACGTACCGCAGATTTAGAAGTTTCTTTTAAAATATCATCATAAACTGAGATGAGACTTTGAATTTCATTTTCAAATTGTCTTACACTTTGAGCATCTGATTCATTAATATAGTAATTTTCACGAACATATTCAATTTCGGTTTGTAATGTATAGTTCATATCTTTGGCCTTAAATAAGTCATCAGTAATGATATCTTTTGTTTCTTCAACTTCATTTTTGGCTTTTACTTCATATTCAATAAGATCATACATTTCATCTAATTTATCATTAATATTTTCAAGTTTATTATTAGCTTCATCTAATTCTAATCGACTAATCATTGGTTCAACAAAACTTAATTCTGTCTTAAGACTTTGTATTGTACCATCGACTTTGACATGATCTAAATCATAGCCTTCAACCTTTAAGTCTCTGCATCCATATTTTAAATCTTGAAACTGTCCTGGTAATTCTTTTTGAGTTTCTCGAATTAATTCTGGAATTTCATCCATATAAAATTTTAAATTTTTAATTTGATCCTTTAAAGCAGCAATGTGATTATGGGCTTGAACATAGTTACCTTCACTTTTTAAACTCTCATATTCATTTAACTTAGGCTCATAATTTTCGATTTCATTTTCAAGTGGTTCAGCTGCTTCACCAAATTGATGACGATTTGCTAATACATCACGTTTCATTTCACGATAGTCAACTTTACACTTTTCATACAATGCTTCATTTTCTTTATGTAAGTTTATAATGTCGTCCACTTGAGTTACTTGATGCTGATAATTCTCTTCGTATTGATCCATTAATTCGTGAGCATCATCAATTTCAGTTTGTGCTGCTGTGAATTTAAATTTCTCTAAAAACTCTTCAGCATTTTGAATTTTTTCTTCTACTGGAGCTAAGTATTTATTTGTAGTTTCTGTGTTGTCTTTTTTCATTGCATCATACTTAGTCTTTGTTTCACCTTTTAAATTTAAACCAGTAAGTTTTCTTAGGTTATCATCTAAAGGTAATTGTTCAATTTCGTTCTTACGCTCTTCTGTTTTTTCAATTAAATTTCTTTTGTTTGAGCGCATATAAAACAATACGCCAATAGCAATTAAAATAACTACTAATATTGCTAATATGATAAATAACACCATATACTTCTCCTCCTATTTTATCATCTTACATTATAACGTAATTTTGTGCGTCGTTAAATCACAAAATCAATTAATTGATAGATTATTTTTAAAAGCTTATACTAAATTAAAAATTGTAGTAACGAGGTATGACGATGACAATGAATATTCCAACAAATTATAAACTGATATCAAAACAACTTGCTAGTTTAATCGAAGATGAAAAGAATTTAATTGCAATATTAAGCAATACTTCTGCTCTTCTTAACGATACAATTGATCATATTAATTGGGTAGGTTTTTACCTTATTGAAAATAAGGAGCTTATTCTTGGACCATTTCAAGGCCATCCTGCTTGTGTACATATTGCTATCGGCAAAGGGGTTTGCGGCACTGCCGTTTCATCTGGTGAAATACAACGTGTTAAAGACGTCCATCAATTCCCTGGTCATATAGCTTGTGACGCAAATAGTCAATCAGAAATTGTTATTCCATTACATCAAAACGGCCAGATTATCGGCGTATTAGATATTGACGCTCCTATAAAAAATAGATTTTCACAAGAAGATCAAGAAGGACTTGAATCTATTGTAAAAACTTTAGAAAAACAACTCAATCAAATTTAAAATAATCTTGACACTTTCTTTTAAAATGATAAAATAAGCTTTGTGTGAATTAACGAAAATAGCAGTTATATATTATCTAGCTCTATGTTGTTCCCAATGTGGACGTGTCGCGTAACTGTCGCTATAAGGTGAAGACACATAAAACAATATATCTCGATAAGCATGTAACACTCTTTTTTGTTTTTTCATAACAACAAAAAAGAAAAAGGAGGAGTCTCACATGGCTCGATTCAGAGGTTCAAACTGGAAAAAATCTCGTCGTTTAGGTATCTCATTAAGCGGTACTGGTAAAGAATTAGAAAAACGACCATACGCACCAGGACAACATGGTCCTAACCAACGTAAAAAATTATCAGAATATGGTTTACAATTACGTGAAAAACAAAAATTACGTTACTTATATGGAATGACTGAAAGACAATTCCGTAACACATTTGATATTGCTGGTAAGCAATATGGTGTACACGGTGAAAACTTCATGATATTACTTGCTAGTCGTTTAGACGCAGTTGTTTATTCATTAGGTTTAGCTCGTACACGTCGTCAAGCACGTCAATTAGTAAACCACGGTCACATTGAAGTAGATGGTGGACGTGTAGATATCCCATCTTACTCATTAAAACCTGGTCAAGTGATTACAGTTCGTGAAAAATCACAAAACTTAGATATTATTAAAGAATCTGTTGAAATTAACAACTTCGTACCAGAATATTTAGACTTTGATGCTGACAACTTAAAAGGTACTTTCGTTCGATTCCCTGAACGTAGCGAGTTACCAGCTGAAATCAATGAACAATTAATCGTTGAGTACTACTCAAGATAATCGATTTCTACTTTTTACACCCAATTCCAATTTTGGATTTGGGTGTTTTATTTTATGTAAAAATTTCTATCCTGTTTTAGTTTTCAAATATTTAAATGTATAATGCATTTTGTTTAATAAAAACTGGGATATTAATTAATATTCCAGTTTTTATTAACAATGATCAATACTCAACTTAATTGAAAATACGCTTTTATTTATTATTTTTTGAAGCAAGTTTTGATTGTACGTATTGAACTTCGCGTTCTATACTTACATTTTCTCTCATACTTATAGCTCGAATAAATCTTCAGGTACATCGGAAATAATACCGTCAACACCAATATCTACTAATTTTTGTGATTCTTTTAATTTATTTACAGTATAAGGTAATACTTTTAACTCTTCATCATGAGCAAGTTGCATAAATTTTTGCGAAACAATTTGATAATTTGGATTTGCATAATCAGCAACTTTGGCAATTTTTTTGAAATTCGGTAACTTGTGCCAATATTTTTTCTTACTAATTAATAAACCTAATTCATAATCTAAATTCATTGCCGACAATTTTTTTACACAATCAAAATCGAATGATTGTAAAATCGCTTTAGATTTAGATATTTGTCTTTCCTTCAATTTATCAACAATCATATTTTCAATATTTGGATACTGACTAGGCTTTTTTATTTCTATTAATAATTTTTGCGAAAAGTTATCTGCTAAATCTAACACTTCATCAAAAGTCGGTATACTCTCCCCTTTAAATTTCTCTCCTTTATAGAAACCAAAATCTAATGCTTTTAATTCTTTTAAAGTAAAGTCAGAAACCTTGCCTTTACCATTTGACGTACGATCGATAGTATCATCATGTATAACGACAAGCTCTTTATCTTTTGTGTAATGTACATCAATTTCCAACATATCTATATGTAACATGAGTGCATGTCGATAAGCGATTAAAGTATTTTCAGGATAATCTTCAGGTAATCCTCTATGCGCTACGATTTGGAAATGTTGATTTGGACGTCGAATTTTCATCAAAGTCACCTTTCTTTTAAACTTATTTAATTTGCCCTAAACTTAAATTACCATAATTAAATTGGAGGTCAATTCATATGGTTAGACATGATTTTAAAGTTAAAACTGAGTGGCTAGGTGGACGTGAAGAAGTAGGTAAACTTCGAGGAGATATTATCAATGAAAATATATCCATCCCCTCTTCACTCGGTGGCAAAGGAAAAGGCACAAATCCAGATGAATTACTAGTAAGTGCAGCATCATCTTGTTACATTATTTCACTCGCTGCAACACTAGAAAAGAGTGGTTTTACTAATGTAAAAATTAATCAACAGTCAATAGGTACAGCCTCATTTGAAAATAAAAAATTTAAAATGGAACGTATTACACATTATCCCTCAATTGAAGTGCCCTCTTCTCAAACAGAAAAGCTTAAAAGTATTTTAGATAAATTATTAGTGATTGCAGATAAAAATTGCATGATATCTAATGCAATACGGAATAATGTCATTATTTCAATTGAGCCTAATTTAATATAAATCATATAGCTATCACAAATTTTAAACATGTAAACGTTTTAATTATGTGATAGCTATTTAATAAGGGTTTTAAATATTCAGAATTTTTGCTAAAATAAATAAATCTTATTGTGGGAGGAATGTACAATGCAGTATTACCAACCTTTATTATTAACACCTGGACCAACTCCTGTACCGGAACAAATCTTGAGTGCCGTACAATTACCAATGGTAGGTCATCGTTCTACTGACTTTGAGGAAATTGCTAGTGAAGCATTTAAAGGTTTAAAGCCAGTATTTGGTAGCAAAAACGAAGTACTTATTCTTACATCTAGTGGCACTAGCGTATTAGAAGCAAGTATGCTTAACATTGCAAATCCTGAGGATCATATTGTGATAATTGTTTCTGGTGCATTCGGAAATCGCTTTAAACAAATCGCACAAACTTATTATAATCATGTACATGTATATGATGTTAACTGGGGTGAAGCTGTAGTAGTTGATGACTTTATTAATTATTTAAAGCAATTAAATGTACCAGTCACTGCAGTATTCACTCAATTTTGTGAAACGTCTACTGGTGTCATACATCCAGTTCACCAATTAGGTCATGCACTTAAAGCTTTTGATAATTCCTTATATTTTATTGTTGATGGTGTAAGTTGTATCGGTGCAGTGGATGTTGATTTAACAAAAGATAAAATCGATGTATTAGTTTCGGGAAGTCAAAAAGCTATCATGCTACCACCAGGTCTAGCATTTGTTGCTTATAGTGATAGAGCAAAAAAACGATTTGCTGATGTAGAAACACCAAGATTCTATTTAGATTTAAATAAATACATCAAATCACAAGAGCAAAATTCAACGCCCTTCACGCCTAATGTTGGTCTATTTAGAGGAATAAATGCTTATGTAGAACTTGTAAAAAAAGAAGGATTAAATCACGTTATTTCACGCCATTTTAAAATACGGGATGCCTTAAGAACGGCACTAAAAGCACTTGAATTAGAATTATTAGTAAAAGATGATGCTCATGCCTCACCTACTGTAACCTCATTTGTTCCAAAAAATCAAGAAGAACTTTATATCATTAAAAATCAACTTAAATCTCAATTCAATATAACTATTGCTGGAGGACAAGGTCACTTAAAAGGACAAATTTTGAGAATTGGTCACATGGGAAAAATATCTCCTTTTGATATTTTAGCAGTCGTGTCTGCATTGGAAATCATTTTAACTTCTAATAGAAATGTCAATTATATTGGAAAAGGGATAACTCAATTTATGGAGGTTATTGGACATGAGTCATAAAATATTAGTATCAGACCCAATTTCTGAGGATGGTTTACAAAGTATTTTAAAACATCCGGAATTTGAAGTAGATGTACAAACAGATTTATCTGAGAATGATTTAGTAAATATGATTTCAACATATGAAGCTCTTATCGTACGAAGTCAAACCCAAGTAACAGAGCGAATTATTAACGCTGCAACAAATTTGAAAGTCATTGCAAGAGCTGGTGTAGGCGTGGATAATATTAATATAGAAGCAGCGACTTTAAAAGGTATTCTAGTAATTAATGCTCCCGATGGTAATACAATTTCTGCTACAGAACATTCAGTAGCCATGTTGCTAGCAATGGCACGAAATATTCCTCAAGCACACCAATCTTTACGTAACAAAGAATGGAACCGTAAAGCATTTAGAGGTGTTGAACTTTATGGCAAAACGTTAGGTATTATCGGTGCTGGTAGGATTGGTTTGGGTGTCGCTAAACGTGCTCAGAGTTTCGGTATGAAAATTTTAGCTTTCGATCCTTATTTGACAGAAGATAAAGCGAAGTCATTAGATATTCAAATTGCAACTGTTGATGAAATTGCCGAAAAATCTGACTTTGTAACAGTTCACACGCCATTAACACCTAAAACTCGAGGAATTGTTGGATCATCTTTCTTTAATAAAGCTAAACAAAATTTACAAATCATAAATGTTGCCAGAGGGGGGATTATAGATGAAACTGCACTTATTGAAGCATTGGATAATAACTTAATAGATCGTGCAGCTATTGACGTATTTGAACATGAACCTCCTACTGATTCTCCCCTCATTCAACATGATAAAATTATCGTCACACCGCATCTTGGCGCCTCAACTGTAGAAGCCCAAGAGAAGGTTGCAGTCTCTGTATCTGAAGAAATAATTGAAATTCTAACTAAAGGGAATGTGGAGCATGCCGTGAATGCTCCAAAAATGGATTTAAGTAAAGTTGATGAAACAACGCAAAGCTTTATAGGTTTAAGTACAACTATTGGTGAGTTAGCTATTCAGCTCCTCGATGGTGCTCCAAGTGAAATTAAAGTTAAATATGCTGGTGACTTAGCTCAAAATGACACTAGTTTAATTACAAGAACAATTATAACGAACATCTTGAAAGAAGATTTAGGTAATGAAGTCAATATTATTAATGCATTAGCAATACTTAACCAACAGGGTGTCACCTATAATATAGAAAAACAAAAGAAACATTCTGGCTTTAGTAGTTACATTGAGCTAGAACTAGTTAATGATCAGGATAAAATTAAAATTGGCGCAACGGTATTCGCAGGTTTTGGGCCAAGAATAGTACGTATTAATGATTACTCACTTGATTTTAAACCTAACCAATATCAATTAGTGACATGCCATAAAGACAAACCTGGTATAGTAGGCCAAACAGGAAACCTATTGGGAAGTCACGGAATTAATATTGCGTCAATGACTTTAGGCCGTAACGATGCAGGTGGAGATGCTTTAATGATTCTTTCTATTGATCAACAAGCAAGTGAGGAAGTTATAAAAATTTTAAATGAAACAAGCGGATTTAACAAAATTATTAGCACTAAGTTAACAATTTAATTAATTACTTTCGTCTTTTTATAAACCAATAAAAATGCCTCAGATTGAAATTAATATACAATCTGAGGTCATTTTTTGTCTATAATAAAATTTTTCGAATCTTAGTTATATCTTCTACTACATAGTCTGCTCCATTTGCAACTAATTCAGCGTGAGCAGCTTTACCTTTTAAACCAGTCAAAGTACCAATGAACGTTGCCCCTATCTTCTTCGCACTTAATAAATCAGCTAAAGAGTCACCTACTATGTATACCTCATCTTTATTTACGATATCTTCTTGATTTGTCGCATATCGTTCATATTGGTCGTTATAATTTCCATTTAAAGTAGCAATGTAACTAAATGGGTTAGGTTTTCCTAAAGGTTGATATTGAGGAAATTGCTTCTCTGCTAGCAACACCTCACTTGCCGTTACGATATGTTCATCTTTAAAATAAGATTTTAATCCCAATGATTGAAATGGAATTATTGTTTCAGTTCGTGGTCTTCCAGTTGCTATCGCAATTTGATATCCCGCTTCTATTAGATTTTGAAGTAATAATTGAATTTCATCTATAGGTTTAAGAATGACCTCATCATAAATGAAACCTTTCTTAAAATCTTGAATATCTTTTTTATATTCAACTTGATTAAATAAAGCTTTTCCTAAATACCATTCTTGATATATATCTTTTGCTAATGTCCATAAGGAACTTTTCAATTTAAATAAACTAGTGTTGTTAAGTTCTAATTGATTTTTAGCGTAAACTTCCAAATCTTCGTAAATAGCATCTTTACCATTTCTAAACGAAGCTATCACATCATAAGGTAAGCTATAATTTATCGTTTTATCAGTTAAATACTTTGCTATTTCCTTTAAAGTCTTTTTTGTAAACAATGATTCATCAAGTAATTGCTCTCGTAATGATGGTTTTAATTGTTTAGCTTTATCAATTAAATGAATACTAAATACAATAAATAGCATATCCCAATTTGAATTTAAACCTAGTGACTTTAGTTGATTTAGTATTCGGTCATGATTGAATACGTTTCTACGTATTTTGTTTATATCGTTTTCAGTTAAATTACCATCAAAATGAATATCTATACCACAATTTAAGAAATCTGGACTCGATAAAAGTTCAGCTACAGTAATTGCTGAAACATCAAAACATCGTTCCTCACTTAAAAATACGCCATCTACATCAAATAATATAGCCTTCATGCCTTACCCCTTTCATTTCAGAAAATTCTGATATAACTATATTACATGGTTCAATTAAAAAGGGCAAACTCATTACGAGCCAGCCCTTTCACATACTAATTCATTTGGCGATCCATTTCATTGGCAACTTGTTGTACGTGTGTTCCAATAATCACTTGGGTATAATGCTGTCCATTTTGAGTTATACCAATAGCTCCAGCATTTTTAATTTTCTGCTCATCTATAATTGAATTATCTTTAAGCTCCAATCTAAGCCTTGTTGCACAATGATTTAAACTAATAATATTTTCTTTACCACCTAATCCATCTAAAATACGTTTAGCATTTTGATAATATTTACTTGTAGTGGTTTTGTTCTGTAATACTTCCATTTCAGAAGTATCATTTGATGTTGGATCGATAAGTTCATTATCTCCCCTTCCTATAGTATTTAAATTAAAGACTTGTATGACAACTCTAAAGATAACGTAATAGATAATAAAAAAGACTACACCCTGCAACAATAACATCCAAGGGTGATTAGATATCGGATTAACTAATGAAAGCACATAATCTATAAGACCTGCACTAAATGAAAAACCTGCTGTCCATTGAAACATTGCTGCTATAAATAATGATAATCCAGTTAAAACTGCGTGAATAACAAATAAAACTGGAGCTACAAACATGAATGCAAACTCTATAGGTTCTGTTACACCCACAAAGAATGCCGAAACTGAACTTGCTAAAAACCAAGCATAAACTTGTTTTTTTTGATTCGTCTTCGCAGTATGATACATCGCCAAAGCTGCCGCCGGTATACCAAACATCATAACTGGGAAAAATCCTGCTTGGTATCTGCCAGTAATTCCCTTAATAGCATTTTTACCACTTTGAAATTTACCAATGTCATTTATTCCAGCAGTATCAAACCAAAATACATTGTTGAGCGCATGATGCAACCCAGTAGGTATTAACAATCTATTAAAAAAACCATATAATAATGCACCGAATGGCCCCATACCAACAATCCACTTACCAAAAGTAACTATGCCATTAAAAACTGGAGGCCAAATCAATAATAAAATAACCGCTAAAATTGTACAAAAGAATGCTGTCATGATTGGAACAAGTCGTTTCCCACTGAAGAATGATAAGGCCATAGGTAAATTCGTTTCACTAAATTTGTTATAACTATATGCAGCAATCAAACCTATAATAATTCCTACAAACACATTTCCATTATTCATTTGACTAAATGCTAAATCAATCTTAGATTCTTTAATTTGTAACAAAGTTGCTAATTTTTCTGGAGATAGTACTACCGTAACTATAAAAAAACCTAACGCTGCTGCTAATGCTACTGCGCCATCGTTCTTCTTAGCCATACCGATAGCTACACCAATAGCAAATAATATACCTAATTGCTCTAATATAGTGGTCCCAACACTTGTAAAAAAGAGAGCAGCTTGAGGCAGTATATTTAAAGCATCTAAAGTATGACCTATACCTACAATTATTGCGGCTGCTGGCAGAACTGCTACAGGTAACATGAGAGACCTACCCAAATGTTGCAAAAATTTATACATTTATATCATCCCTTATTTTTTATTATCAAACGTTAAAACACTGCAATGCAAAATCGTTTTCTATACCATACATTAAAGCCAAATTATTTACTCTAGAAAAATAATTATCCACTTTAATGTAAACGCTTAATTATAATCCAAAAGAAAGAACGTCTATACAAATCATTTAAATGTACGACGTTCCTCAATAGTAATGATATCTATATTTCTCTATTTCTTTAAACTACGTGAAATTTCATTAAGTTCTTTTTGTAATTGAGTTGTGCGTCTTTCGATTTCTTTGGTTAGGAAATCAACTTTCTCGTTTCGTTTCAAATCCTTTGGAATATCATCCATCTCAATTGGTTTACCGATTTTGATTAATGCTTGACCTGTAATCAAACCATGAATTTTTTTTGGACCCACATAAGCCGCTGGTAAGATAGGCGCCTTCCCTAGCATTGCTATAGTAGCTGCACCACGTTTTAATGGGGCTCCCTCTACTGAAGTACGATGACCAGTCGGGAAAATACCTATAGTTTTATGTTCTTTAAGTAAATTCACTGGTTTTTTTAATGTACTTGGACCAGGATTTTCTCTATCAACTGGAAATGCATTTAGTGATTTCAAAAATTTGCCAGCCCACTGATTCCTAAATAATTCTTTTTTAGCCATATAATGGATTTGATTAGGGAGTAATGCCATTCCTAACATGATTACTTCGTTATAACTTTCATGCGTACAAGTTACAACATATTTACTATCTTTAGGTATATTTTCCTTACCAATAACATATAATGATTTAGACATTTTCACTAAAATAACATCTAAAATCTTACTTATAAAATTGTACATAATGTCACCTGCTTATTTTCTTTATCATAATGATTTTATCACTATCAAATTCATAGAACAATACAACACATGTTTTCTTTAGTCATTTGATAACTATGGCACTGAAATAAATAACAATATGACTACAAAGTTATTTTTATCAAGCATTGATTCTTCCAAATCTTAAAGACAACAATAGCATTTATGATAATACTCCTAAAGTCGTATAGTTGATTGCTAGCAAATTTTATACAAACGATACATAATAGTAATACAGACTACAAATTATGGAGGTAACAAATGTCAGAACAAGAAAAGAATCAACACCACTATCGAAATTCTTCACAGAAGCGACACACTTTTCCATGGATTAAAACAATTATTGTTGCAATAATCGCTGGAATTATTGGAGCACTTCTCGTCTTAGGTATTGGTAAACTCCTTAATAAAACTGGTTTTAACAATGAAGGTGCTACTGTTCATCAAGTTTCAAATAGTCATGGTGGCAATCAGTTAGATGGTAAAAGTAACCAATACAAATCAGTACATGACATGATTAAAGACGTTTCTCCCGCAATTGTCGGCGTGATAAACATGCAAAAATCTACAAACCTTGATGATCTATTCAATGGTAAGGCATCTAAATCAAAAGAAGCGGGGATTGGTTCCGGCGTGATTTATCAAATAAGTGATGGTTCCGCATATATCGTTACAAATAATCACGTTGTTGATGGTGCTTCTGAAATTAAAGTTCAACTACATAATACAAAACAAGTAGATGCCAAATTAATAGGTAAAGATGCCCTAACAGATATTGCTGTTCTAAAAATAAAGGATACAAAAGGAATAAAATCAATTCAATTTGCTAATTCATCAAAAGTTCAAACTGGCGATAGTGTTTTTGCAATGGGTAATCCACTAGGATTAGAATTTGCAAATTCTGTTACATCAGGAATTATCTCAGCTAACGAACGTACAATTGATGCCAATACTTCTGCTGGTAATACTAAAGTTAATGTTTTACAAACAGACGCTGCAATAAATCCTGGTAATTCAGGTGGTGCATTAGTAGATATTAACGGAAATCTCGTTGGTATCAATTCCATGAAAATTGCGGCAGCACAAGTAGAAGGTATAGGTTTTGCTATACCTAGTAATGAAGTTAGAGTGACCATTGAACAACTCGTTAAGCATGGTAAAATTGAACGACCTTCAATCGGTATAGGTCTTATAAACTTAAGTGATATTCCTGAAAACTATCGTAAAGAACTACATACTCATAAAGACAAAGGTGTTTATGTAGCTAAAGTGGACAGTGATAATGCCATTAAAAAAGGTGATATTATTACTGGAATAGATGGTAAACAAATAAAAGATGATACAGATTTAAGAACTTATTTATACGAAAGCAAAAAACCAGGTGAAACGGTTACTCTAAAAGTTATCAGAGATGGTAAGACACAAGATATTAATGTGAAATTAAAAAAACAAGCATCTGCACCTGAATCATCTCAATCACAAAGTCAATTTGCTCAATAAAATATTTTCACTTTATACTTATTGATTTTAAGCTATTTTAGTTGACCGATTTTAAATAAAAACTCTGAGTATACTTCATTGTAAGAGATACTCAGAGTTTTACTTTTATAGTTACACCTTTTTAAACAAATATTTTAGTTTTTACAATATACATAAAATATTGTTAAATAATCAAATAATTTTTTGTCATTTATGATTGGTAATTAACCATGAAATATTTTTTCTTTCCTCGTCGAATTATTGTAATTTCATCTTCAATGAGGTCTTTACTACTTAACTCATAATCTACTGATTGTTGACGTTCACCATTAATATATATTGCACCGTTGTTTACATCTTCACGAGCTTGACGTTTAGATGAAGCAATACCTGTTTCAATAAGTGCTTCAATTATATTTGTCGTTTTTGTAGATAGCGTTACTTGAGGTACATCTTTAAACCCTTCTTTAAGTTCTTTAGCAGATAACGATTTTAAATCTCCACTAAACAGTGCTTTCGAAATGCGTATAGCGTCTTTTAAAGCTGCTTCTCCATGAATAAATTTCGTCACATTTTCAGCTAGTGCTTTCTGTGCTTCACGTAAGTGAGGGGCTTCATTTTTTGATTGTTCTAATCGATTAATTTCTTCTTTTTCTAAAAAAGTAAAATATTTTAAGAATTTAATTACGTCTTCGTCAGATTGATTAATCCAAAATTGATAAAATTCATATGGGCTTGTCTTTTCAGGATCTAACCACACAGCTCCAGACTCTGATTTACCAAATTTCTTCCCATCCGATTTAGTTACTAATGGGATTGTTAGTCCATATGCCTCAGTTTGTCCATACATTCGTCGCATTAATTCAATACCACTTGTAATATTACCCCATTGATCAGAACCGCCTACTTGAATTTTACAATTTAACTCACGATTTAAATAACCAAAATCAATAGCTTGTAAAATCGTATAAGTAAATTCTGTATAAGAGATACCATGTTCTAAACGAGTTTGAATAGAATCTTTTCCTAGCATATAGTTAACGCCTACATGTTTACCATAATCTCTAAGAAAACTAATCAACGAAATTTGACCAAGCCAATCTTTATTATTGACTAATTGTGCCCCTTTATCACTGTCAAATTCAAATAATCGATGCATTTGATTAGACAGGCCTTTGACGTTAGCTTCAACTTGTGATTCTGTTTGTAACACACGCTCTTCAGACTTTCCAGAAGGATCACCTATCATACCAGTACCTCCACCAATTAAGACGATAGGACGATGCCCATGTTCTTGGAATCGTCTTAATGTTAAAAAAGGTAACAAGTGACCAATATGTAAACTATCAGCTGTAGGGTCTGCACCGCAATATAAAGTGACCTGTTCCTTATTTAATAATTCTTCGATACCTTCTTCATCTGTTTGTTGATAAATTAACCCTCTCCATTTTAAATCTTCTATTAAAGCATTAGCCATTGATAAAATCCTCCTAATTTTTTTAAATTTAAAAAAGTTAAAGATATTTAATAAATATAGTGATTTATTCAAACCTATTAAAAAGCGCCCCTACAAAAATGTAAGGGCGCTTATGCACGGTACCACCATACTTAGATAGAGTTCGTTACTCATAAATATCTCTCTTAATGATACGTTCATTAATAAAACGTTGAATAATAAAAATAGCAAGGTGTATTCACCAATAAGAAACTACTAGTTCACAGCCACCACTAGTTCTCTTTAAGCTTTCTCAAAAGTTACTTGTCCTTTATATTCAAAACATATTGAATTGAATATTATTATAGTTAACATTATTTTAAAAGTCAAATTTCAAGATGTGGTATACTATATCTAACTTTAGGAGGTATCTAATGCATTTCAACAAGTATCAAATACTAACTACAGATAAATATACTAAATTTGAACATTTATATAAAAAAGTCAAACATATATGTGTCATGATTTTTTTGGTGTTTTTTTTGATTGGTTTTATCATACTGTTGTCATTAGTATTTTACTTCCAACAATTAACTAAAGATGCTTCGTCAATAAGTGATAAAGATTTGAAAGCAAAAATCCTTCATATACCTGGCGATGAGCTAATAAATCATAATAATCAAATTTTGGAAGAATATGATCATTCACAAAATACACTTATAGTTGGACCGAACCATGTAAATTCAAATATTATACATGCACTTACAGCCTCTGAAGATACATTATTTTATAAACATAACGGTATCATGCCTAAAGCACTTTTAAGAGCGATGCTTCAAGATATCACAAATTCAAACCAATCTTCTGGTGGTAGTACGATCACGCAACAATTAGTAAAAAATCAAGTGCTCTCAAACAAAAAAACTTATAGTCGTAAAGCAAATGAAATTATCTTGGCTACACGGGTCGAAACTTTATTATCAAAAGATGAAATCATATATACGTATTTAAATATCGTTCCTTTTGGTCATGACTACAACGGTGCCAATATAACTGGTATTTCTTCCGCTTCATATAGTCTGTTTGGTATACCTGCAAAAGATTTGAATGTTGCACAATCAGCGTATCTCATTGGCTTACTGCAAAGTCCATATGGCTATACGCCTTATGACGAACATGGCAAAATAAAGCCTCACCATCTTTTAAAATTGAGCATGAAACGTCAACAATACGTACTTAAACGTATGCGTGTTGAAGGAAAAATTTCTAAACAACAATACAAAAATGCTGAAAAATACAATATTAAACAGCACTTGCTGAAACAATCGAAAGACGAATAAAAATCAAATATATTTTTCAAAATTTTTGTAATGAAAAGAGAGCGAGCAATATTTATTAACAACACTGACTCACTCTCTTTTTTATTTTCTTAGAAAAGACCTATTGCTTTCCCATCATCAGTAACATCCATATTTAGTGCAGCTGGTTTCTTCGGTAAACCAGGCATAGTCATTATAGCACCAGTTAATGCAACGATGAATCCAGCGCCCGTTTTAGCTTCAAGTTCTCTAATTGTTATTTCAAAATCATTTGGGGCACCTAACAATGTCTGATCATCACTAAATGAATATTGAGTTTTAGCCATACAAATCGGATATTCATCCCAGCCATTCTCTTTAAATTGCTTTAATTGCTTTTGTGCTTTACTACTGAAATTTACTTTTGAACCTCCATAAATTTCTTTAACAATCGTTTCAATTTTAGCTTCGAGTGGTTGTTTTAACTCATATAAAGGCTTAAAGTTTTGAGGTTCCTGCATTACATCGAACACTTGGTTAGCAAGTTCAATTCCACCTTCTCCACCTTTTTCCCATACTTCTGTTAAAGCAATACGTACTTGATTATCTTTAGCCCATTGTTTCACACACGCTGTTTCAGAAGGTGTATCATGAATAAATGCATTTAAAGCTACTATGGGTTCGACACCGTATTTTTTAATATTATTCACATGTCTTTCAAGATTAACGAGTCCCGCTTCAACTGCCTCTATGTTCTCATGTTGAAGTTGATCTTTTGCAACACCACCATGCATTTTTAAAGCACGAATCGTTGCTACAACAACAACTGCTGAAGGATCGAAACCTGCTTCGCGAGCTTTAATGTTCATAAACTTTTCGGCACCTAAATCAGAACCAAATCCTGCTTCTGTAACAACAATATCTGATAAGTTTCTAGCAGTTTCAGTTGCTAATATAGAGTTACAACCATGAGCAATATTGGCAAAAGGGCCTCCGTGAACAAGAGCTGGAGTTCCCTCAATTGTTTGAACCAAATTTGGTTTAATCGCATCTTTAAGTATTAAAGTTAATGCACCTTCTACTTTCAAATCAGAAACTGTTATCGGTTTATGATGACGTGTATAACCAATGGTAATTCGACTTATTTTTTCTTTTAAGTCTTCGATATTTCGGCTTAGACATAAAATAGCCATTATCTCTGACGCAACTGTTATATTAAAACCATCTTCTCTAGGTACTCCGTGAGTTGGACCACCTAATCCTACGTTAACATGACGTAACGCACGATCATTCATATCTAAAACACGTTTCCATTCAATTCTTCGTTGATCAATTCCTAATTCATTTCCTTGATGTAGGTGGTTGTCGATAAATGCAGAAAGTGCATTGTTTGCAGTAGTAATTGCATGAAAATCACCATTAAAATGTAAATTAATATCTTCCATAGGAAGTACTTGAGCATAACCACCACCAGTTGCGCCTCCTTTAATACCAAAAGTTGGTCCTAAGGCAGGTTCTCGTAATGCAACGGTAACATTATGATTCAACTTGTTAAATGCATCAGCTAAACCTACAGTTACTGTGGATTTTCCTTCACCAGCAGGTGTTGGGCTCATAGCAGTTACTAATACGACTTTCCCTTTTTTCTCCTGTTCTTGTATCTGATTAATATCTATTTTAGCTTTATAGTGGCCGTATGGTTCTAAAGCATCCTCAGTAATTCCTACTTTTCTTGCAATTTCACTTATTGGTTTAAGTTTTGATAAGTTTGCTATTTCTAAATCTGATAAATGTGCCAAAATATTCAGCCCCTTGATTATATATAATTAACGAGTTATATGAATCATGATAACCGACTTACATTTAAATGTCGAATATTTTAATGTATTCAGTACTAAAAGTTCGTTATTTAAGAAATACTCATGCTATTCGTATTCTGGATACATAAGAAATTTTGCAAAAGTGACACGAATCACAAAACTTGTAATTCGTTGATAATATGATAATCATATTCATCCATAAAATTAATAAATATTTAATTGTAATAACAAGAACAATTACAAAGTTATTCCTTAGTAATATCTGTTAAAGTGAATTTATATAGAAAAATTGAATGATTTAGATACAATAAAAGAATATGAAAAACACTCTATAATGAAAATATTTTTTTCACTATAGAGCATTAATCTAGATATCTAATATGTCACTCATTATTTTTACTGAGTTGTCCCACGATATTCTATTCTATGAGGCAATATGACATTAGGATTTTCAATTTCTTCATCATTCATGTATTTAGTGAGTAATCTCATTCCAACAGCACCAATATCATACAATGGTTGAATAACACTAGATAACTGTGGTCTCACCATTTCAACTAAACGTGTATTGTTAAAGCTAATAATCTGTAAATCTTCAGGTACTTTCACACCAGCGTCTTGTGCACTATGTAATATACCAATTGCTTGCTCATCACTGATACAAAGAACAGCATCTGGTAAATTCGATTGTAATTGTTCAAATGTTTTTATACCTGATTTGTAACTTTCATTGCCAGATAAACGTAATGTATCGTCTAATTTTAGTTGATGCTGACTTAAAACATTTTTAAGACCCTCTAAGACATCATCTTGTGCCTTTATAGAATATTCTCCACCTATTAAAGAAAAAGTTTTAGCACCCTTCTCTATAAGATATTGTGTTGCTTCTTCGGCTGCTTGTTTAAAATCAATATTTACAGATGCAATATGATCATCCTTACCATCCGTTCCAGAAACTACGACTGGTACAGATGATTGATTAATAAGACTTTTAATTTCTTCAGAAATAGTTCCACCTAAGAAAATAATACCGTCGACTTGTTTACTTAATAAATTATTAAAAATTTCTTTTTCTTTTTCTGGATCATTATCTGAGTTTGAGATAATTGAGTGATATTTGTACATTGTTGCAATATCTTCTAAACCTCTTGCAAGTTGAGAGTAATAAACATTTGAAATATCAGGAATAATAACTCCAACCGTCGTTGTACGCTTACTTGCAAGACCTCTTGCAACTGCGTTAGGTCGATAGTTTAACCTTTTAATGACTTCATTTACTTTATTACGTGTTTCTGGTTTAACATTCTGGTTTCCATTTACTACACGTGAAACAGTTGCCATTGATACCCTGGCCTCTCGGGCTACATCATAAATTGTAACTGTCATAATTTCCTCCTTGTAAACGTTTTATTTGTTATTATAACGTGTTTTCATATCATTTTCAAAGTTTATCATATTTGTATAGTTTGTGAAATCATTTTATGTTTTTGTCACAATTCTGTTAAAAACTTCGTTACATTTAATATTTTTTATGTGATTTTTTATTAATGAGTTGGTATAAATAAAATTTCCCATAGCTCAAAATATATAGAACTATGGGAAATTATTACTTATTTAATTGTATAACGATACATTAATCTACTATTTCAGTTTCTTCGAATTGTACATATCAGCAAGTGGTTTTAATTCATGATAAAATTGATTGAATTCATTAAGATCCATTTGTTGACCAGCATCACTTAAAGCAACAGAAGGATCTGGATGAACTTCGGCCATAACTCCATCAGCACCAACGGCTAAAGCCGCTTTCGCTGTCGGTAACATAATATCTTTTCTACCTGTACTATGCGTTACATCAACCATAACAGGTAAATGTGTTCCTTGCTTTAAAATAGGTACAGCTGAGATATCTAATGTATTTCTAGTTGCTTTTTCGTATGTACGAATACCTCTCTCACATAAAATAATATTTCGGTTACCTTGTGAAGCAATATATTCAGCTGCATAGATAAATTCTTCTATCGTTGCTGATAAACCACGTTTCAATAAAATAGGTTTGTCTGTACGACCAGCTTCTTTAAGCAACTCAAAATTTTGCATGTTTCTAGCACCAATTTGGAAAACATCCAAATAATCTGAAGCGATTTCGAAATCATTTGGATTAACTATTTCACTTACTACATTTAAGTTATATTTATCTTTAACATTTTTCAAAATTTTAAGACCTTCTACTCCAAGACCTTGGAAATCATAAGGAGAAGTTCTAGGCTTAAACGCTCCACCACGAATAAATTTCTCACCTTTAGCCTGCAAATCTTGTGCTACAGCATCAACTTGTTCTTGTGATTCTACAGAACAAGGACCAAATACAAATGATTTATTACCATCACCAATGATTCCGCCATTATCAAATTTAACAATCGTATCTTCAGGTTTCAATTTACGTGATACATAAAGATGTTTTTCATTTTCTGATTTTTGTAAATCTGTAGAGGCTTTAAAAATTTCTTTAAATAATTGCTTAATCACATTGTCGTTAAATGGACCTTTATTTTTATCTAATAGCTGATTAATCATTTCCTTTTCACGCTGAGGATCATATACTCGTGTACCTTGCTTAATTTTTTCTTCACCAATTTTCTGTGCTAATTCTCCTCGCTTCGATAGTAATTCTAATATTTGATCATTTAAGGAAACAATTTCTTCTCTATACTGTTCTAGTTTATTCGTCATTTCTACTCACCTCTAAGATATAGTTCCGCATAAAGTATGTTACTTTAAAGCGATAAAATTAAAAATATTCAAATCTAATTTTAACAATTTCACATTTATAGTTCAAGCGTTAATTTACAGAAAATACTAAATATTCTGTAAATTTATGCAAATAATAATTTATTAAATAATGACATTCCAATATTATTTAAATGTTAAAAGAGATAGGAACGAACTGAATATAAATTCGTCGTCCTACCTCTAGATGTCTGATATTATTTAAATATCTAAAATTAAAGTGAAATAATATCTTAAATTAATGACTTACATTTAAAATTTAACATAATAATTACAATAGTTAATAAATCGTGTTAAGTAGATAAAGAATATAACTTTTATAATGTTCAATACACTTCATTGTACTCTTTATCATTGTTAATATTTAAAACTCGAGATTAATCATTAAATGTTCGTTTTTCAATTTTGCTACTAGTTTTTTCTACTTTTTGTTGTTTATTGCGTTTGTTTTGATTAGGTGTATGTTGCTGTTTGCCTTCGGAATCCTCTTTAGTTGCTGTGATGTTTTTAGTCTGATTCGCATTTTTTTGGATGTGTGGATTATTTGAATGTTGTTTAGATTCAGTAATAAGTGTAGGGATACGCTTCAATTTTGTTTGAGCTTTAGCAATTGATGGTTCTTTTAACAATGATTCTGTAAGTTGTGTTTCTTTAGAACCATTTGTGAGCTTAGCTTTTTTCTCTTTTGCTGCCTGTGCTAAGCGATAAGCATCTGAATTAGTACCTGATGCTTGAGATTGATTTAAATTAGTTACAAGATTTGGAACATCAGAGTTATTTGAATGTTTTATAGATTCTTCTTGCATTAGGTTTTTCGTGTTACTAGCAACTTTATTATTGTTATTTATTTTATCTCTTTTTGCTTTTGCCGCTGCAACTAATTTTTCTGTTTCAGTTTCTGACTTACTTTTAGTATCTTCTACACTTGCAGATGGGTTTGCTAAATTATGGCTACGTGCTTCTTCTTTAACTGCCGTTTGAGCAATTGCAATTTCTTCAGCAGAAGGTTCTTTCTCACTATCTATGTGTGTCATAGATGTTTTATTGTTTGAATCAACTTCACTTTTAGCTCCTTGAATTGCCTGAGCTTCTGGTGATTCATCCGCTAAATGCGTTTCGCGTTGTATAGCATTTTGTTGAGCTGCTAATTCTGTTGCTGATGGTCTCACACCATCCGCTTTTTTTGTTTCTTTTTTTGCTTCTTGAATTGCCTGAGCTTCCGGTGATTCATCCGCTAAATGCGTTTCGCGTTGTATCGCAACTTTTTGAGCTTGTAATTCATCTGCATGGATATTATCTTTGGAATCATTTTTTAATTGCTCAACTTTAGATTTAACAGAAAACATTGTATCTTCCGCTCGTTGTTTATAGTCTTCAACTTTACTGCGTAAATCTTGTTCTTTTTCTTTCAATTCATCCGTTTTTTTATATATTTTATTTTTATAGTACAATCCAACAGCAGAACCTACTATCGCACTTGCTATGAAACTAACTACGAAATCCTTACGTTTCAATGAGTTAGATTGTGAACGAGATGAGCGATGATACAATTCTTCGCTTGTATGGCTTTTCTCGAAATTATCACGATTATAATGTTCCATAAACTTTCCTCCTAAAACAAAAGCACTTAAATAAGTAAAAGCCTCATTTAAGTGCATTTGTCATTAAATAGTATTAATTATTTATTAACACGAGAATTGTAGCTATGATTTGCATCATCTGCTACAGTGTTTGTTTTGTAGTTTGCACTTCCTCTACGATTGTATCTGTTTTGCCATTTGTCAGCAATCTCCATTGCAACATTTGACCACTGTACAACTTGAGAAATTTTATCTTCATTTTGAGAAATATTGTGCGTAATTGAGTTTGTAACTCTATCTACAGATCCATTTAAGTTTTGTACTGAGTCTCCAATGCCCTTAACAGCATCAACTACAGAATTTAAACGATCAACTTTACCTTGAATATCTTCAGTTAAGCGATTCACTTTATGAAGTAAATCAGTCGTTTCACGAGTAATACCTTGAACTTGACCTTCAACACCATCCAGTGTTTTAGCCACATAGTCTAAATTCTTTTTAACAGAAATAAGTACCACGACGATACCGATACATAGAATTAAAAACGCTATCGCAGCGATGATTCCTGCAATTGGTAAAATCCAATCCATTAAAAACGCCTCCTAATTACCATAAAATAAAAGTCATTAATATTTAATACCCATGATGCTTTTATATAAACATATTAAAAATCATTTTTTACGCCTAATTTTTCAAAATAAGCTTTTAGTAACTTTTGAATGTCACCTGCGCCCATAAATAAAATTACAGCGTTATCAAATTTTTCTAATACGTCAATACTATTTTCATCTATAAGCGTCGAGCCGTCAATACGATTGATTAAATCTTTTATAGTTAAATCTCCCGTATTTTCTCTTATTGAACCGAATATTTCACATAAAAATACTTGGTCTGCCTTACTTAAACTCTCAGCAAATTCGTTTAAAAATGCTTGAGTTCTTGAGAACGTATGTGGTTGAAAAACGGCAACAACATCTTTTTGTGGATATTTTTTTCGCGCTGTCTCAATTGTAGCACTAATTTCTCTTGGATGGTGTGCATAATCGTCTACTAATACTTGATTTGATACTTTTGTTTCATTAAAACGACGTTTTACACCACCAAATGTTATCAGGGCTTCTTTAATATTCTCTACATTCATGTCTTCTAAATAACTAATTGCTATTACAGCAAGTGCGTTTAGAATGTTGTGATTTCCAAATTGTGGGGATAAGAATTGATCATAAAATTCACCTTGAATATATACATCAAATTGCGTACCCTTTTCAGTAATTTGAATATTTTTAGCATAGATGTCATCTGTTTCTTTAAAGCCATAATAATAAACCGGAATATCCACATCTAATTTACGTAAATATTCATCATCACCCCAAGCAATAATTCCTTTTTTAACATTTAACGCCATATGTTGGAATGCATCATAAACATCATCGATATTTTTAAAATAATCTGGATGGTCAAAATCAATATTAGTCATAATTGCATAATCAGGATGATAACTTAAGAAGTGCCTACGGTATTCACAAGCCTCAAAAGCAAAATAGTCACTTCCTGGTAGTCCCATACCTGTACCATCACCGATTAGGAATGAGGTCTTTTTATCTCCATTCATCACATGTGATAACAAACCAGTTGTAGACGTTTTACCGTGTGCGCCTGTAACAGCAACAGATGTATATTGATTTATAACATGACCAAGAAAGTCATGATACTTAATGACATCAAGCTTTAATTCATGTGCTTTAACAATTTCTTCATGATTATCAGGAAATGCATTACCTTGGATGACAACCATTTCTTTTGTAATATTATTTGCGTCAAAGGGTAAGATTTTTATCCCTTTATTTCTTAAGGCAACTTCTGTAAAAACGTAAGATTCTATGTCTGAACCTTGTACTTCATGACCGAGGTCATGCATGATTTGTGCTAATGAACTCATGCCTGAACCTTTAATTCCGACAAAATGATAGTGTGTCATTTCAATACTCCTTACTCATTTTATTCTTTATTTAAATCCGCTTCTGTAATATAAACATCCCTTGGTTTAGAACCATTAGCACCTGAAATATATCCTAATTGTTCTAGTTGATCGATAATTCTTGCCGCTCTGTTATAACCAATTTGGAAATGCCTTTGGATAAGAGAAGTAGAAATATGTCCCTCTTCAACCATAAACTCACATACATCATCAAATAAATCATCTTGTGCTTGAGTTTGTGTTTTCTTTAATAATTCTTTTTCTTCAAATAAATATTCAGGATCACGCTGTTGCTTAATAAAGTCAACAACTTCATCTATTTCGTCATCTGAAACAAATGTACCTTGAACACGTATAGGTTTATTCATACCGCTACCTAGATAAAGCATATCACCATAACCTAATAATCTTTCAGCGCCACCACTGTCTAAAATCGTTCTAGAATCAACACTCGATGAAACCATAAATGCAATTCTAGTAGGTATATTAGCTTTAATAAGACCAGTGATTACATTCACTGATGGTCGTTGTGTAGCAACTAACATATGGATACCACAAGCTCGAGCTTTTTGAGCTATACGTGCAATTGATTGTTCTACATCTTGTGGTGCCATCATCATGAGATCAGCTAACTCATCAATAACTATAACAATTTTAGGCATTCTTTGCTCATAAGGTGCTTTTTTATTGAAAGCAGTAATATTTCTGACATGATATTGAGCAAACAATTTATAACGTTTTTCCATTTCTTCAACAGCCCATTTTAAACTTTGTGTAGCTGCTTTTACATCTGTTATTACGGGTGATACAAGATGTGGTAAATCGTTATACGGTGCAAGTTCTACCATTTTCGGATCAATGAGTAATAAACGCAATTCTTCTGGATGATTTTTATAAAGTAAAGACATTAAGATACTATTGATACATACTGATTTGCCTGACCCTGTAGCACCAGCGATAAGTGCATGAGGCGTTTTAGCGATATCCATCAATAAAGGTTCATTATTAATTCGATATCCCATTGCAACCGTAAGTTTGGACTCTGTATTTTTAAATTTAGGAGATTCAATAATTGACCTTAAATTCACTTTCGTAGGATTTTGATTTGGCACTTCAATACCTACTAAACTTGTACCTGGAATTGGTGCTTCAATTCTAATATCTTTAGCAGCTAAAGCCATTTTTATATCATCTTGTAATGCAGTGATTCTTGATACTTTAACACCTTTTTCAACAGATAATTCGAATCGAGTAACACTCGGTCCTTCTGTTACATTTTTCACTTCCGCAGGCACGTTGAAATAATATAATGCGTCATTTAATTCTTGCTTTTTATTATCTATCCAATCTTGATCTTTTTCATGTGGTTCTGGTTCTTCCAATAATTGATAGCTCGGCAATTTAATATTCGGACCTTTACGAATACGTTGAAAATTTTGATTTGATGTACTTGAATTTGAAGTTTGTGTATCAATATTTTCACTTTCATTTGTTGAATATTGCGACCGTTTTGAATGACTTATATTACTTTGATTGCCAGTTTCATTTGAATTGTTAGTTTTAGCATGGTTTGGGTTCTCAAAATGAAAATCATCTTGTAGCTTTTGTATTTGCTCATCGTGTTGTTTGGATGATGTTTCATGTACGCGATTATAACTTGCTGAATTAATATCATGCTCAATGCCATTAGCTTCATTACTATTAGAATCCGTTTTTCTATTATTATTGATTTGTTTAAATTCTTCAGATTTATTAGATTCCCTGTCTTTTCTATGATTTGCATTCGCTTTTCTTTCAGGTGTAAGCTCTGGAACACTTATTTTTTTGTGTTTTTGATCCATCATTCTCTTTTTATCTGACGGTGTCATTAAAACATTAAACGGTCTACTACCACCAAAACGTTGTTTTCTTGTTTGAACTGTATCAGAATTTGAAGATTTGGATGAATTTACATTTTTTAATTTTACATTCTTATCTTGTTCTAAATAATTGTTTGTATTAGATTTAGTCTTCTCGTCACTAACTTTTGCACTTGTTGTTTCATCTAAGTGTGTAATTTCTGTATCATTTTTATCCTCATTTGGTTTAGCTCTTTCAGTGTCATTATCTACACTTGCACTGATTGCATTATCATCCATATTTGAATTAATTGATTCTGAACTAATTATATCCTCTTGGGACTTACTTTGGTTTTGTTGTCGGTTATCATCTAATTCGTGATATTCGGCATCTTCTACTTCCGAATCATCATTAGAATGATAATGATTAGATGATACTAAATCTTCATCAATTTTAGATTCAGTTTCTTCTTCATTAACTTTATATACATCTGTTGTCGCATCTAAGTCAATTTCTTCGTAGTTAAATGAAGGTGCATTATTTTTCACTTCTTTATTGTCTATGTTGTTGCTGTTTGTTTGTTTCTCAAGGCTATTAGGTGACGAATCTTGATTGCTTTCATTTTCTAAATCCAATGAACTTTCGCCTGTATAATGCTGGGCTTGCTTCGCATACATTTCATCAATAGCTTTTTGAATTGAATCTTCTTCTGACTGTTGATTTTGTTGACGTTTTTGTTGTAAGGCTTTCTTAAAACGTCGTTTCTGAAGAACTTTACGTTCTCTTTCTCTTCTGATTTCTTCTACAATTTGTGAAGCATAGATGTTTTCAATATTAATCGTATTATCTACTTTAGAGTAATTTGGTGTTTTACGCTTAGTAGTTTGATAATTGGACTTTTCAACATTATGAATATTTTCTGATGATGACTCAGTTTGAGCAGTTGTTTGTTGTTTTTTCTGTTTATTTTTTTCAACATTATCATCGTTAGTATTAGAAACATTTATTGACGCATCTATTGATTTCGTTGAATGTGAGACTTCATCCTTTTGAACAATCTCTTTATCATTTAATTCCTTATGTTCAGGTGGTATGACACCATTTTCAATCGGTCTTCGTTTTTTTGTACCAAAAATCGCTGAGGGTACCTCACTTGATTTAAAACTATGATTTAAATATGTAAATTCAGGAGATGTCGACGTATTCTTAGTGTTTGCTTTGTTTTTAATATTTTCAGATTGTATTGATTTGCGTTGTTGTGAAGATTTCTGATTGTCGTTTTGATTAAAAACACTGTTATTATTTGTATAATTATTATCTGCAAATTGCTTTTGCTGTGTAATCTTAGATTGATTGTGTTTTGAATACGCTTGGCGACGACGTCGATGTCTTTTACCAGAAGAATCAAAATCAAGGTTATCATGCTGGTTATATGAACTCATCGTATCATTTGTTTCTTCTTGGCTATGTTCATTATAACTTTCATTTTTTTGCGTATATTCATTTTCAGAAACTTGTATAGGAAATCTAAATTTACCTCTTGGTCGACTATAAATATCATTATTTTGAGGCAGTAATGAGTCTTGATTATTTTGTTTTGATTGCTGAGACTGACGTCTATTTTTATTTTTGCGTAACAAATCGTCATTCGAACCGTTGTCATCGCCAAATAATTTATCAAACCAGCTCATAATTACACTACCTTTCTTAATTATTCAAAAAATGCCTGACCAATATCATAGTCATCATTAAGTACCATAATTCCTTTTTCTTTAGGAGCATTAGGCAAATTTAATTCTTTCATTGAGCAAATCATACCACTAGAATCCACCCCACGTAATTGGGCATCTTTGATTACCATGCCACTTGGCATAACGGCTCCAACTTTTGCAACAACGACCTTCTGACCAGATTCTACATTTGGAGCCCCACAAACAATTTGAAGTTTTTCAGTACCAACATTTACATTTAACACACTTAGTTTGTCTGCATTAGGGTGTTTTTCTTTAGTTTCTACGTAACCCACTACAAATTTAGGCGATACATCAGTATCAAGTTGATAATCAAAACCTGCTTCAGTAATTAGTTGTTGGAAATCTTTGATTAATTCAGTAGTTAGTTTAATATGTCCATTATCATTTATTGTCACATTGTTAGACACACGAAATATATTATAACCTACGACCTTATTTTCTTTTTTTATTTCTACCACATTCTGTTTTTGCTCATATTCAAAGGGGCCAACTGAAGGTTCAATTTGAATAAATGCAACATCTCCAACACCTTTAGGATTGTAAAATAAGTTCATTTATAAAACTCCATTTCTTTCATTAATCTTTTTTGAATTTTTTTCTGTTAGCTTCTAAACGTTGAATAACGTTAGGGTCTCTTTTTTGTTTATTATTTTTTCCCAAAATAAATATTGGCTCTAGATGTCCGTTATCATAACCAAATGATAAAGAAGTAATCGGAACAAGTCCTTTAGTAAAGAATTCCATAGTCAAATGAGCCATAACATCATAACCTGTTTTATTTCTAATATCCGCAAGAATTAATACATCTTGATGTGGCACACCAACAAGCATTTCACCTTCACATTGGTGTTGAATATGATTTAAAAAGGAAGTATTTAAAATACGACTTGCATCATATCCATCATTTGTGTTGATAAAGTAAAAAATATTACCTTTAACTTCATCCGTACTATAGCGACACTCTAACTTACGAACATTAAATAGTGACATTTCTTTCACTTGTTGAGCAGTTAAATTTAATGTTTGTAACATATTTTCATCTATTAGCCGGTAAGATTTTCCTAAATCAAGAGCGTAATATATATTAGTTTCAGCAGTATGTTCTGTTAACACAAATGCATGACCTTCTTTAGTTTCTTTATCGAAACTTGTAGCTCTTATAACCGGCATAATTTGTATGTCCTCAACATTATTTATCTCTTCATCACCCATCTGAGCGATTGCTTCCTCGACATAATAACAAATTTCATCTATAATCTTTTCTTTTTGTTCTTCGTATTTTGCGACGATAGCGTTAAGTTTAATCGTTACACCTTTGTGATTGTCAATTCTTACAATACGTAACGTTTCTTCTTCTCTATCAAACTTGAATTCTACGTCTAATTGTTTTAAACGCGCTTTCAATTTATCTCTCATTTGGAAGACATTCATTATTAACACTCCCTATTTTCGCACCTTTTTACAGTTTACAATAAATAATGTTGAGTTAACAGAAAAAACTCAGATAATCACATTAATTTGTTATTATAAATTAATGTAGATTTGCTGAGTCATTTTCTGACTAATTATTAAATGTGTTGAGATAAAAATTGATCAATTTGATCAATTGATTTTCTCTCTTTACCTATATAACTTCCTAAAAGTTGACCTTCTTTAAAGATAAGAAAACTAGGAATACCTAAAATATCATTTTGAACACAAATATCTATAAATTGATCTCTATCTACAGACACAAATTGTAATTGACTGTATTTTTTCTCTAATTTAGGTAAATCCGGTTCAATCACCTTACAATCTGGACACCATTCAGCAGTGAATTCAAATACTGTATACCCTTTTTTTAATTCTTCAAATTGTTGTTCTGATTCAAGTTTAATCATAAATGTCAAAGTTCCTTTCCATATTGTAATTGTTGAATTTGTTCACTTGTTAAATGAATAATACTTTCTTTTAACAAGTGACGTGCAGCAAAATAATCTCTAATATCAAACACCGCATCTGTACTATGAATATAGCGTGCACACACTCCAATAACAGCTGTTGGTATACCTTCATTCGCTTTATGAATCTCCCCACCATCTGTACCTCCAGGTGATATATAATATTGATATGCAATCTGATTTTCTTGTGCTAGCTTAAGGAGATAATCTCTAAATATTGGTTTAAGTATCATAGTACCATCTTTGATACGAATTAAAGTCCCCTCCCCTAACATACCAGAAAGTTGTTGTTTACCTTTGATATCATTTGCAGGGGAACAATCGACAACGAATGCAATATCAGGATCAATTTGCTTTGCGGCAGCTTTAGCTCCTCTAAGACCAACTTCTTCTTGTACATTGGCACCAACATATAAATCAACATCTAGTTGAACGTCTTTTAATAATTCTAATATCTCAATAGCTAAGACACAACCATATCTATTGTCCCAGGCTTTCGCGCTGTATCTGTTTTTTGACAACTGAGTCATTATTGTGTGAGGAACTATTGTATCACCAACCTCCACACCCCGATTGCGTACTTCTTCTGATGAAGAGGCACCAATATCTAACATTAAATCTTTGATTTGAGGTATGCTTTCATTTCCTGTTCTAAAATGTTTAGGAATATTAGCAACTACTCCGATAATTTCTTTACCGTACCTATTTTTTATCTTTAACCTTTGCCCTTGCCAAATATCATTAGCTACGCCACCTAAATTTGAAAATTGAATCATTCCATTATCATTAATATGAGTAATCATAAAACCTATTTCATCCATATGTGCTGCTATCATAACTCGAGGTGCGTTTTCTTTATTTGATTTTTTTATTCCATAGAAACCACCCATCTTATTTTGAATAAACTTATCCACGAACGGTTCCATTTCACTCTTCATATAACTTCTCACTTCATCTTCAAAACCGGGTGCTCCATGAAGTTCTGTTAATATTTTAATTCGTTCCAATGTTTTTGAGTTATCAATAGTCATATAAATTCTCACTCCTTATGCTTAATTATATCATCTTCAATATGGTAAACTAATGATATGAATTATGTAAGAGGAGAATTTGTAATGAAGTCAGTTAATTTTAAAAAAATAACCATATTGTTTTTTTCTACAGCTTTTTTAATATTAATCTTTTCTCTCATTTTTTTGACGAAGAAAAAACTGTATAACGCCGAATTATTACTTAATGAAGTCAAAACTTATTTTAGAGAAGTAAAAGGTTCCTATATTGTGCAAGAACCAATTGTTTTAGAAAATATAAATCAGAACCAACCAATATACCAAGGTGGCATCACAGTATTAAAAAATGACCGTCTTATTAATTATGAGTTTTATGCAGATGCTGTGTCAGGACAAATTATTGACATTATTGAACTCTGAGTCAAAATTGATATTATATAATAACAAAACCCTATCACAATAACTTCGCCCCAAATGAATTTATATTTAAAATCATTTGGGGCTTTTTGTAAAAAAACCAACTTTCATGATAATTTTAAACATAAAAGTTGGTTTGATATTAATCATAAGTTACTTATTCTATTCAAAACATTTATGAAATTTAGCTTCCATTCGATAAATACGAGATCCCTTTTCAGAAAATTTCTTCTCATATTCTGTCACAATATTATCTTCATCATCTTCATCGTGTAAATTTAAATTCATTTTAGTAAAATACATTCCAAATTGCGACATACTTTCTATACTAAATGCGAACAAACCACGATTATCAGTTTTAAAATGAATTTCACCGTCATCTTTAAGTATTTGTTTATATAATGCAAGGTATGTATGATACGTTAGACGTCTTTTTGCATGGCGCTTTTTAGGCCAAGGATCTGAAAAATTTAAGTAAATTCTAGATATTTCATTATCTTGAAAATACTCATTAAGCTCAATAGCATCATTACAAATCATTTTTAAATTTTTTAGGCCCATCTCTTTAGTTTTATCAAGAACTTTGTACATCACACTTTTTTCACGTTCCATTGATACAAAATTAATCTCTGGATATTGTGCTGCTAATGTTGTTATAAATTGTCCCATTCCTGAACCAATTTCAATATAAATCGGTTGTTCTTTTTCGAACCACTCAGACATTTTACCAGCGTGAGCACCGTCCATGTCTACTAAATCAGGATGGTTCTTTAAATAATCTTCGGCCCACGGTTTGTAACGAACTCTCATCATTAATTACTCCTTATATAAATAAGTTACTATTCATTACTTCATTTAAAAATTTCAGCCATGTATTCATATCTTTATAGCGTTTTTGTTCTTCATACCACTGAATGAGACCAATTGCTTGAATAACTGTGTACCATTTCATACGTTTATTCAAATTGACACTTTCTTCAACGCCATAAGTTTTAAACCACTGAGACCATTTGTTTTGAGGAACGTAATTGTAAAGCAGCATACCAATGTCAATCGCTGGGTCTGCAATCATTGCACCTTCCCAATCCACAAGGTAAAGTTCATCACGATCTGATAATAACCAGTTGTTATGATTAACATCTCCATGTACAACAGTAAAGAAACGTGCGTCTAAATTCGGTATATAATCTTCAAGATAGGTTAAAGCTCTTCTCACAACATGATGCGTTAAAACTTCTCTTGAAAGTGATGCGTTAATTTTATTCAACATAATTTCAGGCGTAATAGGTTCCATCTCCATACGCTTTAACATTGTTAATAAAGGTCTTGAACCATGAATTTTATGTAGTAGTTCAGCAACTCTGGTTTGATTCATTTCATCTTCATTTAATTCTCTACCATTTTTCCAATGCTGAGCTGTTACTACTTCACCTGTTTCAATACGTTTCGTCCAAACAAGTTTAGGTACAATACCTTCTGCAGATAGCGCAGCAATAAAAGGATTTGAATTGCGTTTTAAAAATAATTTTTGTCCATCTTGTTCAGCCATATATGCTTCACCAGAAGCACCTCCTGCTGAATCAAGTGTCCACCCTAACTGATAAAACTGCTCCAACACGTTCACCTCACTTTCAACTAGAAAATGGCTCAAGAAATAGTTTTTCTGAGCCATATATTCTAATTTTTACAAAGCGTTTGTTTTTTACGCTTTACATTTAATTTGTTAACAGTTTATGTGAGCTATTTAAGTCAATATTTAGTCCCATCTTAATTCGACTTATTTAAGTCCGTTCATAATTTATCACTCATAAAAGATTTTATAATTTTTAGGGTTACATTTCAACTAAAAATCAGAAACAAAAAGATACATTTTACTAGTCTAATGTCTCTTTGATTTCTAAATCGCTTTATTATAAATTATAACACATTATCAGATCAGATTTTCGGTGAAATAAGACAATTATTTTAAATTTTCATCCTCAAACTATAAATTTAAAAATTCTAAATACTATGTGATTGAATATACTTTTCAAATCCTTGTTGTAATTGGCGTGTTATAGTACCAACTTGTCCATCTTTAACATTTTCACCATCAATTTTTGTAATTGGCATAACTTCTGCAGAAGTACTAGAAATGATAACTTCATCAGCATTTTTAAGAAATTCTACTGTAAATGTTTCTTCTTTGAATGGTATTTGTTCATCCTCTGCTATCCACTTTATGACACGGCGTGTAATTCCGTTCAATATAAAATTATTGACAGGATGCGTGTATATTACTCCATCTTTAATTGCGTAAACATTACTAGATGCACCCTCAGTGACAATATCACTTCGGTGTTGTATAGCCTCTGCAGCATTATATTTAACAGCATATTCTTTAGCTAATACATTACCTAATAAATTTAAACTTTTAATATCACAACGTAACCATCTAATATCTTCAGTTGTAATGGCATAAACACCTTGTTCTAATTCTTCATAAGGTCTATCATAACTTTTCGTAAAAGCCATAATAACAGGTTTTACAGGTGGTGTTGGAAATGAATGATTTCGGGGAGCAGCACCACGGGTAGCTTGTATATAAATACCGCCATTCACAACGTTATTTTCTTTTAATAATCGACGTACTAATTCAACTAATTCCTCGATAGTAAAATTTAAATCTAGACCTATTTCTTCAGCACTTCTTAAAAATCTTTCAAAATGCTCTTTAACGGTAAACAATTTCCCATCATATGCACGGATATATTCATAGATTCCGTCCCCAAACACGTATCCTCGATCTTCGTATGAAACCTTAGCATCCTCTTCATTAACAAATTCACCATTTATAAAAACTTTTGTCATAAATTAATCCTCCACACATAAAGCGTAAATAGCTTCTAAATAAATACTTGTTGCATTGATCAATTGCTTTTTAGTTATATACTCATTTTTTTGATGCATTAAATCTTCTGAATCTGCAAACATCGCACCAAATGCGACACCCTTATCTAAATTTCTCGCATATGTTCCTCCACCAATCGTATATGGTTCAGTCATATCACCTGTTTGATTTCTATATGCGTTTACAAGTGTTTTTACAAATGGGTCATTTTTATCAACATAATGCGGTTTTTGAACTTTACCAAGTTCTAAGCTAAAACCTAGTTCATTAATTTCGCTTTTAAATCTTTCGATTGCGTCTTCAAATTTAAATCCTTCGGGATATCTTAGATTAACACCATAACGGCCTGCTTTTTCTTTATCATAACTAATAACCCCGATATTAGTAGTGACATCTCCCATAATATCAGTATGGAACTTCATACCCATTTTTTCACCAAAGTGAGATTCAAATAAGTATCGCTCATTGAATTCTACAAAATCTTTTGCGCTTTTATTTAGATTAAGACTTACTAAAAATTTCAGTAAAAACAACCCTGCATTAACACCTAAAGATGGATCCATGCCATGAACTGCTTTACCTTCAACTGTTAATATTAAAATACCACTGTCAACTGTACTTTCACCCTGCAGTTGATTTTGTTGTAAAAAGTTTTCAAAGTTTTGAATGACATCTGTCATATTTTCTTTGACGAGCACTTCTGCCTTAGCGTGATCAGGAACCATATTGTATCTTTGACCAGATTCAAATTTTAATAACTCATAGTCAGGTTCATCTGTATCTTCCGTCACTTCATTTTGTACTAAATCAAAGGTTGTAATACCTTTTTCACCATGTATAGCTGGGAATTCTGCATCTGGTGCAAAACCTAAGGCAGGCATTTCTTCTGTTTTGAAATATCTGTCTGTACATTTCCAATCTGATTCCTCATCAGTTCCGATAATAATGTGTATACGTTTTTTCCAATCTACCTTCATCTCATTTAAAATTTTAACTGCATAATAGGCAGCAATGGTTGGTCCTTTATCATCCAGTGTCCCTCTGGCTATAATTGCATTGTCTGTCACTACTGGTTGGAATGGGTTTGAATCCCATCCGTCGCCTGCGGGTACTACATCGACATGACATAAAATACCTAATACATCTTTTCCTTTACCAGCTTCAATTCTACCAGCTATATGATCAACATCATGCGTTGAAAAACCATCTCTTTTACCTAGCTTGTACATGTAATCAAGAGCTTCTCTCGGCCCTGGTCCCACAGGTGCATCAGCTGTGGCTTTAGAATCATCTCTGATGCTTTCTATAGATAATAAGCCTTTAAGATCTTCAATCATTTGATTTTCGTACTCTAGAACCTTTTCTTTCCACATTCGAGATCAACTTCCTTTTTTCTAAGTTATGTTCCATTTTACATGATGTTTAAAAGAAACTACAGTAAGATGTCAGAAAAATAACTTAATTTTTATTAATAAGTTGCGACTAAAAGATTAACTTATATTTAAAAAAATATAAAAAAGCCTAGGTACAAGTTAATGTCCTAGGCTCCTCTTTTTCTTAACAATCGATAAACGGATTGAAAATAAACATATAACACTTATGTTTAAAACTAATCCTTGTAATCGCTATGGAACAACGAATTCAAATTCTGTTCCACTAAAGTTAA
Organism: Staphylococcus sp. HMSC068G11; assembly: GCF_001815825.1. NCBI lineage: Bacteria > Bacillati > Bacillota > Bacilli > Caryophanales > Staphylococcaceae > Staphylococcus > Staphylococcus sp. HMSC068G11. The sequence continues at coordinate 159,568 of NZ_KV822100.1, forward strand.
AATGTATAACTATTCTTTTTTATCTTGTAATGCATTTTTATTATTTTTTAAGTCATCTTCAGTAACAACTCTTAAATTATTATTGGCAGTTGCGCCACCTTCAGCATCGAATTTTCCTTCTTCGATATCATCTTGAGTCTGATCATTTTTGCCAATAATTTTAGACTTTTCTTCTTCTAAAAATTCTTTAGGATTACTTTTGATACGTTCAACATAGTCTTTAGGGTTCTTCTTAACTTCTTGAATTGTTTCATTAGCTTTATTACCTATTTGAGTTGCTAAATCTTTAGCGCTAGATTTATATAATTCAGGATCTTCTTTATATTTATTATATTCTTGTTTAAGTTTATCTCGACTTTCTTTACGTGATAATGCTACAGCAGTAATAGCACCACCAATGCCTAATGCAACTTTAAATAAATTAGTACTTTTTCCCATTTTACATCTCTCCTTTGTTAGTTTTTAAGGTTATCAAAATCCAATTGTGTTAACAAACGATAACTACCTAAATCTAAATTATGGTCTAGTTCTAGTTCAGCAATCTTTATGCGTTTCAATTCTAATACCTCATTTTCGATACTATGAAACATTCTTTTAACTTGATGATATTTTCCTTCGTAAATGGTGACATGTGATACATAATCATCAACTTTCTTTAAAATTGCAGGCTTTAATTTTCCATCTGATAATTCTATTCCGGATTTAAATTCATCAATATCAAATTGAGTTATTGGGTGTTTTGAATAGACTTCATAAGTCTTTGAAACATGCTTATTGGGATTCATTACTTCATGATTAAACTGCCCATCATTTGTAACTAGGAGTAATCCTTCTGTATCTTTGTCCAAACGTCCGACCGGAAAAATATTTAAATGTGCGTATTCAGGTATCAAATCAATAATAGTAGGATGCAACTCATCCTCTGTAGCTGAAATATAACCTTTTGGTTTGTTTAACATGATATACACTTTGTCAATATAACTTACTACTTCATCATTTACCATTATCTCATCAGAATTAGGATTAACATGAAGTTTAGGTGACTTAACTTTATTTTGGTTGACCTTAACAGCTCCTTTTTTGAGTAACTGTTTAACTTCTGATCGCGTTCCAACGCCCATATTAGCTAGAAATTTATCTAATCTCATCGCAATATCTTCACTTTACGTCTTATTTTAGCGGGAATATCACCTAAAAATTCATCAGCTAATTTAGTCTTGATTGTAATACCTCCATAAATGATTGCTCCTACAATGACACCAATTGCAACAATAATCAAGTAATTAAATCTAGTTGGTTCCAAGAATAATCTTAAAATGAAGAAAATCACCTCAACCCCAATCATCATGATGATTGAAATTAGAATAATCTTAGCTAGATGTATCCAACTGTAACTAAATTTAAAGTTTGCGTATTTTTTAAGAATATAGAAATTGCAACAAATTGCAAATAATAAAGCTATTGCTGTACTTAATACAGCGCCAGGTGTATGTAATAACATAATTAAAGGATAATTGAGAATTAATTTAATTAAAACAGATCCTAAAATAACAAAAACCGTTAATTTTTGTTTATCGATACCCTGTAACATTGATGCTGTAACACTTAATAATGAAATTAAAATTGCAACAGGAGCATAATAAAATAATAATCTACTTCCATCGAAATTTGGATCGTGACCGTGAACAACTGGATCAAAACCATAAAATACTGTGAATAAAGGTTGCGCTAATGCCATGATCCCAATACTAGCTGGAACAGTAATGAACATTAAAACTCCAATCGAAGTTCTAATTTGTCGATGCATCTCTGCATATCTACCTTCTTCATAGGTTTTAGTTATAAATGGTATTAAACTGACAGCAAATCCAGCACTTAATGATGTTGGAATCATTACAATTTTGTTTGTAGACATGTTTAACATGTTAAAGAATATATCTTGCAAACCAGGTTTGACACCTACAAGGTTAAGCGCACCATTATGAGTAAACTGATCAACCAAATTAAATAGTGGAAAATTCAAACTTACTATGACAAATGGAATGCTATAAGCAATAATTTCTTTGTACATTTTCCCGTATGAAACATTTAAATTCGCTGTATCTGAGTCGACCATTTTTTTAATATTATTTCTTCTTTTAATCCAGTAATACCATAATGTAAGTATTCCTGCGATTGCACCTATTGCCGCTGCAAACGTTGCAATACCATTTGCCTGAAGAACTGTACCTCCAAATACATTGAGCGTTAAATAACTACCTACTAAAATAAATACAATTCTTGCAATTTGTTCTGTAACTTCTGATACTGCAGTAGGTCCCATCGATTTGTATCCTTGAAATATACCTCTCCAAGTTGCGAGAACTGGAATAAATATAACTACCATACTTATTATTCTAATAATCCAAGTGATATCAGCAACTGTCCACCCATTCTTACCATGAGTATTACGTGATAAAGTTAATTCGGCTATGTATGGTGCTAATAAATATAAAACTAGGAAACCTACAATACCAGTAATACTCATGACTACAAAACTTGATTTATAAAACTTCTGACTGACTTTATATGCACCCAGCGCATTATATTTAGCAACATATTTTGACGCGGCAAGCGGAACACCTGCTGTTGCTATAGCTATAGCTATATTGTATGGTGCATAAGCATAAGTAAAAGGTGCCATGTTGGCTTGTCCACCTATTAAAGCAGTAAACGGAATAATAAATAAGACACCTAATACTTTTGTAATTAAAATACTTATTGTAATTAAAAAGGTTCCACGAACCATTTCTTTACTTTCACTCATAACCTATCTTCCTATCTTAATAATTATTAATGCTTGTCAGTTCTATATTTACTGTTAAACACATTATCTTGCATTACTTTAAAATATATCACAAAATAATAGTTGTTTGTCCTATAAAGATAACTTTAATTAAAATCGATATGACTTTAAAAGACTCTCAACTTCAATTTTAATATTATTTGCCAAGTTTTATATTATAATTATTATCTTAAGCTCTGTCATCCTATTCCATTTACAATAATTAAGATAAAAAAGTGTGGAGGTTATCATTATGTATCAAACAATTGTTATCGGAGGCGGCCCTAGTGGGGCTATGGCTGCAGTTGCTGCAAGTGAAAAAAATGAATCAGTTTTATTAATCGAAAAGAAAAAAGGTCTTGGACGAAAACTAAAAATCTCAGGTGGTGGTCGTTGCAACGTAACTAATAGACTTCCGTATGATGAAATCATAAAAAATATTCCGGGTAATGGTAAATTCCTATATAGCCCTTTCTCAGTTTTTGATAATCTTTCTATTATAAATTTTTTTGAAACCCATGGAGTCAAACTTAAAGAAGAAGATCATGGTAGAATGTTCCCAGTTTCAAATAAATCTCAAGATGTTGTTGATGTGCTTATTAACCAGCTCAAAGAGAATCATGTTGAGATTAAGGAAGAAACACCAGTTGTCAGTGTTTCGTATGACCATAATTTTAAAGTTAAAACACAAATAGGTGAATTTGAAAGTCACAGTTTAATTATTGCTACAGGAGGTACATCAGTGCCTCAAACCGGTTCTACTGGAGATGGTTACAAATTTGCAAAATCTCTGGGTCATTCTATAACAGAATTATTCCCTACTGAAGTACCTATCACTTCTTCAGAAACTTTTATCAAATCAAATCGCTTAAAAGGGTTAAGTTTAAAAAATGTTAATTTATCGGTTTTAAAGAAAAATGGTAAAAAAAGAGTAAGTCATCAAATGGATATGATATTCACACATTTTGGAATTAGTGGTCCTGCTGCTCTTAGATGCAGTCAGTTTGTTTATAAAGAGCAGAAAAATCAAAAAAAGAAAAATATCCAAATGCAATTAGATGTTTTCCCTGAACTAAACGTAGATCAACTATCTCAAAAAGTGAGAAAAATACTTAAAGCAGAACCAGATAAATATATTAAAAATAGCTTGCGTGGAATAATAGAAGAGCGATATTTATTATTTATTCTCGAACAATCTGGTATTCATGATGAAATGACTGCACATCATTTATCAAACCAACAGTTTCAAACTTTTGTTAATCTTCTAAAGACTTTTACCTTTACAGTAGATGGTACACTTCCATTAGACAAAGCTTTTGTGACAGGTGGCGGTATTTCTTTAAAAGAAATAGAACCTAAAACTATGATGTCCAAATTAGTGCCAGGATTATTTTTATGTGGCGAAGTCTTAGATATTCATGGATACACTGGAGGTTATAATATAACAAGTGCATTAGTTACGGGTCATGTTGCTGGAACGTTTGCCGGTGAATTTAAAATAGATAAAAACAAATAATTTTATTAATATAATACAAATTAGCATAAGCTATAAAGTACTTGTTAATAATCAAATACTTTATAGCAATTTTTTTATATTAGACACATCTAGATTGTACATACACTAATTCATAAAATGTATTTCTTCATATTTTCACAAGATGACCACCACAAATATAAGCAAAATGATATGCTAGATTTTTATTATTTAATAGCTTATATGTTTTATATTTTATTAAAAATATTTAATTGCTATATCTGAATTCAAATATTCATTTACAATTATTAATTTGTTGTTCTTTGAATAACGATTGTTATTAGAATGTGATAAAGGTGTTAAACTCCATATTATATTTCACATATAGGTGGTTAATATAAATAACTACCTTAATAGTATTGAAAAGAATTTACATTTTGCTATCCTTAAAAAACGTTTAATAATAGATTAGCGACGATTTTATGTTGAATAGCTAAAAATACTCCCTTCAAAGTTTTCATTATATTAATGTCTACTTTGAAGGGAGTTTATTAATTGATATCTCCGGTTCTGTGGTTTATAAATTTATAATATTAGTCATTCACTTTTTTATCTTTTTTCTTTTTGCGTGAGGACATGATTGCTAAACCAGATATTAAAGTAACTCCAGCTAAAGGCACTGATTTATCAACATTTCCTGTCTCTGGTAGAGATTTAATTGTATTATTCTCGGAACTATAACATTGATTAGATTTTTCTGTCATAGATGTTGTTGAGCGTTGACTACTCAATATTTTATCTTCTCTTAATTGTATTGACTTAAGTTTTTCAATCGTCTCGTTAACTAATTCATCAACTTCTTTATTTGTGGTTACTTTATTAAGTTGACTTAAAGCGTTACTAACAATTTCATTTATCAATGTACGAGCATTTTGTTTCACTCTAGTACTAGCACTTAAATTTGCATTTATCATTTGCTTTACATGGTCTGCTTCTAATTCAATTTCCTTCAACGCTTTAGCTTTTTTACGTACAATTGAGTTTAATTTATCCACTTCAACTTTAAAGTTTCGGACAATTGTATCAACTGAAACAAATGTTTCAGCTTCGTCAATCTGTTTATGTGCATGATTGATTAATGCTTTAAGTTTACTTACAAATATTTGTTTTTCTTCGTTAGTCGCTCTAGAAGATATGTCATTAATTTTATCGTCACTATATCCATCAATATATGCTTTAGCTTCTAATTTTTTATGTGCTTGAATTTCAATCGAGTCTATTAAAGATATACTTTCTTTTAATGCAGCGCTCACTGATTCATTATTTTGAGATTGATGAATATGATTAATAGCTGATTTTAAAGCTTGTTCTAATTCATTGATAGCTGATTGATTTTCTTCAATAGTAGCTTCTTGATTTTGTTTAAATTTATTTAATTTTTTATCTGCTAGTTCTTGAATTTCTGCTATAGCTTCAGGCTTTTTAATGGTAATGACAGAAATTTTATTAATTTCAGAAGTTGCTATTTCTTTAGCTCTATTAACAGCTTCATTAGTTAATGCTTGGTCAATTGAAAGATTTGCTTGTGTTAGAGTTGTGTCTAATTGATTTAATGCTACATCTTTTTCTTCTTTAGTCGCTTCTTCATTATTATTAATTAATCCACGAATAACTTCAGCTTTTTGATGAATTTCATTTCTTGCAGCTAATTTAATTTCAATAACAGGTAGTATTTTAGAAATTTCATCAATACTTTGTTTTTTAATATTTTTAACATCTTCATTTGTTTGAGCTTTATCTATTGCTTCAGCAATTCTTGCCGCAGTTTTAATTAATTTATCGATAGCCGATGCTTTTTCTTCAACTGTAGACTCATTATTATTCTTTATTAAATCACGTTGAGCGTCTAATTGATTAGTGATTTCATTTAATGCTTGTGGTTTGATGATTGTTATTGGTTTGATTTTATGAATAGCTTCAATCGTTTTGTTTTTAGTATCGTAAACTTCTTGATTTTTATTAACATTATTAATTGTAATAAATGATTGATTTACTAATGTATCAACTTGTTTTAAAGCTTCTTCTTTTTCTTCTCTTGTCGCATCACTATTTCCATTGATACGTTCTCTTTGAATTTCAGCTTGTGCGTTGATTTCTTCAAATGCTTGCGGTTTAACTTGTACATCCGCACTGATCGCTTGTAATAATGTTATTGCGTTTGATTTTGTTCCAAGTACTTCGCTATCAGTGTTAGCTTCTCGTATTTTTTCATTTGCATCATCAACAATCGCCTTAACTTTATTCAGTGCAATTTGTCGTTCTTCTTCTGTAGCATATGGCGTATTATTGATAGAGTTGTTTAATTGACTCGCCTTATCACTAATTGCTTTTCTGGCAGTAGGCTTTTGAGTTATGTTGATAAATATACTATTTAATTCATTTAATCCAAATAATTCATCTTGCGCAACTTGTATATCTTTTTGGTCTTTTTCAATGGCATTGAATACTAATGATAATTGTTCTTTTACATGATTAATCGCATCATTACGTTCCTCATGAGTAACATCTGGAGTATTTTCAAAAGTTTTAATCAATTGTTTAGCAAGTGCATTAAGTACAGAACGTGCTACCGCTTTTGTATCTACACGAGGTAAAATAGTTTTCATTTTTTGGGAAACTTCATTATAAATATCATCAACTTCATTATTTGTGTGTGCAAGTCCAATTTGTTTTTTTGCATCTAAAAGTATTTTATTTAACTTACTATTAGCTTCTTGAAGTTCATCTTCAGTTGCATCAGGATAACCATTAATTATAGCTTCATGAGTATCTGAAACATCATATAATTTCAATATAGCATTTTTCTTTTTATTATATTCTGGTCTGTATTCATTTATATTATTCAAGCCAGAAGTTTTAGCATTATCTACTTCATTATCTGTATTAGCTCGATTTATAGAATTAATGATTTCTTTAACCTGTTCATCTAAATGTTGTAACGCATTATCTTTTTCTTCTTGTGTAGCACTAAATTCTTGCTCTATTTCATCAATTTTATTTTGTTGCGCTTTAACAATTTCAGCTACTGCATTACGTTTTTTACTGAAATCTGGTCTGAAGTTATTGATTAGATCTAAACTATTTTGCTCAGCATTTTCAACTTGCTGATTAGTTTGAGATTGATTTACATCATTTTTGGCTTTTTCATGAATTTGATTTAACTGATTTAAACCCTCTCTTACTTCATCATCAGTTGCATTTTGGGTTTGATTAATTTCAGTTTTCTTTTTTTCTACTGCGCTTTCAATTTTAGATTTGGCAGTAGGTTTTTTAACTACAAGTGGTTGAATATCTCTAATTGTACCTATTCCTTTGTTCTTTTCTACATTCACTTGGTTGGTATCTGGCGCATCCTCAATAGCTTGATTTGTTGTCTCGACAACGTGATTTAAATTGTCACTAGCAACTAATTTTTCTTCAGTCGTTGCTTCATCATTACTATTAATTTGTATGTTTTTCTGCTCTTTTTCAGCATTTACATCAGCTTTAGCTTTATCTTTAACTGTAGTAGTAGGTAATATATTTTCAATTTCAGCTATTCCGTTTACTACAGTCTTTTCTACATCATCATTCGTTTGACCTTTATCTATTTTAGCTATGGCTTTTTTAAGGACTTCTTGTAGTTTTGCACTTGCTTCCTGTCTTTCTTCAATTGTTGAATTAGGATGAGTTGCAATAGTACTTTGTTGTTGGTTAGCTTTTTCATTTAATCTGTGACGCCCTGTTTCTTTTGTTTGTGGATGTGCTTGAATTTGCTCTATATCTTGAATAATACGTGTTTTCGCATTATCTACATCTTTATTTGACTGTGCTTGATCAATATTTACTTTAGCCTGATTAAGTAATTGGTTTATTTTATTTAATGCTTCAGTCTTTTCTTCATTCGTAGCTTCTTGGTTCTCTTGTATTTCTTGAGTTTGTGAATTAAATGCTTCTTGGATTGCATTTAAAGCATCACGTTTCTTACTAACTTGTGGTACAATTGCCTCAATTTTAGGTCTAGCTTTATCTAAAGCTTGATCAACCTCGTTGTTATGAACTACATTAGCAATTTCATCTGATGCGGACGTTAGTACATTTTGAAGTAATCTATTAGCTTCAGCTTTTTCTTCTAGTGTTGCATCAGGCGTATTTTCAATAATTTTCTTTTGATTATCAACGAATTGATTCAATTGGTTTTTAACGTTTTGCTTCTTGATAACTTCAACTTGAACAGCGTTAATATTTTGAACAGCTTGATTTTTAATATTATTTACTTCCTCAGTAGTGTGCGCTTTCAGGATATTAGCATCTGCTTCTTCTTGAAGACCATCAACTTTATTATTTGCTTCTTCTTTTTCTTCTGCTGTTGCATTTGGCGTTTGATCTATTATAGCGTTTTTATTTTTAGCTTCGGTAGCTAGAGCTGCTAATGCATTAGTTTTGACTGCTGTACTTGGTAATATTTGGGTAATACTCGTGTTACCATTATTTTTAGCATCATTGACTAATTGCGTAGTTGTAGCATTAGCAATATTATTAATAGCATCAATTTTAGCTACATTAACTCTATCTATAGCGGCTGATTTTTCTTCATTAGTTGATTTATTATTTGCATTGATAGTATCAATTTGACTTTGCGCAACTTGTTCAATCTCTTGTTTAGCATTACGTTTAATACTAGTCTCAGGATGGACCTCAGAAATTTTAGCAATTCCATTATTTTCCGCAATTTTCACATCATTATTTGAGTGTGCCTGTGATACTTGATTTAACGCTTCATTTTTTACTTCTTCTAATTTGCCAAGTGCTATTTGTTTTTCTTCTAGTGTCGCATCTTGATTTTGATTTATTAAAGTCGTTTGTTCCGCAGCTTTTTTTCTAATATTTTCATTCGCCTTAGGTTTTACAACTACAATAGGTTCAACATTTCTTATTGTTTCTAATATATTATTTTTTTCGTCTGTAACATTTTGATTTGCTAAAGCTGCTTGTATTCTATCATTGACTCCATTTGTGTCTTGATTAAGTCTCTCAAGTGCTTCTTGTTTTTCTTCAGTTGTAGCATTTTGATTCTGATCTATTGTCGATCTTTGTTGACCTATTGCTTGGGCAATATCTGCTTTAGCTTGTGTTTTAGTTTGGGTAGACAACTCAATACGTTGTAACTTTTGCTTACCATCTTCTAAATTCTCGTCCACTAACACATTTGTATTTGCACCATTAATATTGTTACGTGCTTGTGCTAACGTATCATCTATAGATTGTATTGCCGTATTTTTTTCTTCAGTAGTTGCATCTTGATTGGCTCTTATATCTGATTTTTTACTTTCAGCTAGATTAGTCAAAATATTGATGGCATCTTGTCTTTTATGTGCATTTGCATTAATCAATTTAATTGCAGTAATAGCTTGTGCTTTTACATTATCAACTTGATTATCTTGTGTACTTTCATGAATTTTTTGAATTTCTTCATTTAATTTTTGGGTCACTAATTGTTTTGCAGCCTCTTTTTCATCATCAGTAGCATTACCATCATTACCTATTAACGTCTTTTGGTTATTAGCTTCTTGAGTCAAATCATTTATAGCAGTCGGTTTTTTGATCACATTGGGTAGTATACTCTTGATTGTAGCAATACTATGTGTTTTAGATTCATTTACTTCTTGAGTACTATGTGCATTATTAATATTTTGTATTGCTTGTGCTAATCCGGCATTGACTCTATTTGTTGCCTCTTGCTTTTCTTCTTCGGTTGCATCATTATTACCATTGATGATTGTAACTTGTTGCTCAGCTTTTTTATCAATCGCCGTTTTAGCATCTGTTTTAATTGTTGTTGCTGGTATTATGGTAGCAATCTCATTCATGCCGTTATCTTTAGCATTATCAACTTGATTATTAGTTTGCGCTTGATTGATATTTGTTATAGTTTTATTTTTACTAATCTCCAGAAGTCGTTTAGCTTCAGCTTTTTCTTCATTAGTTGCATCTTTATTATTATTAATTAACTCTGTTTGTGAAATAAATTTAGTTTGTAACTCTTGAAGCGCGTCAGATTTTCTAGTTGGATTAGCATGAATCGTTTCTAATTCTTGAAGTCCAGTATTTTTGTGCTGTTCAACGTCATTGTCACGTCTGTCTTGATTTATTAGATTCTTAACTTCTTCTCTTTTAACATTCAATCTTTGAATTGCATCTTGTTTTTCTTCTTCTGTAGCATTAGGCGTTGCATTGATTTGACGCTTTAAATCTTCAAACTTTGAATCTAATTCCATTCGCGCGGATGGTTTTTTTGCAACATTTGCTTGAATATTAGTTATCGTATCTATAGCCTCAGTTTTTGCATCAGATACTTGTTGGTTTGTTTGCGCTTGATCAACTTTGTTGTATCCTGCATCTTTAGCTATTTTTAATTTATCTAATGCTTTTTGCTTTTCTTCATCTGTTGCATCTGGTGTAGTGTTGATAGTATTACTTTGCTCATTATATTTATCATCGATACTTTGTTTAGCATCAGATTTTTTGTGCGCATCTGGCGTAACTAATTCAATTTCATGAATGCCGTTAGATTTAGCTTGTGCGACACCATTGTTACTATGTTCATTTTGAATTGCTGTTCTTGCTTCATTTGCTTTTTGATTTGCCAATTGAATAGCCGCTTCTTTTTCCTCAATTGTAGTAGTTTGATGTGTTTGAATTTGATTAATCTGTTGCGCGAGTTTTTGATCAATATCTTTTTTTGCTTTAGACTTAACAGAGGTTGCTGGTAAAACTTTAGCTATTTCATTTATTCCTGTTACTTTAGCAATTTCAATATCACTATTTGAAGATAAAGAGTTAATATTATCTAACGCATTTTGTTTTCTAGCTATAACTAAATTGTTGGCGACCTCTTTTTCTTCATCTGTAGCATTATCATTATCATTAATGAATTGCGTTTGTTGTGTTGACTTTTGTTCGATTGCATTTCTTGCCGACTCTTTCTCAACAACTTGCGCATTAATTCGAGATAAAGAAGTTATCGCATCGTCTTTGATATTTTTAACACCTTGGGTTGTATGTTCTGCATTTATTTGTGCTTGAACTCTTGCTAATTCAGCACTTACTCTGTTTATTGCCTCTTGTTTTTCTTCATTAGTAGCATCAGGCGTGTTTTGAATATGATTAATCTGTTCATTTGCTTTATTCTGGACTGCTTGTCTAGCTTCAGATTTCACAGTAGTTGCTGGAGTTATATTTTCTATTTTATTTATTCCATTAGTTTTCGCTTCATTTACTTGGTCTCTAGTGCTACTGTGTTGAATATTATCTTTTGCTTCAATTTTAGCTTCTTCAATTTTACGATTCGCTTCTTGAATTTCCTCAGCTGTAGCATCATTTATTCTTTGAATTTTTATTTTCCTATCAGCTGCTTTACCATCAATATCATTTTTTGCATTTCTTTTAATTGATGTATCAGGTGTGATTGCATTTATGGTTTGTCTACCATCACTCACAATACCATCAATTTGGTTATTGGTTGTAGCATTATCAATCTTACTAATTACATTTTGCTGTGATACATTAACTAAATTATTTGCGACTTCCTTCTCTTCAGTTGTAGCATCATCATTATTTTGTATAGTTTGTTTATGTTGTTGAACAATATCATTAATCGTAGTTCTGGCTTCTTGTTTTTTCCTAACATCCACTTGTATATTTTGAATATTTTGAATTCCATTAGTAAGTGCTGTATCAACATTTTGATTTGTTTGTGCTTGATTTATGTCATTGAGTATACTTTCTTTTACTTGTGTTAATCTAGTTAACGCATCTTGTTTTTCATCGTGAGTTGCATGAGGAGTTGAATTTAATTCAGCTTCTTTTTCTTGAAACTTTTGATTTACTTGATCTCTAGCTTGTTGCTTTTTAGTGAAATTAGTCTGTATTTTACTGATATTACTTATACCTATATTTAAGGCGTTATCAACATTTTGATTAGAAGCAGCCTGTGTAATTTGTTCATCAGCTGAATTTTTAACATCATTCAAACTTTGAATTGCTTTTTGTTTTTCTTCTATAGTGCCTTCATTATCAGTATTAATCGCACTCTGCTTTTCATTTACTTTAGCAATCAGTGCTTGTCTAGCTTGAGGTTTTTTTGAACATTAACATCAGTATGAGTAATAATTTGTTCTGCATTACTAAGTGCTTGATCTACATCATCATTAGAATTTGCTTGGTTGATATGATTATTGCCATTGGTAACAGCTTGCGAAACAACACTGACAGCTTCTTGTTTCTCTTCAATCGTAGCATCAGGTGTTTGAGCTATTGCTGACTTTTTCTCGTTTCCTTTTTGTTCTAATAATGTTTTTGTATTATTTTTCTTAACTGCATTAGGTTGATCTTGATTAATAGTATTTATGCCATTATTCCTAGCTTCAGAAACTTGTTGAGTTGACTGAGCTTGATTGATATTTGTTATTGTAGCTTGCTTATGTGCTTCTACTTGATTTAATGCATCCTGCTTTTCTTCAGTTGTTGCCATATTATTTGAATTAATTTGTTGATTTTGTGCAATAGCTTTAGCTTCAACTGCTGCACGTGCATCCTCTTTAATCTTCGTTGCAGGACTTATTGTGGATATGATACCACTTCCCGTTGTTTGTGCTTGATCAACATCTCTATTAGTAGGTGCATTGCTAATATTTTGAGTTGCAGTTAATAATGCTTCATTAACTTTACGCTCAGCATCTGCCTTTTCTTCAGTCGTTGCATTATTGTTCGCTTGAATTAAACGTTTTTGTTCATCCGCTTTAGCATTGATAGTTGCTATTGCATTTTGTCTTTTCACTGGAGTTAATGGTACTTGTTGTATCGTATTCGTTCCATTGTTTTGTGCTTCAGTGACATCATCATTACCTTGTGCAGTGTTAATATTTTGAATCGCTTCATCTTTTGATCTATTAACAAGTGTGATAGCATCATTTCTTTCGTCTAATGTAGCTTGTGTATTATTGTTGATATCTTTAATTTTTGAATTTGCACTGTTGGTAACTGCCTCTCTAGCTTCTGCTTTTTTAGTTGGATTTGGAACATCTGTAGCTATTAATTTCGTACCATTATCTCTTGCTTCATTCACAGTGGTATCTGTTTCTGCCTCACCTATTTTGGCGATAGCATCGGATGAATGTGCCTCAACTTGACTAATCGCTTCATTTTGTTCCTCAGTCGTTGCCTCATGATTGTTACGTATAAGCGTCTTTTGTTGTTCCGCTTTGTTATTCACAACTTGTCGAGCATTTGGTTTAGTTACTGGATGTGGAGTATCACTTTCTAGAGTGTGTAATCCAGCCTCTTTAACTCTTTCAACACCATCATCTGTAAGTTCATCATCAATGTTATTAGAAATTTCATTTTTATGATTTTCAATTTGATCAACTAATGTATCTTTTTCTTCAGTAGTTAATTCTGCACTATCATATACACCATCAGTCATTTCTTGAGCTTTATCATTAATTTCTCTCGAAGCACTCACACGACTTATTAGTGTTGTTTGTAATTCGTGTAATAAATCATCAATTTGAGTTTGAGAGTATCTTTGGTTAAAAGGTGTATTGTTTGTTTCTTCATCCAGAACATTCTGAGCACGTTCTTTCAACTTATTATATTTATTATAAGAAGCAAGTGTATAGTTCGATGGGATGATATCCTTATTGACCTGTTCTGATAAATCGTCTTTATTCATGATGACATTAATACTAAAAGGCGTTTGTTGACCTGTAACAGTATTGTCAGTAGTGTTAATGTAATATTCAGAAAATGTTTTATATTTAATTGCTTCATTGAAAGTCACTTCACGTGGCGTTGAGATGTTGACAGGTCTAAGCTTGTATCTAATATTTAGTACTTTATTGGGCAAGAATCTAGCAACATCTTGTGAACTTCTGCTTAAATTTAAACCATTACTACTAAATGTTAAAGTATGATTTTGTCTATCGAAATTAACTGAAAACGGATTTACCGTAGAATTAGGCACATTCCCGTTAACAAATGAAACTTCAGTTGAATTATCAACGTATTCGAAATTGTCTGGTAATGTGACTTTATAAGTAAGTTCATTTTGACCTATAGCGGCAGCGAAGTTACCATTATTCTCTATACGAGTATTAACTTCAAATTCTTTACCATTCTTTACATTTTTGTTAACTTGTCTAGATTTCACATATAAATGTGAACCCGAATTAATTCCTACTGTATCAATAAATGAGTAATATTTATAACCATCTTGTAATTGATAAATCCGTCTTGCATCTCTCATTAATTCATTATTCGGCAAAAATTGTACTTTAATACGATAAACATTATCTGGTAATTTAAATAATCGATATATACCTCCGCCTTGCACATCAGCGGTTGCTATTTCTTGATTATTCTCAGCATTCCTTAGAACTAGATTAGTTCCACCCTTATAATTTCGAGCTGTCATAGTATTAAAACTAAAGATCAATTCTGAATTAGGATTAACATTAAATTCTTTTTCTATACCGTTAAAATCACCGTGGTCATTAACATCATTACCATGTATACGACCTAGAGCAACAACATTTTCAATTGCTTGAGAGTTCTTAGGATCACCAGTATCAAACACGCTTGTACGTTCTAACACACTATTTAATAAACCGACCTTACCACCATTAACCATTGTAAAGCCATTTAGACTATCAACTACCTTTACCTCAGGTCGAGAGCGATTTGTACTTGTCTTTATTCCTAAATCATCAAATGTAATTACAGTGTTAATGCTATTTGGACCTGTATTACTTAAATTTGGATCCGTATTTTGAGTTGTACTTGTAGCGTCATTTCCGCTATTTGTATCTAATGATCTTTTCCCTCTCTTTTTAGGTTTACTTGATGATTCTGTTGTAGCTTTATTTTCCGGAATCGATGAATTTGAATGATTTGAGTTCGTATGATTTGTTACATCTTCAGATTGGGCTTCAATATGATGTTTAACCGGCTGATTAACATGTAACCCGTTGTCACTCGTATCATTATTTTCATAGATATTGGTATAAGGTGCTGTTTGAGCAGATTCAGCTTCTTCAGCATTTATTGCAATGGGTTGAGCATTATGATGAGGATCATTTTGTGTTTGCTTATTTTCAGTAGATGAAGGTACTGTTTGCTCAGATAATGTATTTGTTGTTTCCTCACTTATAGGATTAGACTGAGATGTGTTTTCTAACCCTCCATCAGATTGAGCTGTAGTGTCATTATTTTGAAAAGGTTCCAGTTCTGAAGCTGTTGCTTGCCCCGGATGAGCTAAAAATGCGACTGTAGCTATTAATGCTGAAAAAATACCTATATTAAATTTTCTAATACTAAATTTCTGTTTTCTAAATAGATTCATTAAATTGGCCTCCTAGTTGTAAATTCTTTATGATGTATGTCTAATGAACTTTGAAAAATATTTAAAGTAATGACTCTTCCCAATATCGCTCATTTAATTAAACACAACTATTTAAAGTCTTTTTAATTTTATCATCTATATTATTCTAAATCTAGTAGTATAAAAATTTATCTTAATATATTTTTAATTGATATCAGAATTTGTTTTTTGAGATCCACATTGAATTATTTAATGATTTTTATATCAAAAAAAGTACGATTAAGATTTCAAATCAAAATCTTAATCGTACTCAGTGACCACATTTGTGATTTACATTCTAATTCCAGAAATTCCTAGAATATATTATAAACTCATTTGTATTAATTTTTAACTTAGAATATCATTATCTACAACTTCGAAGTTCTTTAAATATTATCAATGACAGTACCTTCATCGCCCCAAGCATTCATTCCACCTTCGACATTTACAGCATGAACACCTTGTTCTTCTAAATATGAAACTACTTTAGCACTGCGTGATCCTGCTGCACATACAATATAATACGTGTCATTTTTATTGAATTCTTTCAAATTATCAGGAATTTCATCCATAGGAATTGTTTTTGCTCCAGGAATAACACCCATTTCAGTTTCTTCGTTCGTGCGAACATCTACAATGTTAACTGGATTTGAATCTAATATTTTTTTCTTTAATTCATCTACTGTTATTGACTCCATTTAATAGCACTCCTTTAGAAAAATATTATTTAGCAACTATATTAACTAGCTTTTGGGGTACAGCAATAACTTTTTTAACTTCTTTACCTTCAATACTCATTTTAACATTATCGTTAGACAAGGCTAAGGTTTGCATTTCTTCTTTAGATAAATCTTTTGGTATATTGATTTTTGCTCTAACTTTACCATTGACTTGAACTACGATTTCAACTTCATCATCTACTAATAAGCTTTCATCAAATGTTGGCCATGGTTGATAAGTAATGGTATTTTCATGCCCTAATCGATCCCATAATTCTTCACCAATGTGTGGTGCAATAGGCGCTAACATTTTTACAAACCCTTCGATATAAGGTTTGTAAACTTCATTTGTTTTATAACACTCATTAATAAACACCATTAATTGACTGATTGCAGTATTAAAACTAAGTGTATCAAAATCTTCTGTTACTTTTTTCACTGTTTGATTGTATACTTTATCAAGTGAATGATCGTTAGAATCTACAATTTTTTTATTGATTGAATTCTCATCAGTGATGATAAGTCTCCAAACGCGATCTAAGAATCTTCTAGAACCATCCAAACCTTTTTCACTCCATGCGATCGCAGCATCTAAAGGTCCCATAAACATTTCATATAGTCGTAATGTATCAGCACCATGTGATGCAACAATATCATCTGGATTAATCACATTACCTTTAGACTTACTCATTTTTTCATTGCCTTCGCCTAAAATCATTCCCTGGTTGTATAGTTTTTGGAATGGTTCTTTTGTCGGTACAACACCTAAGTCATATAACACTTTATGCCAGAATCTTGCATATAATAAGTGAAGTACTGCATGTTCCACGCCTCCAATATATAAATCAACAGGTAGCCAATGTTTTAATTTTTCAGGATCCGCTATCATTTTTTCGTTATGTGGATCAATGTAACGTAAATAGTACCAGCAACTGCCAGCCCATTGAGGCATTGTATTGGTTTCTCGGCGCCCCTTCATACCTGTCTTTTCATCGATAACGTTTACGAACGCATCTATATTTGCAAGTGGAGATTCACCGGTACCTGATGGCTTAATTTCATCTGTTTCTGGAAGTAATAAAGGCAATTCATCTTCAGGAACTGTAGTCATTGATCCATCTTCCCAATGTATAATAGGAATTGGTTCTCCCCAATAACGTTGCCTACTAAATAACCAATCACGTAATTTATAATTGACTTTTTTCTCACCAGCACCTTTAGATTCAAGCAATTCTATCGCTTTACTTATTGCCACTTCATTTTCTAGACCGTCTAATTCTCCAGAATTAATGTGTTTTCCTTCACCTGTGTATGCATTTTTTTGAACTTCGCCACCCTCTATAACTTCGATAATTGGTAAATTAAACTTCGTAGCAAATTCATGATCTCGCTCATCATGTCCAGGCACAGCCATTACTGCACCAGTACCGTAAGTTGATAAAACATAATCTGCTATCCAAATAGGTAATTTATCGCCAGAGAGCGGATTAATTGCAAACGCTCCAGTAAACACACCTGTTTTTTCTTTAGCTAAGTCTGTACGTTCTAAATCAGATTTTTTTGATGCTTCATTTTGATACAATTTGACTTCTTGTTCTTTATCACTTGTCGTAATTTCATTCACAAGTGGGTGTTCTGGGCTTAAAACTAAGAAAGAAGTACCATAGATTGTATCTGGTCGTGTCGTAAACACTTCAATATTTTGGTCAGATTGCTCAATTTTAAATGTTACTTTGGCACCTTCTGAACGTCCAATCCAGTTTCGTTGCATGTCTTTAATTGATTCAGGCCAATCTAACTCATCTAAATCTTCTAGTAATCTATCAGCATATTCTGTAATTTTGAGCACCCATTGTTTCATAGGCTTACGGTAAACAGGATGACCGCCACGTTCTGATACCCCATCGACAACCTCTTCATTCGACAAAACAGTACCTAATGCAGGACACCAATTGACAGCAACTTCATCAACATAAGCTAAACCTTTATTATACAACTGAATAAATATCCACTGCGTCCATTTATAATATTCAGGATCTGTAGTATTCACTTCTCTATCCCAATCATAACTAAATCCTAATTCTTGAATTTGTCTTTTGAAAGTTTGAATATTCTTCTGTGTAAATTCACGAGGATCATTACCGGTATCTAAAGCATATTGTTCTGCCGGTAAACCAAAAGCGTCCCATCCCATAGGATGTAATACATTGTAACCTTGCATTCTTTTATATCGTGAGATGATATCTGTTGCCGTATATCCTTCTGGGTGACCTACGTGTAAACCAGCACCAGATGGATAAGGAAACATGTCTAATGCATAAAATTTCTTTTGTCCTAAATTGTCATTCGTTTTAAAGGTCTTATTTTCTTCCCAGTAATTCTGCCACTTCTTTTCAATTTCCTTATGATTATAATTCAACACATTTCCTCCTAATTCATAAAAAAGACATCCCTACTATTAATGATTTGAAAGGGACGACCTGCGCCGCGTTACCACCCTTATTCGCTAACAATTAGCGCACTTCATTTTAATAGTAAGAGATGTCTAATTAAATGTCGTTTATGTTAATAAGTCATTTAGTCCTTAACACTAGTTCTCATCAACACTAGCTCTCTGTAGAAAAGCCTCTAAATGCTTAATACTATACGTGTTTAATATTATTGTATATAGTCAATGAATGCAAGTAGTTAATTAAACATCATTACATTATTAAACACCATTCTGATTTCGTCGTCCTCTTGATTGATGTTGATTTTTAAAATTCTTAGGCAACACTTTATCATAGAAACTTAAAAATAACAGTGCAAAACTTAATAATATAATCATCCCAATAAACATCATACTCATATTAAATGTATCTACAAGTATACCGCCAATAAAAGGTCCAAATGCTTTTCCCACTGTAGATGCTGAATTAACAAATCCTTGGTATTGACCTTGCTTTCCAACTGGTGCAAGTTGATTTGCTATAGTTGGTACTGCAGGCCAAACAAACATTTCTCCAAATGTTAAAATGACCATGCCAACTACAAATATTGCAAAGTGATTTGCAAAACTCGTTACTAGGAAAGAACTCATAAAAATAAAAATACCTACAAACATCTGATGCTTTAAATTACCTTTTAATAAGATGATAATTGGTCTTATTAACGGTTGAGCTACTAAAATCATTATTCCATTGATTGTCCATAATACACTATATTGGGACATTGAAATATTAATTGATTGAGTGAATGAAGCTATCGTTGTTTCCCATTGAATATATGCAATCCAACAAATTGCAAACATTGCACATACTAGCATCATAGCAGTAAATCGTTTTTTATTTTCTTTGCTTTTTAAATCTATCGAATCTTGTGGTTTAAATTTAGCATTAATCTCTAAATTAAACTGTGTAATCGCCACGATGGCAAAAAGTACATACATAATGAGATTTGCCATAAAAATATAATTGAAACTAAATTCAGCCACAAAACCTCCTAATGCCGCACCTAAAGCAACTCCTATATTTTGTGCTAAGTATATAGCATTAAAAGTTTGTCTCCCTCCATTAGGCCAAACGGCACCTGCCATCGCATAAATAGCAGGAACTATCATTCCGCCACCAAATCCAAGTAGTACTAACCAAATTGCGTACCAAGGCCAGCCATGAAACAAATTGAGTAATGTTGTACTACATAAACAAGTAAATGTACCTATTAAAATCGTTTTGTAACCGCCAAGTTTATCAAACAAAGAACCACCTAACAAATTACCTACAACCATTCCAAATGAATTAATCATCAAAACGATACCTGCAATTGTTAAACTCTTATGAAGTTCTTCCTTCATGAAAATTGTATTTAAAGGCCACAAAAAACTGGCGCCAGTTATATTAAGTGCCATACCTATAACTAGCCACCAAACTGATTTAGGTATATTCATATCATGAGTCCCTCTCTTTATATTTTTCTCAATCTACAATAGACACTATAACACTAAAATATGTTAAAATCTGTACTTAGAACTTAAATAGAAAGGAAAATGTATTATGGGTAACTATTTCCCGTATGCCTTTGAAGATAAACGCTATCACACATGGAACTATCATTTAAAAAACAAGTTTGGTCAAAAAATATTTAAAGTCGCTTTAGATGGAGGATTTGATTGCCCAAATAGAGATGGTACTGTAGCTCATGGAGGTTGCACATTTTGTTCTGCAGCAGGAAGCGGTGACTTTGCAGGTAATAGAGCTGAACCAATTGAAGTTCAATTCAAAAAAATAAAAGAACGAATGCATGAAAAATGGAGTGAAGGTCAATATATTGCATACTTTCAGGCGTTTACAAATACGCATGCACCTGTAGAAGTATTAAAAGAAAAATATGAACCTGTATTAAAAGAAGATGGCGTCGTTGGTTTATCAATCGCGACAAGACCTGATTGTTTGCCTGATGATGTTGTAGAATATTTAGCTGAACTTAATCAGCGCACTTACTTATGGGTAGAATTGGGCCTACAAACTGTGCATCAGTCCACTTCCGATTTAATAAATCGTGCTCATGATATGCAAACATACTATGACGGCGTAACAAAATTACGCAAGCATAATATAAATGTTTGTACACACATAATCAACGGCTTACCAGGTGAAAATTATGACATGATGATGGAGACTGCTAAAGAAGTCGCTCAGATGGACGTTCAAGGTATTAAAATTCATTTATTACACTTGCTAAAAGGAACGCCTATGGTTAAACAATATGAAAAAGGTATGCTCGAGTTTATGAGTCAACAAGATTATACTAATCTTGTTTGCGATCAACTTGAAGTATTACCCCCAGAAATGATTGTGCACAGAATCACTGGAGATGGACCTATAGATTTAATGGTTGGACCAATGTGGAGTGTTAATAAATGGGAAGTATTAAATGAAATTGATAATGAGCTTGCTAGACGAAACTCCTATCAAGGTAAAATGAACAAGCAGAGTATACAATCATGAAACTAGAACGTATTTTACCCTTCGCTAAATCGTTAATTGATTCTCATATTAATCATAATAGTATTGTAATTGATGCAACATGTGGTAATGGGAATGATACTGCTTATTTTGCTCAACATGTTCCAAATGGATTTGTCTATGGATTCGATATACAAGAACAAGCAATTTTGAATACGCACAAAAAAATAAAAGATTATTCGAATGTAAAATTAATCCAATCTGGTCATGAAAATGCTAAATTGCACATTCCTGCCCAATATCATGGCCACATAGATGCTGCTATTTTTAATTTAGGTTATTTACCGAAAGGTAACAAAGAAATTGTCACTAAACCTGAAACAACAATTATGGCTATTAATGAAATCTTTGATATCTTAAGTATTGAAGGAATTATTATATTAGTTATATATCACGGTCATGAAGAAGGTAAAATAGAAAAAGAAGCACTACTTGAATTTTTACAAAACTTTGATCAAAATAAAGCTCATATATTGCAATATCAATTCATAAATCAAAAGAATAACGCTCCTTTTATCTGTGCTATTGAAAAGCGTAATTAAAGAGTTTATACATGTATATTTTCAATTCAGTCATAGAATACGTGCACATAAAAAGAACCTGAGACAAGCAAACATTTTGCCCCAGGTTCTTTTTTTAATTATAAATTTCATCATGAAGTATACCTTACTTTTAATTGCTATTAAGTTTACTGATTATCATAATTTTGAACACATTCTTTAATACATAGTTCAACAAATAATTCTCATAAGTGTACTCATGCTTTAAATAAAATAATTTATTCAATTAAAGATTTAAAGCGCGTTAAATTAAACCGCTAAAATAGATTGTAAACTAGATTGCATTGGTTCAGACTTGATTTTAATTGAGTCATCAATAAACTCTAACAAATCTTCTTTTTTTGAATTTTGCTTGTCATTAAAATGAATAATAACTGTACGTTCATCATCTTGAGGTCTTTCTTTGTAAATCCACTCAAGATTAACTAAATTATTATAAGTACGTGTACGTTTATACGGCTTAATATGAACATATTTATCCATTTCCTTTAAAGTCATTGAGCCTTTTTCTAAAAGTGTAAGTAAAATCAAAATTTCCTCTTTAGACATTCCATATTCTTCTTTGATTGTATTAAAAATTGAATCAATCTCTTTGAATAATGTCTCTAATTGTAAAATACCATAAACCCTGTTCTTTTCACTATTAGCCAAAATTAACATCTCCCAAATAAAAAATTGTGAATTCTATAAACTAACTTAACCATTTCCCCCAAATTTAATTTTACAAATGGTAAAGTTATTAAACTTTAGAATTATACCCTTTTATTTCAATGATTGAGCTACTTAAAATCAACTTTATCCGTAAAAAGATTTAAAAATGAGATTTAAAACAAATCTTACATCTAGTGCAACTCAAATTCTAACCCAAAAACTTAGTGTTAATACATAATAAAATTAAATTAATTATATAATCAAAATATATCAATTCTACATTTAAAACGCAATAATTTTGACAAAACTTTCTATACAAATTGTTAAATATATTTTTTATTAAACCAAACTAAATATATCATTAAGAATTATAAGAGCCCGTAGATGTTTAGGATCTACGGACTCATTACTATAGTCCCGGTATAAAACCGAGTTACTTATTCACATTATAGAATCGTATACAAATTGATAACATTTTTCTTTCGCTCACTTAAATGTCTTCAATTTCCTCTTCATTTACTATAAAGCCCATAGTATTTACACTATTATTTAAAAATGATAGAACATATCTCATCACCAAATCGCGTTCAGGTTCATTATGTATTTCATGATATAATCCATCCCAAACTTTAAAGTACATCTCTTTCGACTTTAATTTATCTTTCATTTCATTAATAGATTGAGTTTCTAAAATTTTGTCTTTGGTACCATACATTATCAATGCTGAAATAGGTTTAATATCTCTGATATGATCCATTGTTTCTTTCATCTTTTCATTTATAAGGTTATACCAACTATATGTTACCTTTTTAAGCATTAGCCCATCATTTGCTGTTTCTTCAATAATTTCATCATTACGTGTTAAATCATGAGGGGTTATACCAACTTTAAATCTAGTATCTTTAGAAATTTTACCAACATTAGAAATCAATTTGTTTTTGCGCCCTTTATAGTCTTTCTTTAGTTCTAACATAGGTGAAAATAATAATATACCCTCAATAGGTAATTCTGTTTTCTCAAGCAGATTTAAAATAATGAGACCACCTAATCCCACACCTAAAACAAATGTTGGAATTTTATATTCATTAGCTATTTTTATCCACTCTAATATATTCTCATGGTACGTATTAAAATCATCTATTTGTCCCTTTTGAGCTCGTGATGTTTGCCCTTGTCCTGGTAAATCGCCCATGATAACGTGATAACCATTTCTTCTTAACATCGTGATAACATATGCATATCTACCTGTATGTTCTAATATATTATGAGCAATGACAACAACGCCTTTTGCGTCATTTTCTGTTTCCCACTTCCACATTTTCTAATTGCCCCTTTTTATATGTTCTTTATTAATATAATTATAGCAAATCAAACATATTGAATGCTATTTTAAGTGAAATTTGATAGATATTTAAGTGTTTTCTTTAACTCTTCCAATATAGCCTAAAGTATAATTACTCTTTAAGTGTGCAAGATCTTAATGTAAACGCTTTCTTAAACTTAATTTTCATGATACACTATTTAAAAATATCATAGTTTAGTATAACGGAGGTATTGCATATGTCCTTATTTAAAGATTTTTTCATTGCGTTATCTAATCATACATATCTTAATAAAATAGCTAAAAAGATGGGACCTCAAATGGGAGCAAATCGTGTAGTCGCAGGAAATACGATTCATCAATTAATTGAGACCATACAATATTTAAATGATTATAATATTTCAGTTACTGTCGACTCATTGGGTGAATTTGTTAGTACTAGAGAAGAAAGTATTAAAGCTAAAGAAGAGATTTTAGAAATTATTGATGCAATCTATAACAATAATGTTAAGGCACATATGTCAGTTAAAATTAGCCAACTTGGAAGTGAGTTTGATTTAAATCTTGCTTATGAAAATATGAGAGAAATTTTACTTAAAGCTGATAAGAATGGAAAGATGCACATTAATATTGATACAGAGAAGTACGATAGTCTTTCTAAAATTCAACATATTATTGATAGATTGAAAGGTGAATTTAAAAATGTGGGTACAGTCATTCAAGCCTATCTGTATGAAGCCGATGATTTAATTGATAAATATCCTGAATTACGTTTGAGACTAGTGAAAGGTGCTTATAAGGAAGATGCATCAATCGCTTATCAATCGAAAGAAGAAATTGACGCAAATTATATTAGAATTATTAAAAAACGACTACTAAATTCAAAGAACTTTACATCTGTAGCTACACATGACAATGAAATTATCAACCATGTCAAACAATTTATGAAAGAAAATCATATTAGCAAAGATAAAATGGAATTTCAAATGTTGTACGGTTTCCGCACGGAATTAGCACAAAAAAT
Source organism: Staphylococcus sp. HMSC068G11 (assembly GCF_001815825.1). Classification (NCBI taxonomy): domain Bacteria; kingdom Bacillati; phylum Bacillota; class Bacilli; order Caryophanales; family Staphylococcaceae; genus Staphylococcus; species Staphylococcus sp. HMSC068G11. Next base: position 184,602 of record NZ_KV822100.1, read on the forward strand.
AGCTAATGAAGGTTATTTATTTACAGTTTATGTACCATACGGTAATGATTGGTTTGCGTACTTTATGAGAAGACTAGCAGAACGCCCTCAAAACTTGTCATTAGCTATAAAAGAATTTACTAAACCCAAAATCTTAAAAAAGATAACTTTGGGTATCGGTATATTTGCAACTTTATTGACGTCTCTTATCCTTGGCATTAAAAGACATAAAAAATAAAATAAAGGCATGAAGTATTTTGATATCTACTTCATGCCTTTATTTTTTAATTGATTTGCTTAATTAGATTAGCCATTTCGATTGCACTAACTGCTGCTTCTGAACCTTTATTTCCAGCTTTAGTACCAGCTCTTTCTACTGCTTGCTCAATACTTTCAGTTGTTAGAACTCCAAAAATCACTGGAGTATCTGAAATATCATTTGCTTTAGAAACACCTTTAGCTACTTCATTACATACATAGTCATAATGTGAAGTTGCGCCTCTAATCACACATCCTAATGTAATCACAGCATCATATTCACCTTTTTGAGCTAATTTTTTTGCAACGAGTGGTATTTCAAATGCACCAGGCACATAAGCTACATCAATATTAGTATCTACTACTTCATGACGAATGAGTGTATCTTTAGCCCCTTCAAGTAAACGTGTAGTAATAAAATCATTAAATCTACTAACAACAATCGCAATTTTTAAATCCTTACCAACTAATTTACCTTCAAACTTCATTTTCGAGTCCTCCTATATTAAATGTCCCATTTTATTTTTTTTAGTTTCCATATAACTATGGTTATGTTGCGTTTCTGGTACGATAAGTTCAATTCTATCTACGATCTCAATGCCGTAATCTTTTAAACCTTCAAATTTTTTAGGATTATTGCTGAGCAAGTTAATTTTACTTAAACCAAAATACTTTAATATTTCAGCTGCAACATGATAATCCCTCAAATCCTCATCAAAACCAAGAGCAAGATTTGCAGTAACTGTATCATAGCCTTTTTCTATTAACTCATATGCGCGCAACTTATTCATTAACCCTATTCCTCTACCTTCTTGAGGTAAATAAATAATCATTCCACCATGTTCTTCAATATATTTCATTGACGCTTCAAGTTGCGCCCCGCAATCACATCTTTGGCTATGAAAAATATCCCCAGTCAGACAAGCAGAATGCATACGTACATTAGGATTGCTTTTTAAATCTCCTTTAACAATAGCAACGATTTCTTCTTCGCTATAATCCGTTGTAAATCCATACATATCAAAATGACCAAAATCTGTTGGCATCTTGACCTTTGCCTTGAGATTAACATTAAGTTCAACAGCCTTACGAAAGGCAACCAAACTTTTTATAGTAATCATTTTTAAATGGTGACGTTCTTTAAAGGACTGGAGATCTTCACCCTTAGCCATTGTTCCATCATCATTCATAATTTCGCAGATTACGCCAGCTGGTTGTGCTCCTGTTAAACGTGCCAAATCTACGGCAGCTTCAGTATGACCATTACGTGTTAACACACCATTTTCTTTTGCTATAAGTGGAAATAAGTGCCCCGGACGATGAAAATCTTCAGGATTAGTCTTTTCATCTATGAGTGCTCTAGCCGTTTGTGTACGTTCATGTGCACTGATTCCTGTAGTAGTTTTATAATGATCAACACTTACAGTAAAATGTGTGCCATAAATATCTGTGTTATTTTGCTCCATAGATTGTAGTTTTAATCTTTCAGCTATAGATCTATCAATTGGTGCACAAATCAGACCACGACCCTCTTTAGCCATAAAATTAATGGTATTATCATCCATCCATTCCGTAACAGCTACAAGATCTCCTTCATTTTCTCTATCTTCATCGTCAACTACAATAATGCTCTCTCCATTTCTTAAAGCCTCTATAGCCAACTCAATTGTATCGAATTGCATGTGATATTCCTCCTAAAAACCAAATGCTCTAAGCTTTTCTTCCGTTATCTGCGATTGATTTTGATTCATGATGTTTTCAACATATTTGAATAATACGTCAGACTCCAAATGCACTTTGTCGCCCACTTTTTTAGATGAAAGAATAGTAGATCGACGTGTCTCTGGTATAAGATGTATATCAAAAGTATGATCATGTAAATCAAATACAGTAAGACTAACTCCGTCTACAGTTATAGAACCTTGCTTGACCATTTGATTCAAAATATTTTTAGTTGTTTTAATAGAAATAATTCTTGAGTTAGCAGTTTCATTGATTTTAGAAATTGTTCCAAGCTCATCAACATGACCTAACACGAAATGTCCACCAAATCTCCCACTTCCACTCATGGCTCTTTCGAGATTAACTTCTGTATTACGTTGAACATTTCCAAGATATGTTTTGTTTTCAGTCCCTTTGATGACTTGAACTGAAAAACTTGAATCAGTGAAATCTATCACAGTTAAACATGCACCGTTAACACTTATTGAATCACCAATATGCATATCAACTAAAATGTTTTGTGCTTTAATTTCAAGCGTTCTTACTGATTGCTCAGAGCGAACTTGTTGTACAGTACCTATTTCTTCAATGATACCTGTAAACATAGACATTCACTTCTTTCGTAATTTCAATTTTAAATTTTGATTAATTAACTTGGAATCAACAATTTCAAATTGAGTTGCTTCAGGCAAATCAATCACTTCGTCAGTCTTATAAAATTGATGTTTGCCAGAACCACCAATTAATTTCGGGGCTATATATAAAATGAGTTCATTTAGATGTTTGGATTGGAGAAATTGCGAAGTAATATTTGGGCCTGCCTCGACTAGCAGTTTCCCAATACCTCTTTGATATAAGTCTTGTAATATTGTCGTTGTATCACAATTACTTATATTTATTATTTTAATAAAACTTTTATCTGTTTTTAATTTTTCATTTTCAGTGTAAATCCATATCTCCGATGCAGTATCTTTAAATATTTGTTGATTAAAATCGAGTTGTCCTGTCTTAGAGAGAATAACACGAATCGGATGTTTTCCATCAGGAACCCTGGTTGTATACAATGGATTGTCTTCTTCAATGGTTCTACGCCCAGTAATAACTGCATCATGCTCATGTCTTAATTGATAAACATCTTCTTTAACTTCTTTGTTTGTTATCCACTTACTTTCATTAAAGTCTGTTGCTTGTTTACCATCTAAACTAGATGAGACCTTTACAGTTACTTCCGGAACTTCGTTTCTTTTAGCAGTAAAAAAGTCACGGTATAGTGTAGCTGCATTTTCATTATATTGAAATTCAACCTCTATACCAGCTTCTCTCAGAATCTCGTCACCCTTGCTTACTAAAGTAGTATCTTTAACAGCATAGATGACCTTTGATATACCCGCTTCAATAATTTTATCCACACAAGGTGGCGTTGAACCATGATGTGTGCATGGTTCTAATGAAACGTATATGGTAGCACCTTGGGCTTTTAAACCTGCCATTTCAATAGCTTGTACTTCAGCATGTTTATCTCCCTTTTTTAAATGTGCACCTAAACCTACAATCCTACCATTTTTAACAACAACGGATCCTACTGGAGGATTAACACCTGTTTGTCCATTTACCATTTTTGCTAGTTGAATAGCATCATCCATAAATCTACTCAATTGATCACCTCAAAAAAAAACCTTATACCTATACTGTAGGCATAAGGAGATATCTATATCTTTAAATAAGCCTATTGGCATACTTAAAATTGCACATAAGTATACAATACGCTTATCATAACTACACGAATTTGTGTAAGTCGATAATTCATCTTCTTTCTCCCATCCAGACTCTAACTGTCGGCTCTAGATTCACACTAGATCAGCCACTAACATCAAAAAAACAATACTAGTGGGTCGCAGGCTTAATTTACTGCCGGTTGGGAATTTCACCCTGCCCCGAAAGAAATATATGAAATTGTTATGATTAATTGAGTCCAGTAGTTCTTCACTACATTTTAAATCTTACTATATTTAAATTTAAAATACAATTTTATAGCTTATTTTATTCAATGATTTTATGAAGATATATTAAACTCACAAACACGCTAAATGCATATTACTTATTTCGATTTTCCTGTGTTATATATAATTGAGATACTGTATCAACAACTTGATTAACAATCATCTTTACACCATTTCTAAGTTTATTGACACCGTTGGTCATTTGTCCAATTGCAATCACATTTTTTAAGGTTCCATATCTAGGACTTATGACTTGATTTGTTTCTGGGATAATTTGAATGCCACCCATAGGATGACGTTGAACAATTTGTCTATTTTCTAAGTTTAAAATTAATTGATCATCCTCATCTAATTGAGAAAGATGTGTTTTAGAACCTGTAGCATTAATAACAATGTCAAACGACTCATAATTTTGCGTGGTGTCGTTGTACTTTAACATAAATTGCTCATTTTTATGGACTATGTCTTCTAGTCCCTTTTTAATGACAAGTTCATTATTCTGTATTAACTTAATTAGTAAACGAGCCGTTCTAGGAGGCATTGGATTAGAATTTAATTGAATGATTTTAGTGTACTTACGATTAAAAGTTTCTTGATCTTTAACGCTCAAACTATTCCAAATCCAGTTTAAATTTTCTTTTAAATGTTCAATGATACTTTGGAATATCCCCATTTCTTCTTCATGATTCAAATCATACTCCAAGTCTTTCACATGGTTTCCAGTTCTACGATAAATAAGTTTTTTAAAGTCTATTCCATAATCTTCACATTCTTTTAAAAATAATGAAACTACCTTTTCTAATGGTACATTACCAAAGTGTTTTTTCATAATTCCATTAAATCGTGATTTAGTTAAATGCGTAAACTGAATTTTAGTCATTTTTCCTCTAACACTTGGCAATGCTGCGGAACGACTTGTCATAGTAATGGGTAAATATGGATGATGTGCAGCTACATATCTCACAGCATCTAAACTAGCCAACCCTGTTCCAATAATCACGATTCGATCTGAATCTTTAACATTATCAAGTGTATGATATGTAGGATAAGGCGTTTGGATATAGCCTTTAGTTCCCTTCAAATCATAAGGGTCATGGTAACTAAAAGTTCCAAAAGTTAAAAATAAATAATCATATTCACGCCATTCTTTTTCATCATCACATGTACATACATGATATTTTAAATCTGTGTCATCAACATCGGATTGTGTAAAAATTTCTTGTACTTTATCATTGATAATAGTTAAATTATCAAATTGGTCATTATAATAAGATAAATAAGACTTCATATAATGCCCAAATACAAATCTAGGCAAATATTGAGGATTACTAAAATTGAATTCTGTCTGATTTTGATACCACTTCCAAAACTCTTGGTCATCATCAAGATTTAAGCTCATAGATTTTGATGGCATGTTAATAAGTAGTTCGCTACTATCATTTTGAAATGGAACACCTTGACCCATATTTCTATCATCATCATATACATCTACTTTTAATTGAGAAAAGTTTTCATGTTTAACGAGTTGGCGTAACACACTTACACCAGCTGTTCCCATACCTATTATTGCTACACGCATATCAATCATCCTTATGTATTTATTATTAGTAGTTACATTTTATTGTACACTTTTTCACTATATCTATATTACCTATTTGATTGACTTTTAATCTTAAAATAGTATGCTAAAATTTTATTTGAGGTGAAGCTTATGAAATTTATAGTTAAAGTTTTAATTGCTTTTGCAGTTCTGTTTACAATACTATCGCGAAAAAACAAAGCTGAATAATTCAACATTTAATCCAATAAATTAAAAACACCACTATAAAACTATTGAAAGTTAACTATTGCTTAAATCTAAATTAATTTTAATTAGCACGATTAACTTCACAACTTTTATTAGTGGTGTTTAGTTTAACTATTTAATTTATTTTTGGTGTTTATCGTCATCTTTATAAACATATAATTTGAAGTATTTACCTTCTGTTTTCATGTTCTTGTAGAAATCTGCAATGATATTCGCGTTACTTTCAGCCCATTTTATATCAGTAGCATATTGGTGTTCACCCGGATTTTTAGGATTCCATCTCATACTATAAAGTGTATTTTGATCATCATGAGATAAGAAATGCTTATGAATAAAATCAGCGCCACCATATATAGCTTTTTGTGGTGTGTCCCATCCATGTTTTTTAGCATATTCGGCACCTGTTTTAATAGGGTCACTATCTAATGCACCAACACCATAGAAATTGTAATATTTTTTACCATCTATTTCTACACCATTAGCGAGTTCACTTTTAGCTGCGCCTGTTTCTAATAGAGCATGAGAAATAAGATATACTTCATTGACATGTTTAGACTTTGCGGCATTAATAAAATCATCTGTATGTTTTAGTAGTACTGGTCTATCAAACAACATACGTTTAATTCTATTTTTATCAATGCCTTGATACTTAGACAAATCTAAAAATTGATATTTTTGTTTATCATCATCTATGAATTTACTACTATCCATAGCTTCTTTAATTTCTGTACCAGACGCATCACGCCAAGCTGTATTAGCTTTGTTAGATACTTGTTGGCTCGTATAATTGTGTATTTGCTTTTTAGATGCTTTATCTAAAGTTTTATCTAATTTTTCAACCTTTTCAACTGGTTTGACATGTTTAAAAAATATTTGATCTGAAATCATTGAAAAGAAGATAAAACCTGTAACAACAAATACAATTAGCAAACCTATGATAGCTAATATTGAGCCTTTCTTGTGCTTAGTCATATTCACACCTCTTAGGTCATTGTTGTTAAACTAGTCATTCTATTACGATAATCAAGTTTAACATTATTCAAACACATTCACAATTTGAAACTTCTTTTGTTACAAATTCATAAATAAATGGTAATCAAATTGAAATTTAAATAAATAGGTTACACGATGCACATATTAAAAAAATAAGACAAGAATCGAAATTTTTTAATGCCAAATGAATGTTTTTATATACTGACAAAACTGAAAAATTCATTGATTATTAAACAGCAATATTACCTTTTGTTTTTATGGCAATTAGATTTAAATTTTAATTTATTTAAACATTATAGTGTTGAATAGGTTTTATAAATCCAAATTTAGTCACTATGGTGACATTCTAAATATCAGTTCTTATAATTCATCATTATGAAACTTACAGCTTGTGATCTATTTTTATAATAGTATTGATTTAAATCGATAGTTCCTTCAATTTCACCTTCACGGTATTTCATCTCATTGGTGAAATTATTAATCATCACAAAATCAGATCGATCTCTAATGATATCCAAATCATCATTTCGTGCAAAAAAGTGCTCTAGATTTAAATGTGCGTAATCCATAAAAGTCCCTCCTCTTTATTCAAAAAGTATTTATGTTGAAAAGCCAAGTTAGCATGCAAATAAAACACTTATTTTACATATTAATAAAGTCTATGACTACTATTTAACACCTATTGCTTCAATTACGCAAATGATTATTTTCAAACAATAAGTTAACTTCTATTTATCCGGAAATCACTTTATGTACATAAATAGGAGTTAATTACATGTCATTTGAGGAATCATATAAAAAATACAATAATATCATACATTATTTGTTAAAAAGTTATCAAATCACTTATAATTATGATGAATTTTATCAACAAATGCTCATTAAAATGTGGCAACTTACACTCGATTTTGATGAACAACAATCTTCTTCTTTTAAATCTTATCTATTTATACGCTTAAAATTCTATCTTATAGATTTATTTAGACAAAAAGATACTACGCTTAATATATGTAGTATTGATACCCTTTCAGAACTTTCTCCGTCAATTTCAATCAACGAAATCGATTTATTTATTAAAGATATTTCACAACAGTTACTTCCACGCGAACGAGATTGGTTAGCCTTATATTTACAAGGATACAAACAATATGAAATTTCCCAAATCTTAGATTTTTCACCTACAACGATTAAAAAAATAAAATCTAACACAATACGAAAACTACGTCGTTATTTAATTTTATCTACAAAGGATTGATATCTATGAAATGTATATCAACGCATTCACTTTTATATCTTCAAACTGCGTTTTCAACACATGTTGAAACCTATATTCAGTATGAACATTACAATATTCATTTACCATGTTCACCTGAAAAAACATTACATTATTTATTGGAATTACATCAAAAATCTTATCATCATCAATGTATGTTATCTAAAAATATTTTAAACATAAAAAAACTCATACCTATCTATATCAATGAGGAAACCATATTATTTCCAGTTACGCAAAAACGTGCATCGATTAAATATTTTATCAATGCACGCAATATTATAGGAATTCATTCTTCAATTCATACCACAAAGATAGTTTTTGAAAATGGTTCGACTATCGAAGTGAACATCCCCTATACCCTTGTAACAAAAAAGTGGCAAGAAAGTCTTACCGTAGGTCATATCATAGAGAAAACTACTTTTTATTAAATTTATATTCTAAAAGCTTTTTAGTGAATAAGGCAGTCGTATGTTTAATAGCATATAAACTAGCAATCATCATAACTATCGCAATAATCAAAACAGTTAACATAACAAAACCTGATAAATCAATACGTGGGTTGATATAGGCATGTACTATAGCTAAGCTGGTCACTAACCCTAAAATAAAGAGTCCGAGCAAAAATGCATAAGCTAAAACCATACAAATTAAAAGTACGAACACATGAGAAGTCGATTTTTTCTTATGATTAAATATAAATTTCTTTAAATATTCATTTGAAAATCTTATTGGCTTATTTGTGTCAACACTTTTATCCTGATCAACTGAGTCAATATATTTGTTAAGCGCATTTTTCTCTTTAGCATTTAAAAACCATAATTGCTTATTTACTCTTTTGATGAATTCATTTTTACTCATTTGATAGGTACCTCTCTTCAGAATTAGTCATATTTATCAATAGTAAATGAATTAAACTATTCTTTCAAATCTTCTTATATAACTAAAATAAAACAGCAATCTAGTGAAATATATTCACTAATTTGCTGTTTTTTTACATTTATAGAATTGACAAACCGGAACTTTGAATATCTTTGGCAAAACCTTTGACTGTATCTACTGAAAGTTCTCCTATATCACGGCCTAAATTATTATTAACTTTTTTGACAACATCAGCAGGGCAGGTAATAATATCAGCGCCAATTTCATCAGCTTGAATTACATTATATACTTCACGACAACTAGCCCATAATAATTGAACGCCCTCTTTACTATGAGTTACCTTAACGGCTTCTTTCATCAAAGGAAGTGGATCAATACCAGTATCTGCAATGCGTCCTGCAAATACTGACACATATGTTGGCACACCTTCAGTTACAGCGTCAGTAATTGCTTTTACTTGCTCTATAGTATAGACAGCCGTGACATTCAACCTTACCTGTTTCGATGATAAACTTTTAATTAATGGTAGTGTAGACTCACCGGTTGTTGTAACAATAGGAATTTTTACAAATACATTATCACCATATTGTTTTAAAATCTCAGCTTCTTTTTCCATAGTAGGTAAATCGTCAGCAAACACCTCAAAAGAAATTGATGCGTCGGGTATTTCACTAACCGCTTCCTCTGCAAAAGCTTTATAATCAGTTACACCTGCTTTAGCCATCAAGCTTGGATTCGTTGTAAAACCATCAACGAGTTGATTCTTATATGCTGATTTCATTTCTTCAATATCTGCACCATCCGCAAACACTTTAACATTTAATTTTGTCATGTCATTTCTCCTCCTTAACGTGAAAGATCAATACTATCAATTATATGTATAGAATTGATTATTTGTATGTATATCAGACTAAAACTATGGATAGCGTTTTGTAATCACGTTTTAAATTTAAAAATTTTATAACTTATTTATAACATGACCTTGAAATGTAAGCGAATTATTTGCTTTAATTTTAAATATACTGTCTAAAATGGAATGAAAATTACTATGTTTAAGTTTAATAAATATGATAGTATATTGTAATAATGTTTATCTAGGAGGCAGTTTATGGCTCGGTCAAAAAAGTATTTTTATCTTAGTCTATTAATGATAATTTTAAGTTTTTTCTTTAATACCAATAATTCATTATTGAGTAATATATTTCAATCGTTTATGAAAATTGTTGTAGTTACGAGTATCGTTAATATTATAATACTTATTTTATCGATAATTTTTGCCGATAAATCTATAAAGTATGCTAAGGAAAGTTCAGACTGGATTAGATTTGCAAGCAAAATATTACCATTGATTATTTTAATCACTATTATTATCCATATTCTTTCATCTTTACATACTTTTGGTTACATTTTTAAATAAACAATCAACTCTTTTATATTTTGAGGTGAAATATAGATGCAATATCTATATATTTTTGTAGGCGGTGCTTTAGGTGCATTGATAAGATTCTGTTTATCAATGCTTAATGAAGGTTCAACCTTTCCGTTGGGAACATTTGTTGCAAATTTATTGGGGGCTTTTTTAATGGGCAGTATCGGCGCTTTAAGCGTTTCACTCTTTAAAACTCATCCAAACATAAAAAAAGGGCTTACCACTGGTTTACTTGGTGCGTTAACTACTTTTTCAACATTTCAATTTGAACTTATAACACTATTTAATCAACATCATTTTATACTGTTTACTGTATATGGTGTAACGAGTTATATTTTAGGAATACTAAGCTGTTTCCTCGGTGTCAAAATAGGAGGTAGATTTTCTTGATTACTATTTTGCTCGTTATGTTAGGTGGAGGAATCGGTGCTGTATTTAGAGCCCTAATCACAAATATATGCCAAAGCTTATTCAATAGTAAAATTCCTATTGGAACATCTATAGTAAATATTACAGGTAGCTTAATTATCGGGTTTATGATGGGGCACGCACTCGCTAGCCAGCATATGTTTCCTTTCTTTATTACAGGTGTTCTCGGAGGTTTAACTACTTTTTCAACATTATCATCTGAACTTGTTAATATGTTAAGCCCTCAATTTAAACCATTACGTTTTGTAGTTTATTCCTTATTACAATTTATTTTAGGTTTCATTGCTTGCTTCTATGGATATCATATCTAATATTAAAATAACTTTTACTTACGGTTATAGTAACGTATTTCATAGATTATGATTTCTATTTGTATCTTTAATTATCTTATTAATTTAGAAGCTCAACGAAACTAAATCCTTCTTAAGGTCCTCAAGCTATCATGACAACGAGAATAATTGTAGTTAAAAATAAACATATTCTCAACTCAACGATGTTGTACCAATATATAATAATGGCTAAGACAAATGCTATTGTCTTAGCCATTTTACTATTGATTTACTTACCGTCAAATTCAAGAGGGTTAGGTCCAATTCTTTTATCTTGATTTAATTGATCGATTCTTTCCATTTGGTTGTCGCTTAATTCAAAATTCCATACGTCTAAATTTTCTTCTATGCGATGTGGTGTTACGGATTTAGGTATAACAACAACATCGTGCTGAATATTCCATCTTATTACAACTTGGGCTGGAGTTTTCCCTACTTCATTAGCTACTTTATTTATGACATCATCATGGAGAATTTGTGAATTCATTAATGGAGACCATGATTCCATGATAATATTTTGGGCTTCTAAATACTTTCGCAATTTATTTTGTGTTAAATAAGGATGAAATTCTACTTGGTTAATGACCGGTTTAATAGAAACTTGGGCAAGCAAAGCTTCAAAATGTTCTGGGGTAAAATTGCTCACACCAATATTTTTCACCTGATTTTGTTTATATAAGTCTTCCATACCTCTCCAACTATCAATCATTACCGCTTCATTTGTACCTGGCCAATGCATTAGATATAAATCTAAATAATCCAGTCCTAATTTTTCAACAGATTGGCGATAGGCTTCTTCCACATTTTGACGTCCAAAATCAGTTAGCCATAATTTAGAAGTTATAAATAAATCTTCACGGCTCAAACCAGTCGATTTTAATCCTTCCTTAATACCTTGACCTACCGTTTCTTCGTTACTATAAATCATTGCCGTATCTATACTTCTATAACCTTGTTCGATAGCATGTTTTACAGATTCTCTACATTCATCGCTATCTTTTACTCTATAAGTTCCGAGTCCTATTTTAGGCATTGTTCTTCCGTTATAAAATTGAACCGTCTCCATATGATCTCTCCTTTAATCATTGTAATTAAAAAATTCACTAGTAATACATACCCTTTTTTTACTTTTTAAAAAAGTAATACTATCAAATCAAAAAAGTCTTCAAAACAATTAATTTGTAGTAATTGTTTTGAAGACTATAATAAGCACTCATATGAAAAATAAAGTAATTTCTTTAATAATTTAATTGAATGACTCAATTTTATCCATGATATCTTGTAAATCATCCACATTGTACTGTATGCGTCCATGGAAAACAAACTTGTTAAAGAATTCTTCTAATTGTTCAGGACCAACTAAAACTTTAACATTTGATGATTGTGTATAATGAGAAATAGTCACATCATTATCCTTTTTAGGATTAAAATACAGTATTGATGTTGGCGTATATTTAGTATTCAATTCATTTTGTAAGTCTCCTGCTAATTTTTCAATATGTTTAATCTTATCCGAATAATTAACAAAAGATAATGAATGTTGATCTTCATTTTGATCCAAGACCAATGTCTGTGGCTGTGATGAATCTAAGTCGAGCGTGTCAAAAACTTGTGACATCGTAGGTAATTCTTTAAATTGCGCACCACTAATGCCATTATAAACATGGCCTTTTAATAATTGAGAGTCAATAATATATAAGCCAGTTCGTGTAAGTACTAAATGACTCACACGTTCAATATTAGTTAACTCATTACTAGGCAAGAAAATATTTGCCATAATATGCATATCTTCAGGACGTATTCTCTTTTCATTTACTAGTCTCTCACGAATACCAATTAATCTCATATCTGTAACATATTCGCTATGATTTTTTGAGAATAGTTTCAACGCATCAATTTCACGATTTTTGTTACTAACTGTCACGTCAAAATCTTCTTGTTGTTTTGTAACAACTTTTTTATTCTCTACTCTCTCTTTTTCTAAAGCTTCTTCATGAGATTCTTTAAGATGTTGCTCTTTTTCTTTATAATGTGCTTCTGTTTGATTCTTCACTTTCTTCTTACTATGGTTCGCTACTAAGAAGAGTACAAAGAATAAAACAGCCACAAGTATTGCAACAATTAAGCCGATTACTGTCGGTGAAGAAAAATCCATTAAAACAACGCTCCTTTATCAGTTTCAATAACTCTAATTATAATAGAAAAAAGGCTTATTTTCGACATATATTTTATAATTATTTATTTTCTATTTTACAAGTCATTGAATTTCAACTGCATCTTTTAAAAGGTTGACTTTATCTAATTTTTCCCATGGTAATAATACGTCTGTACGTCCAAAATGACCATACGCTGCTGTTTGTTTATATATCGGTTGTTTTAAGTCTAACATTTTAATGATACCTGCTGGTCTTAAATCAAAATGCTTTCTTACAGCTTCAACTAAACGTGCTTCTGAAACCTTTCCAGTATCAAACGTATTAATTGAAATAGAAACGGGTTCTGCTACACCGATTGCATATGCAAGTTGTACTTCACATTGTTTAGCTAAACCAGCTGCAACAATATTTTTAGCTACATATCTTGCAGCATAAGCTGCCGAACGATCTACTTTAGTAGGATCTTTACCACTAAAACAACCTCCACCATGACGGGCATATCCACCATAAGTATCAACTATAATTTTACGTCCAGTCAAACCAGCATCTCCTTGAGGTCCTCCAATAACAAAACGTCCAGTCGGGTTAATGTAAAATTTAGTTTCTTCATCTAATAAAGCTTTATCTACAGTTGGGTAGATAACATGCGTTTTAATGTCCTTTTCGATTTGTGCTAACTCTACATCTTCAGCATGTTGTGTAGAAACAACAATGGTATCAATACGTCTAGGTTGGTCATCTTCATCATATTCAACAGTCACCTGTACTTTTCCATCTGGACGAAGATAATCTAAAATTTCATCTTTTCGTACATCAGATAATCGTTTAGCAAGTTGATGTGACAGGAATATAGGTAGAGGCATATACGTATCAGTTTCATCAGTTGCGTATCCAAACATTAATCCTTGGTCACCTGCACCTGTTGCTTCAATTTCTTCTTCAGAAATTTCATTTCGATATTCAAGCGCTTTGTCTACACCCTGTGCAATATCAGGTGACTGTTCATCAATCGCAGTTAACACTGCCATTGTTTGTGAATCATAACCATATTTTGCTCTAGTATAACCAATATCTTTAATCGTTTCCCTCACCACTTTAGGAATATCTACATAAGTAGTTGTTGAGATTTCTCCAGAAATAAGTGCCATTCCTGTTGTTACTGTTGTTTCACATGCTACACGAGCATTGGGATCATCCTTTAATATTTCATCAAGAATGGCATCTGAAACTTGGTCAGCAATTTTATCAGGATGGCCTTCAGTAACTGATTCTGAGGTAAATAATCGTTTATTGTATGTCATCATTTTCTCCTTTAAATAAATTACGAAAATTCTCTTTAAATATGAGAGCTAAATAAAAGAGCCTTCTTCACTATATAGATAGAGAGGAGGCTCTTAAACGTCCATTCGCTCTTATCGTTCAGACCATATTTGTCTGCAAACGGTTTGGCACCTTTCTTTAAATAAAGAGGTTGCTGGGTTTCATTGGGTCCATGTCCCTCCACCACTCAGGATAAGAGAATCCGTTAAACTTAATAATATCTAATTCAAAGTATGTTGTCAATTTTATACATTGTCACTATTTCTATTTTAAAGTGGATAAATTCAATCGGTGTGTTATACTATCTAAATGTAAGGGCTTACATAAATTATTGTATGGAGGGATTGGGTATGTCTATAGATACATACACAGAAACACTTAAGATAAATCAGCTAATAGAAAAAGCTACATCACATTTTCAACTATCATCAACACAATTATACAAAAAAATTTTAAAAAACCATGAGGGTGAATTAACTGAACTGGGGGCAATAAATGTTAAAACAGGTAAGTACACTGGTCGTTCCCCTAAAGATAAATTTATTGTCACTGAACCATCGTATAAGGATAATATAAATTGGGGAGATATCAATCAGCCCATGGATGAAGAAACATTTCTAAAACTTTACAATAAAGTACTCGACTATTTAAATCAGAAAGATGAACTTTACATATTTAGTGGATATGCAGGGAGCGATAAAGAGTCACGTCTTAAACTTAAGGTGATAAATGAATTAGCTTGGCATAACTTATTTGCTCGTAACATGTTTATTCGTCCAGAATCTATAGATGAAGCTCAAAATATAAAACCCAACTTTACGATTGTTTCAGCACCTAACTTTAAAGCTAATCCTGAATTAGATGAGACACATAGTGAAACATTTGTCATTATATCTTTTAAACATAAAGTGATTTTAATTGGTGGTACAGAATACGCTGGTGAAATGAAAAAAGGTATTTTCTCTGTAATGAATTATTTGCTTCCAATGCAGGATATCATGAGTATGCATTGTTCAGCTAATGTTGGAGAAAAAGGAGATGTAGCATTATTCTTTGGATTATCAGGAACTGGTAAGACGACGCTTTCTGCCGATCCAAAACGTAAGTTAATTGGTGACGATGAACACGGTTGGAATAAAAATGGCGTTTTTAATATCGAGGGTGGATGTTATGCAAAAGCAATTCATTTATCTAAACAGAAAGAGCCTCAAATTTATAATGCTATTAAATATGGAACAATCTTAGAAAATACAGTTACAAATGATGACGGTACAGTAGATTTTGATGATAACACCTATACTGAAAACACTCGTGCCGCCTACCCTATTGACTATATAGAGAATATTGTTACACCTTCAAAGGCAGCACATCCGAATACGATTATATTCTTAACCGCTGATGCATTTGGAGTTATCCCTCCTATTTCAAAGCTAACTAAAGATCAAGCAATGTATCATTTCTTAAGTGGATTTACGTCTAAACTAGCTGGAACAGAACGTGGTGTTACTGAACCTCAACCATCGTTTTCAACTTGCTTTGGTGCACCATTCTTACCTTTAAGTCCAACAAAGTATGCTGATCTACTTGGAAATTTGATCGATATTCATGATGTTGATGTATATCTAGTAAATACTGGATGGACAGGTGGCAAATATGGTATAGGGCGAAGAATTAGTCTACACTATACTCGTGAAATGGTAGATCAAGCTATATCAGGTAAATTAAAAAATACTAAATATATTAAAGATGATACATTTGGCTTAAATATTCCAGTTCAGATTGACAATGTACCTACAACTATTCTGAATCCTATCAATGCTTGGAACAATAAAGATAACTACAAAGCACAGGCTTACGATTTGATTCAACGCTTTAATAATAACTTTAAAAAATTCGGCAAGGAAGTCGAACATATTGCCAACAAAGGTGCATTTAATCAATAATTAATATGCACATTTATATGTTAAATTTAAAAGCATTGTGCCTGAGAAAGCTTTCAATACCTCAGGCACTTAAATTTTTATTTAAATGCCGAGTGGATTATTAATACATTTATTTGAGGATATCTATATATGATAATACATTTCTAAAGTTTCAAACAATCTCATTATTTAATATCTAATTATTCCTAATATATACATTGTTATCATCAACATGTATAATCCATTGTCACAATATATTTAAATTTTTATTTTCGACGTCGTTCATCCATTGATGTATATATTGAATTACGTCTCTCATCGAAGCAGGTCGTGGTACATGACCTTCATCCAATTGATAATAGGTTTGATAATAGGTTCCTTTGGATTTTAATTTTTTTTCTAAATCATAAGCTTGGTGTATTCCAACTTGAATATCTTTGCCACCATGAATAATGAGAATAGGAGGACTATCTTTTTTTATAAATTGCATTGCATCTCTGCTCTTATAAGCTTTCGTATCTTTTTTTGGATGTCCAACCATTCGTCGTAACATTCCTCTCAAATCAACTCGTTCTTCATACATTAAATGTATATCAGATACGCCACCCCAAATCATATAACTATCTACAGGCAAATCATTAAAAGTAAGTAATCCCTGTAGACCTCCACGTGAAAATCCTACCATATGTATAAATGCAGAAGGATAGTTTTGATTTAAAAGTCGAATCAAATGCGTTACATCATTTAAATCACCACGGTAAAATTCATCTCTTCCTTCACTTCCATTATTTCCTCTATAGTATGGACCTATAACTAAGGTATATTCATTTGCAAATTGCATAAGTCTTGCGGCTCTCACTCTTCCAACTTGCCCTTTACCACCTCTTAAGTATATAACAATACGTTTGATATCTTTTTTGCTTTTCGGAATCATCATCAGAGCCTTAACTTTTAAATAATCTACAATATATGTTACTTCATTAAAAAAATGAGTTTCATATTCGATTGGCATGCGCTTTTCCTTAATAAAATCCAAGTGCTCTCACCCTTTCCAAACAATGAAGAATCGCCTTATCATTGATTAAAAAACTTCTTTTATTTAAAGGAATATCATTAATATGATGATAAAGACAAGGGCCTAAAGTCTCGTAATAGGTATCTACATATTCCAAATGACTTACTTCAACGAAGTAAACATCCTTAATAAACGGCTCATCATGCTCCGTTTTTATACGATACTGTGCAAAATAGTAGATAAATTTTGCGATTGCACCCGTCTCTTCGTATAACTCTCTAATTACTGCTTCTTTACTTTGTTCGCTTATTTCAACTTTACCACCAGGAAACTCTATCCCACGTTGTTGATGGTGTGTAAATAATAACTGACTATTGTATACAGGAATTGCAAGAACGTGATTACCATTTGGCATATCATTTTCATTTTTATAGTTCAATGTTACAACCCTTCCATCTTTATCCTCAAACTCCACGTTCCTCACTTCCTCTCATCCTATGTTAAAATATATTTATCAAATATTTAGTTGGAGGCCTTTATCAATGTTGAAAAAAATATTGTTATCTCTAGTTGTATTTTATCAACGTTTTATTTCGCCACTTACACCCCCAACATGTCGATTTTATCCAACATGTTCACAATACACTAGAGAAGCCATCGAATACCATGGTGCTCTAAAAGGACTTTATCTCGGTGTACGGCGCATACTTAAATGTCATCCATTGCATAAAGGTGGCTTTGATCCTGTTCCATTAAAAAAGGATAAAAATTCTAAAACCACACATCATCATTAAACTTTGTTAAGTAAAGAACGCTTGACTTTAGGGGGAGTGAAATAAATCATTCCCTCTTTTAATATGCCACTTGTTTCTACGATATCATTAGCAAAATAATAACCGTGTGGCGTTATATCACCCGGATAATTTCCTTCTTTAGCTAACATTGCTGTAAAATATCTACTTAGACCAAACTCATACATGCCCCCAACTACAAACCTTATATTTTTTTCTTTCAAAATTTTCATGGCGTCTAACATTCTATCTATTCCTCCAAGTCTAAATGGTTTTAACACGACGACTTGTATGGGATATTGTTGAATTATTGATTGTATTTTTTCTATAGAAAGTGCCTTTTCATCGATGGCAATTCTAGGAAAAATAGACATATCAATATCATTTAAATCTTCTAGAATTTTAAAAGGTTCTTCAATATATATAATATCTGATGTTTTTTCATTGGCTAATTGTAAAAATGATGGCTTTGTTAATGATTCATTTGCATCTATTGCAATATCACACTCAAGATTTAATAAACGTATGGTTTCAAGATCTTTGATAAGTGATGTTGACCATTTAAGTTTAATACGTTTCGGTCTTGTTTCTAATAATGTTTCAATTTGACTATTAGTTAAGCCGCTAACTGTAGCACCATATTGTACTTCAAAATCATGCAGATCGTTATACATTTGATAAACAGCCATGACAACCATTGATCGAGCAGCTGGCGCATCATTCATTTGATTGAGGTAAGGTAACCATGAATCAAAAGATGTCATATCTTGATGAAGTACTTGTGGTATCCACTTTCTTAATCTATTTGCGACTGTGAGTATTGTTTCTTTATCATACCAATGAGTTAAAAATGCATTACACTCTCCATAATAAATTTCTCCACTATAAGTTACTATTTCCGTAAACAAACTTTCTCGATGCGTTAACTTCACTTTCGGTGTTGAAATTGGTGATTTAAAAGGTTCCTTATAAGTATATAGATTGATTGCCTTAACTTTCATTATTCTTTCCCTCATTCAAGTCTTCACTTTTGACCTTTTTACGTTGTAATTTACCTGTCGATGTATAAGGTAAATATTCTACCTGATAATATTTTTTAGGAATTTTATATCTAGCTACATGATTTTCAAAATGTTCTATTAATTCATTACGATTAATATCTTGATTTGTCACATAATATAATATTGGCACTTGCCCCCAAGTATCATCTGATATTCCCACACATACGGCATCTTCAATGCCTTCAAAGTCTTTTGCTATTGTTTCAATTTGGTAAGGGTAAATATTCTCTCCGCCACTTATAATCAAATCTTTGCGCCGATCATATATCATGACATAACCCTCATCATCTATTTCAGCTATATCTCCAGTTTGAAAATACCCATCATTATCAAATGTGTCTTTTAAATCTTTGGGATATAAATAACCATTCATCACATTTTCACCTTTAATTAATAACTCTCCATGGCCATATGCGTTGGGATTTTTTATTTTCACTTCAACATTTTCACTTGGTTTTCCAACAGTATCGAAACGTTCATTTAACATTTGAGGTGAGGCTGTTAGAAACTGAGAGCATGTTTCTGTCATACCAAAAGAATTATATACAGGTAAACGATAAGTCAATGCTTGCTCAATTAATTGTGGTGATAATTTAGCACCACCTAGCAGAATTTTTTCTAAAGAAAATGGTTGAGTCAATCCTGCATCCATTAACCACTTTAACGTTTGTGGAACAAGAGACATGTGGGTGATTGGATAAGTCTTTATTTGTGTTAACATATCATCAGTTTGAAACTTTTTAACAAGTCTGACAGTGAATCCTTCTATCACTGCGCGTAAAATCACACTGAGACCAGAAATATGATATATAGGTAAGACCGAAAGCCACACAGTATCTTGTTCGAATCCTAAACTATGTTTACAGCCTATAGCACTGGCTAAATGATTATTAAACGTTTGAGGCACAGCTTTTTGAGGTCCCGTCGTTCCAGACGTAAACATAATTGATGCAATCGATTCTAAATTAAATTTGTAACTTGAAACATCATATTTATCTAATTGTGTTAAATCATTAAAATGATATAAATTAAACCCTTCTAATTCTAAAGGCAATGTGTGTACAATCGTTGTTATGTCGACTGAATTCATTTGATTTATCATCTCATGTCGCGTTAAACGTGTATTTATCATAGCTATTTCAATATGAGCTAACCAACAAGCATGAATCAAAACAACTGAATCAATATCATTGCTTATATATAAACCAATCCTTTTCTGATTTAAAGAAGTTAAATATTGCGCGATTATTTTTGCACGATGATATAATTCTTCGTACGTTAAAGATAACTGATTTGTAACAATCGCCAATCGATTTCCATTTGATTGAGCTTGTTCCTGTAACCAAAAATTCACAATGCATTCCTCCAAATTATATACACGTATAATTATACCTACTTGCTTATTAAATATCAGTAGTTGAGCTTAATATAATATTTTCAACTTAAAGTAATATGTTTAAAAGTCAATCCTCTATTGAAAATGTGGACTACATGCGTCATCTATAAGTCTTTAATGTAGTCATGCTTTTAAGTTAGTAACCTACATAGCTTTCATTATCACATTTCAATTTATAAAGTACTCTATTTATTTTAATCAATCATTCTATTATTGGCTATATATACATTGTTTATAAGAATCGTTCTCTTTTCAAAAATAAATTATCTTATGAATTAATCATTTAATATATTCCATTTAAATAATATTGTAATACCGTTTAGTTTGTGATATTTTTATATTACTTTATAAAACACTATGGAGTCTTATATGAGTACCGAAATTGTTAAATACTTTTTCCGAAATATTTCAACGAATAATAAAAGTATAGATTGAAGGGAAGATAGATGAAGCTATAAAATTCACTCATTCTAACATTCCAATAGGAATAAAGAGAATTTAAGCTGTAACTGATAATGTTTAATGTTACTAAATTAACAGAATAAAACTTCGTAATGAATAACAATCAAATTATCACATAAATTACACTTGATGTTACTGAAGATGAAATGAGAGAAATTATAGCTTTTATGGATTAATAAAAACAAAAGAAAAATAGCGATAAATAAAGAGAGACGCTAATTTTACTAATTTACACTTTAGTATGATTACGTCTCTTTTTTTATAAATAAAATTATGCATAATTTAAGGTTTCAAATAGGCGTTGATTTTATATATAAAATATATACAATTTCTAAAAAATTGATAAGGAATAAGAATCATGCATCAATATAAGGAGTTGATTGATGGTATAGATATTAAATATATTGAATTAGAATGAGCCATTTTAGGTAGTGAATTATATGTTAACAGTAGATTATCATCAAGTTCTTATGTGAAAGAAGACATCAAAGCTTACTATGTAAAAAGTAATGAAACTAACGCACTTATCTCTTTAAATAAAATTGAAAAAGCAATCAACGCTCACGATTGCTAAACACTTCAAGACTTGAGTAATTACTTTAACTTACCTACTACACATTTATTTCTAACAATGTGATTCTATAACCTTAAATATACAAATTTGCTTTTTTCAATATATTAAAAATTAAACCTGCTACTTTTCATCAAATAGATACACAGGAGGACGTTTTATGCAACAAGAAACGACATCATGGTACAAACAAGAGTGGTTTATAGTTTTATCACTTTTATTCATTTTTCCACTAGGTTTATTTCTCATGTGGAAATTTAGCAAGTGGCCATCTATTGCAAGAACAATCATTACTGTTGCAATTTCAGTTATCGTATTAGCAAGCATTACCTATTATGGTAATCTACAAATGATTGTACCAGCAACATCAATTTCAAATAACGAAACTAAAGAAACTACAGAGAATACTGTAAATG
The DNA here is from genome assembly GCF_001815825.1 of Staphylococcus sp. HMSC068G11. Taxonomy (NCBI): domain Bacteria; kingdom Bacillati; phylum Bacillota; class Bacilli; order Caryophanales; family Staphylococcaceae; genus Staphylococcus; species Staphylococcus sp. HMSC068G11. Next base: position 206,813 of record NZ_KV822100.1, read on the forward strand.
ATAAAGACGAGCTAAATCATAAAGCTGCAGTAGAAGAAACAAAAACTAATTATGACTCCACCAAAGAAAATACTAAAGAACCTGCAAAAGAAAATGAATCTGCAACACGATTGGAGAACTCTGCACTTGAAAAGGCAAAGTCATATTCTTATGATTTCCACATGTCTAAACTAGGAATTTATGATATTTTAACATCTGAATATGGAGAAAAATTTGATAAAGAAGATGCGCAATATGCTATAGATCATTTAGAGGCTGATTATGAAAAGAATGCACTTGAGAAAGCAAAATCATATGCCAAAGATATGCATATGTCTAATGACTCAATTTACGATCTTTTGGTGTCTAACTACGGTGAAAAATTTACAGAATCAGAAGCAAAATATGCTATTGAGCATTTGGATAATTAAGTTTACGGACGAGTAACTTTCTCGTCCTATTTTTTAACATCAAGAGTAAAACAACGAGAATGAATGTGCAAAAATTAATATAACATGGTCTTATGATTTTAGATGTAAAATAAGAGCTCTCGTAAAAGAGTTTATAAAACTAAAAAGTAACGTATAAGGCAATGCAACTTAAATACAATGAAATAAATGATAATCAATTCATTTCGTCTGACACAACGTTTCTAGAATACTTTCAAGATTGAATAAAAATTAATGAAGAGAACAAAATATCACAATCAACTTTAAACCGTTATTATAATGCATTAAATATCTTTGATGAAAAGTTTGGCAATACAGCTATTAAAGATTTTTCACAACTCAAATATAGAGAAATGTTAAAAGAGTATGCAGAAGGTTACTTTATTGGTGGGCATAAAAAAAGACATACGAAAGCAAGTGTTCAAGAATTAAATAATTGCTTTTCACAAGCTTTTAAAGATGCGTTAAATGAGGAAATAATTGAACGTGATCCAACTTGGAACGCCCCTATCTATGAAAAGAAACCTACAAAAAAAGAAGAAGTTAAATTCATGTCTTTAACTGAATACAAGAAATTAAAATTATGCTCAACTTGTAAAAATGAATTATCATATTTAGCTATTTTTATACTTATAGTTGCAGGTGGACGTTTTGGAGAGGTACAAAATTACAATGTAACGATTTAGATTATATCAATAGTACTATTCATTTAAGAAGTACTATGACAAAATCAGCTAATAAAATCATTTCAATTGCTATAAAAGATATGAAACATATACAAAATGTTTTAAACAGACTATCACAGATTTCTACAAAAATAAAAAAGAACGTTGATATAACAACGTTCTAACGTAAATCAGTAAAACTAATGTTTACTAATTCTCACTATTTTACGGAGAGTGAGGGATTCGAACCCTCGAGACGCTTGTGACGCCTACACACTTTCCAGGCGTGCTCCTTCGGCCAACTCGGACAACTCTCCATGATAGAATATAGTAATAAAAAAACAGAAGCGATATTTCACTTCTGTTTGTATGACTCCTACGGGACTCGAACCCGTGTTACCGCCGTGAAAGGGCGGTGTCTTAACCGCTTGACCAAGGAGCCATGGCTCCGCAGGTAGGATTCGAACCTACGACCGATCGGTTAACAGCCGATAGCTCTACCACTGAGCTACTGTGGATAAATAAAATGGAGCGGGTGATGGGAATCGAACCCACAACATCAGCTTGGAAGGCTGAGGTTTTGCCATTAAACTACACCCGCTTAATGAAATACGATTATGGGGCGGTTGAAGGGAATCGAACCCTCGAGTGTCGGAACCACAATCCGATGCGTTAACCACTTCGCCACAACCGCCAAAAATAGCGAATGGTTCAGGACAGAGTCGAACTGCCGACACATGGAGCTTCAATCCATTGCTCTACCAACTGAGCTACTGAACCATAATTGTAATGGCGGTCTCGACGGGAATCGAACCCGCGATCTCCTGCGTGACAGGCAGGCGTGTTAACCGCTACACTACGAGACCTAATAAAACATGTATTGCGGGAGGCGGATTTGAACCACCGACCTTC
>NZ_KV822100.1:208917-231486 GCF_001815825.1 Staphylococcus sp. HMSC068G11
ACGAGCTACCGAACTGCTCCATCCCGCGCTAATATTATTTTTGACTACCCATTAATCATATCATTAAATTATTAATGATGTCAATACTTTATTTAATTTATTTTAACAATTTCTTTAAATGGTATTAAAGAAAACATGTAACACTTAAGATTTAATGCCCTCTAAACAATTACCTATTAAGTATATTAACTTAAGACATAATAGTCAATATCGTTTTTCGATTTATTTGTGTAAAAAAATACTTCATATATCATTTTATAATTTTAATTACTAAATGATATGAAATGTTTTCAATAATATTTAATGTTTGCAAGTATAGACTAGGATAGATGTGTAAACATCCTACCTAGTCATATATCCTTGCATTCTGTTAATTAAAGAAGTAAATGTTACAAAACCTTCCTCTTCTAAAAAGTGTCCACCATCTTCTACTACACGTGTATGTCCATTAAGTGTATTCATCAGTCTTTGTGTTTCCTTGTATGAAACATATTGATCTTCTTTAGACGTGAGTCCATAAAATTTATCTACTTGTTCTTTTATTTTATCGTAATCGATGGTTACCCCTTTTAAATCTACATCTTCATCTATGTCTTGTGCATCTTCTTTAAATCCTGCGATACTAAAGAAACCTTCAATGTGATGACGCGTTTCTTCAAGAAATTTTAAGGCAGCGATTGAGCCAAACCCGTGGGTCACAAAATATGTATCTTTTTTACGGATATGTAGTTGTTGTTTCATTTCATTAACCCACTCATCAATTTGTGCATGATCATTTGCTTCAAGATTGAATAAAGAAACATCATACCCTTCCAAAGTTAAGTTATGTCTTAACCATTCATACCAATGATTTTTAGAATTACCATGTTTTGAGTGTACAATAATAATGTCTGTCATCTGTCCCCTCACTCCTTTATTAATTCTATTGTAAGCAAAAACACTTTAAAAAGAAATCGAATAAGTTTTCTTGACATATATTTATAGCGTAAATCTAACTTATTACATTCTTCTAATTAAAGTGTCATTATACTATTATAACTCTTCTAATATTTCCTCAACTGCATTCTTTCCTTGTTGTATACAGTCTGGTAAACCAACAGCTTCAAACGGTGCACCTGTAACACGTAATCTAGGATAAGTTGTTTTAATATGTTGTTGTATTTCTTTAATCATTTTGATATGACCCACATGGTATTGGGGCATACTCTTAGGTAACCGATTTACAATTGTAAAATCAGGATCCCCTGAGATGGTCATCATTTGACTTAAGTCTTTTCTAACAATTGATACTATTTCTTCATCGGTGTGATCATCTACTACAGTATCACCTGGTTTTCCTATATATGCTCGAATTAAAACTTTACCTTCTGGAGTAGTAAATGGCCATTTCTTTGATGTCCAAGTACATGCAGTAATATCCGTTTGACTTGTTCTTGCAATAACAAAGCCAGTTCCATCGTACGTATTGGTAATATTTTTCTCATCAAACGCTAAAACAACTGTTGCGACAGTAGTAGAATCCATGTTCTTAAAGTAATCAAATGCAGGATCGTGACTAAACCAATTTAGAAATGCTTGATGTGGCGTAGTTACAAGTAAGCCATTAAATTTCTCTTTACTGTCATCTTCTAATAAAATTTCATAATCTTTTTGCGAAATCAATATATCTTTGACTGGCGTGTTATATCGTATGTCAACACCTTTACTTTCAATATCTTTAACAAGCGCCTCTATAAAAGAACTCAAACCATGTCTAAACTGTTTGAATTGTCCTTTAGGAGCACCTGGATATAATTGACGTTTCTTGATACGTTGTTCTTTTTCATCTTTCATTCCTTTAATCAAACTACCAAATTGTTCCTCTTTTTCTTTAAAATTAGGAAATGTACTCATTAAGCTCAATTGATCAATATCAGTACCATAAATACCACCCATTAGTGGTTCAATTAAGTTCTCTAATACTTCATTACCTAATCGTTGTCTAAAGAAACTACCAACAGAAATATCATTTTCAATTTCTATCGGTTTTTTAAACAAATCAAGTCCCGCTCTTAATTTACCAATAGGTGAAATGAGTCTTGTTTTAATAAATGGTTTAATATCTGTAGGAATTCCCATAATTGAGCCACCAGGAATAGGATATAATTTATTTTTAGCAAAAATATAAGATTGACCAGTAGTATTTGTAATAAGGTCATTTTCTAATCCAATATCTTTTGCCACATCAGTCATAATTGTCTTCCGACCTAAATAAGACTCAGGGCCTAACTCAATTGTGTAACCATCTGATCTATATGTTTGAATCTTTCCGCCTACTCTATTTGAGGCTTCGAAGATAGTTACTTCAATAGAAGGGTCTTGTTTTTTAATGAAATATGCGCTAGATAAACCAGTGATTCCCGCTCCAATAATTGCCACTTTCTTACTCACTTTTCCCACGCTACCTTTCAGAATTGCTTAAAAATTTATTAAAATACGCTTTATACTTGTTCCAAAAGAAAAAGTATAAAAACAATTCCCCCTATTAAAATGGAGGAATTGTTTTGTTTAATAGGTTTGGATGACAGACTCATTTATATATGTGATTGAATTTCATCAACAATAGCACCGATAAATAATGGATGTGTGTTAGGCATGTCTGGACGATAGTAATTTACCCCAATATCGTCACACACCACTTTACATTCATAATCATTATCATAAAGCACCTCTAAATGTTCACAAACAAAACCTACTGGCGTATAGATAAAGTGCTTATACTGATGTTCCTTATATAAATCACGAGTTAAATCTTGGACATCTGGGCCTAACCAAGGTGTTCCAGTATTTCCCTCTGATTGCCACCCTTCAGCGACATGGATGATATTAGATTCCTGTTTAAGAATTTCCGCTGTTTCATGCAATTCATGAGGATATGGATCATTATTTCTTTCAATTAAACCTTTTGGTAAACTATGTGCAGAAACTACTAATACAGTCTCATCATGTTCTTGACTAGGTATTTGTTCTAATGTTTCATTAATTTTTTCTGTCCAATATTTAATAAATTTTGGCTGTTGATAATAGTGTTTAATATGTGTTAACTGGATACCATATTCATCTGCTATTTCTTGAGCACGTTGATCATAAGAGCCAACAGAAAAACTAGAATAATGAGGTGCAAGTACAACTGTTACTGCTTCTTTAATTCCATCATTATGCATTTGTTCTACTGCTTCTTCAATATATGGAGATATATGCTTTAATCCAAGATAAAGTTTAAAATTCACATCATCTCGTTCTTTATTTAGTGCGTTGAGTAAGGCTTCCGCTTGACGATCGGTTGTTCCTGCCAAGGGAGAAAGGCCACCAATAAATTCATATCTATCCTTTAAATCTTGCAGTTCTTCTTCAGTTGGTTTTTTTCCACGTCTAATATCAGTGTAATAAGGCTCTATATCACTTTCTTTATATGGTGTACCATACGCCATTACTAATAAGCCTATTGTTCTAGTCATTAATAAAACCTTCCTTTTAAATCTTTAATTTGAATCAATGAAGTAAGGTTTGGAAACTAACCAAATCTTTAAAAACTATTTCGCTGTATAATTATGAACAAATTCAGTCACTTTTCGCAAAGTTTCTGGTTTAACTTCTGGAAATACACCGTGACCTAAATTGAAAATATGCTTTCCGCGATCTAAACCTTGATTTAAAATATCTTTGAGTCGTGATTCTATGACATCCCATGGAGCTAACAGTAAAGACGGGTCTAAATTACCTTGAATTGCTTTATTTACTCCCATTTTGTCAGCTTGCTTTATTGAAGTTCTCCAATCAAGACCTAGTACATCTATCGGTAAATCATTCCATTCATTAATTAAATGACTTGCACCGACACCAAAAAGAATGATAGGTACATCATAATAAGCTTTAATGCCAGAAATCAATTTATTCATGGCCGGCTTAATATAATAGCGATAGTCCTTCACATTAAGTGCACCAACCCATGAATCAAAAATCTGAATGATTTCCGCTCCTGCTTCAACTTGTGCTACAACATAATCAATAGAAATGTCGACGAGATGGTTCATTAAAGCGAACCATGTTCCCTCATCTCTATACATCATCGCTTTAGTAAAATTATAATTTTTTGAAGGCCCCCCTTCAATCATATAAGATGCTAAAGTAAATGGTGCTCCTGTAAAACCAATTAAAGGTACATTAAGTTTTTCTTCTGTGAGTAACTTAATTGTATCTAATACATATGGGACATCTCTTTTAGGATCTATTTGCGATAGCTTTTCTACATCTTTAACAGTTTGAATAGGATTGGAGATTACAGGTCCTATACCTGATTTAATTTCGACATCTACACCAATTGGTTTGAGTGGTGTCATAATATCTTTATACAATACTGCCGCATCGGTTTGATAATTATCTACTGGTAAATGTGTCACATATGCACACAATTCCGGTTGATGCGTGATTTCAAATAGAGAATATTTTTCTTTTAATTTTCGATACTCAGGTTGAGAACGTCCAGCCTGTCTCATAAACCAAACAGGTGTATGTGACGTACTTTCTCCTTTTATAGCTTTTAAAATTGTATCGTTTTTGCTGCGCACCCTTGAGTCCCCCCACAATTGAATCATTCTTACCAATGATAGCATATTGTACTTAATTAAGTATTTTAATATGCTTAAATGTCACAAAAAAGACATACTACATTTGACTGTATCAAGTGGATAAAATTCTTTAATAAGAGATCTTTTATTTACTAAAAGTTGGATAGATATTAAATTACACGACTAATATTAAATAATTTATGATTTTGTTTAATTTGACATCTAAAAATAAGTTACTTTTTATACAAATTAATCAACTTTATTTGTATATAGAAAAGTAGGCTCGTATAATAAATTAAAACAAAGGAGGAATGAGCCATGTATTTATATACATCTTATGGGACTTATCATTTTTTAAATCAAATTAAACTTAATCATCAAGAACATAGTTTATTTCAATTTTCTACTAATGATTCTTCAGTAATCTTAGAGGAGTCTGAGGGAAAATCAATCTTAAAACATCCTAGTGCATATCAAGTGATTGATAGCATAGGTGAATTTAGCGAACATCATTTTTATAGTGCTATTTTTGTTCCTACGTCTGAAGACCATCGTCAACAGTTAGAGAAAAAATTATTACACGTAGACGTACCTTTAAGTAATTTTGGTGGTTTTAAAAGCTATCGTTTATTAAAACCTACTGAGGGGTCTACCTACAAAATTTACTTTGGTTTTGCAAATCGAACAGCATATGAAGATTTCAAAGCTTCTAATATATTTAAGGAAAACTTTTCAAAAGATGCATTGAGCCAATACTTTGGTGCTAGTGGTCAACATTCCAGTTACTTTGAAAGATATTTATATCCAATAGAAGATCATTAATTAGTCAAAACAAATTATATATTCAACAAATTTAAACACAGTTATTTTAGTCTACTTATTAATTATAAGGATTGATGTTAAGAAACATTTCAACTGTGGATAGATATCTTTCAATTGCATTTTCTATAGAATTTCTAAGTGCATTTTTCTATTTGTGGCAATTGTTTATACGACAAGATGCCTATGACATCACACATGGTCATAGGCATCTTTTTGTATATAGTTAAATACTTTTACTTATTCTCATTTACAATGATTAAAATACCAATTTTACTCTATCTTTAATTTAGCCAAGATGTATAACTTCTTAGCTATAGATTTAATTAGAGGCCATTTAATCCTCAAACTCATCTCAATTTTTATTTAAAAAAGTAACCTCCATATTTACTATGGAAGTTACCGAATGATTTATAGTTGTCATATAATCTCGTTATATTAAAAAACAAAATGAAAGAGTTTTTGAACTGTTCCGTTTTCAATGATAATGAATAGACCTAAACCAATATATACTATTGACATTATCCACCTACTAAACCTTTCAATGATTTCACCTAGGCCTGGTATATTAGCTAATTTTTGAGCGGTAAAGACAAGAATAAAAATTAAAATTAAAAATGTGATTAAAGTAATAACTAATTCATAATTATTTATAGTAGTGAAATAAGGTACAAATAATCCAATATTATCTGCACCACAACTTGCTAGTGTGACTACTGCAACAGATTTTGATAACTCAGATAATCCTTTTTTATTTAGTTCATCTTTAGCTCTTCTTTCCCCTTCACAATCATCGAATATAGCAACCTTAATTCCTAAATAAATTGGTATAAGACCAAGCAATCCTAAAATCCATTTATCTGGTACATAGTTAAGTACATAAGCCAAAAACAAACTTACAATAATTAAAGTTAATGACCCTAGATATTGTCCAATATAAATATCTTTGTACTGTTGATAATTGTTTGCTCTTGCAAAAAAGATTAATAATATGACTAATAAATCAACCGCTGTAGCAACATACAGAATGGCGGCTGTCGTTATCGTTTCAAACATTCAATCCCTCTTTTGACTATATTAAATTAAAATAAAGTTTACTCTAACTAAATTTGACTTAGTCACGTAATAATGTTTCTTGATATTTTAATTTTTTAATTGTATTTCGAATGGTTAGCCAACCTACTATAAAGAATAATACAGCAAAAAAGAATAATTCATGGTGTTTGATTACATATACAATCGTAAATGTAATAGCGATGATAATCATCAAGCGATTTAAAAATTGCTGATATCCTGTAATTACTTTTGTATCAGATACAGGCCAAACTTGAGGCCATAAACCGTATGCCTGCTGCGTATAAAATTGAGACATCTGTAATAAAATAATATACATAAACAAACTACCGATAATTAATGAAACAACTGGTTGTGATAACCATACCATTAATATCAAAGCGATAATAACTAATCTTAAAATAATAGAAAAAGCATCGCGTCCTCTGACAAAACTTCTTATAAATAAATATAAGTACATCCGATTCTCATTGAATTTAGTGCCTTTAGGAACGGGTAGTAAGAAATCAAGATAACTACGACGTACTGCTGATTCTCTTAGGTGTTTTACGTCTGTAAACATATTAACGAATTTATAATAATTTGTGTGATGTTGTTGTTCAATTGCAATCACTTTTTCCCAAGGAAGCAAATAGTGATCAGCTCTAGTCTTTAGGACTATATAAATTACAAATAATAAAATCATTATTAAAAAAGCTAAATAGTTATGAAATTTTAAAATGATGTAATGCGTTACTGCTAAAGGTATAAATAATAATAAGTTGATAATGAACACATTTTTATTTAATTTAACCCATTGCCATTTGATGAGTAATACCAAATATGGATATAGCAATGTACTTATAGAAAATGCGATATAAAATCCATAATCATTGTGACTTAATTTATAAAACAATGGAAAGAACACGATTAGCAAAATGAATGGTAAACTGATTCTTGAAATATAACTATAAAACAGACTTGCTTTAATATAATTTTTCATGTGTCTTTCAAAAGGTAGTAAGAAGATTTGGTCCGCTTCTTTCAAGAGTGTACGAATTGGGAATAATGAAACAACAGCTATTGCTATACTAGCAAATAGTGCATAGTCTATTTGGGGAGGAATGTGACTTAACCACTCGCCATATCCAAATATAAATGCTCCTAATAGTATAAGTAGAAAAACCGTAAAGTGACCATTAAATATAAATTTATTATAATAGTTTTTCTCCTTACGTATAGCGTGTTGTCGTTTTCTAAACAAAGTTAATGCCTCGTTATTCATAAGCACTACTACCTTGTGTGACATGGATGTAAATATCATCTAAAGTTTTATCTTTTAATCCTGTTTGTTCCCTTAACTCTTCAAGATTACCAAATGCAACAATTTCACCTTTATCCAAAATAATAAACCTATCACAATACCTTTCGGCTGTAGCCAAAATATGTGTACTCATTAAAACCGTTCGATTTTCATTTCTTTTTTCTACCATTAAATCTAACATAGACTGTATTCCCAAAGGATCTAAACCGAGGAAAGGTTCGTCAATAATATATAATTCTGGATCAACTATAAATGCACAAATAATCATCACTTTTTGTTTCATCCCTTTAGAAAAATGGCTTGGAAATACTTTAAGTTCATTTTCTAATCTAAAAACTTTAAGCAATGGTTTAGCTCGACGCATAGCCTCTTCTCTACTTAATTGATAAGCCATCGCCGTCATTTCAATGTGCTCCTCTAAAGTTAGTTCATCATAGATGACTGGAGATTCAGGTATATAAGATAACTTTCTTCTATAATTTTCAATATCTTCATTAATTCTAATATTTGAAATTGATAATTTGCCTTCCATTGGATTAATCAATCCTAGCATATGTTTAATTGTAGTACTTTTCCCAGCACCATTTAGACCTATTAAACCTACAATTTCACCTTTTTCTAATTCAAAATTCAAATCTTTAATTACAGGTTTTTTTCCATATCCGCCTGTAAGATGTTCAACTTTTACTGTCATAAGGCACCTCCATTGACTTTATTGTATCAAAAAAAATTATATAGACCTAAAAATAATCTTTACAATGATGTAGTTTTAAAAAATGAATGATATAATATGAACAAACATTTGTAGAGGAGTGTCATTATTATGTCAGAAACGATATTCAGTAAAATTATCTCAGGTGAGATTCCTAGTTTTAAGATATATGAAAATGATTATGTTTATGCATTCCTTGATATATCTCAAGTTTCAAAAGGACATACGCTACTAGTACCTAAAAAACCTTCAGCAAATATATTTGAAACTGATGAAGAGACAATGAAACATATAGGAGTTGCTTTACCTAAAGTGGCAAATGCAATCAAAAAAGCATTTCACCCTGACGGCTTGAACATTATTCAAAATAATGGTGAATATGCCGATCAATCAGTATTTCACATTCATTTCCATTTAATACCGAGATATGAAAATGATATAGACGGATTTGGCTATAAATGGGAAACACATGAAGATGTAATCGATGATGAAACTAAACAAAAAATAGCAACACAAATTCAAGCACAAATGTCTTAATCATGCATATTTCTTGTTATACTGGGTATGAAATAACTATTACAATTATCCGACAAACAAAGTGAGGAGAATCATAATGAAAGTCTCAAGAATATTATTTGGTTTAGGTGTAGGTGCTGTTGCAGGATTTGCAGTTGCTTTAAGACATCGTGATGACCAAAGCGTAAAAAATCATACGATTGATGCTAGTCAACCCACTGGAGCTCAATCAGAATTACAACGTGAAATAGAGAATATGAAACAATCCTTCAATGATATTCTTAATTACGGTTCACAAATCAAGAATGAAAGTATTGAATTTGGAAGTTCAATTGGTGAAGAGTTTAAAGGATTGATTGGTAATTTTAAATCAGATATTAATCCAAACATTGAAAAATTACAAAGCCACATCGAAAATTTACAAAACCGTGGCGAAGATATTAGTAATAACCTTTCAAACGATAAGTAGTTTAAAACTATGGCAACTAAGCCATAGTTTTTTTACTTCTAAATCATAGACACCTCAAACTTTTCACTGAGCAAAACCAACAAATATTGGCAATATCTATTGACTATTGAGCAAAAGACATAGATAATACGTAACGAATATTAACATAGAGAAGAGGCATATATTATGTTTTTATGTACTCGGCAAATCGATATACATGCACGATTCGGTATTCAAAGAATTGCATTCTTAAGTTTAGTTGCGACAATATTTACATTTTTAGTTAGTTATGAAGTGATGTATTATTTTTTAGATACACCACTTTCAGATAGACATTTTTTTGTACTCATAGTGTTTATATTGCTCATGTACCCTATTCATAAAATAGTACATCTTTTATTCTTTTTGCCCCATTATAAATCTTTTAAAATCCATAAATTATCTAGTAAGAAATGGGTACCATATTTTAATACTTATGTTAATACGCCTGTCCACAAAATTTATTTTTGTATTAATCTCATTCTACCCATCTTTTTCTTATCTGGTATCTTTATAATGCTAAGTATATATTTACCTCAATATGGACATTATTTTATGTTTTTATTATCACTTAACATAGGCTGTTCAATGATGGATATTTTATATTTAAAAATACTTTTATTTTCAAATGATGGACATTATGTCGAAGAACATCAATCGGGTCTTCATATTTTAAACAAGGTAGACAATCCTTATACACAACACTGATTTTTAAAATCATTTACAAAGATTAGATGCAACAATTTTTATATTTATAAATAAAATATGCATAATTAAATCGCTATCAATTATGTAGCTATACCCCCTTTCCTTGTCATACTATAGTCTGAGGAAAGGGGTTTCTAATTGGTTGATGATTAATAATATGTTATATTTACGATGATTAATACATAAAGGAGCTATCAACTTATGAAATTAATGAATAAAATTATTGTACCCGTAACTGCAAGTGCACTTTTGTTAGGTGCCTGCGGTTCAAATGCAACTGAATCGAAGGATAACACACTTATTTCTTCTAAAGCTGGTGATGTTAAAGTTGCTGACGTAATGAAAAAAATGGGCAAAGAACAAATTGCAAACACATCTTTTAGCATTGTATTAAACAAAATTTTAGCAGATAAATATAAAGATAAAGTAGATACAAAAGATATTGATAAAGATATTAAAAAAGAAGAGAAACAATACGGTGGTAAGGATCAATTTGAAAGCATGCTTAAACAACAAGGTATGTCACTTGATGATTATAAAGAGCAGAAGAAATTATCAGCTTATCAGAAACAATTGTTACTAGATAAAGTTAATGTATCAGATAAAGAGATCAAAGAAAACTCTAAAAAAGCATCACACATTTTAATTAAAGTTAAATCTAAATCTAGCGATAAAGAAGGTTTATCAGATAAAAAAGCGAAAGAAAAAGCTGAAAAAATTCAAAAAGAAGTAGAAAAGAATCCAAATAAGTTTGGAGAAATAGCGAAAGAAGAATCAATGGATAGTTCTTCAGCTAAGAAGGATGGTTCATTAGGTTATGTGATTAAAGGTCAAATGGTAGATAGCTTCGAAAAAGCACTATTTAAATTAAAAGAAGGAGAAGTTTCTAAAGTCGTAAAAACAGACTATGGCTATCACATTATAAAAGCAGATAAAGAAACTGATTTTAATAGTGAAAAATCAAATATCAAACAAAAATTAATCGAAGAAAAAGTACAGAAGAAACCTAAATTATTAACTGATGCATACAAAGAATTATTAAAAGAGTATAAAGTGGACTACAAAGATAGAGATATTAAAAAAGTAATTGAGGATTCTATTCTTGATCCAGATAAATTAAAACAACAACAGCAACAACAATCACAAGGTGCTTCTGGATTAACTAATTCAGGTTCGTAATTCCTTTCTAACATGATTGTCGTAAGTTGAAATATTCATCACTCATGTTATAATATAGTTAACAAAGATATCTATCATATATGCACTAACCCCCTTACTATGCCAGTAGTAAGGGGGTTTTAGTGTGGCTAAATTTAAAAATGTCGCCTATCGATGTTTGTCATTACGTTGACGTAGCCAATGCGTAAACAACGCAACTATACAACCACTAATAACAGTGGTGATGATGTGTACAAAGATATCTAAAATCATATATGCACCTCCTTCCCTTCGTCATATGACGCCTGAGAAGTAAAGTTAGGCGACTAATTTATTATAACACGTTGATTAACAAACATTAAAAAAGTACAAAGACTCTAAGAATAGATACTTCTTTAAAATTATCTATTCATTAAAAGTAACTTTGTACTATTGAACTTGAATTTAATCAAGTGTTGTTGGATTATAAAATTGTCTATTTTCTAAACCAAAAATTCTTTCTGTAAATTGACCTTTTTCTGTTTTTTTGAAAGCTTTATCAAACATGTTCATTTTAGCATCAATATTATCTATAAAATAAAGTATTTCAGCTTCCTTTAAATGAGGCAATTTAGGCGATCCGAACTCCATTTTACCATGATGCGCTAAAATCATATGTCTAAGTAACATAACCTCTTCTCCATCAATACCTAACTCTTTGGCTGTTTCAGCAACTTCATCACTTGCTATAGAGATATGACCAAGTAAATTTCCTTCAACAGTATAAGTCGTCGCCACTGGACCACTCAATTCTCTTACTTTACCTAAATCATGCAAAATGATAGCACTGTATAATAGACTTCTATTCAACAGAGGATAAATATCACATATAGATTTTGCTATACGCAACATTGTTAAAACATGATAACTTAATCCACTCGTAAAATTATGATGATGCGAACTTGCTGCTGGATAAGTGAAAAAACGATCTTGATACTTTTTAATTAAATGTCTAGTAATGCGTTGTAAGTTTGCATTTTCAATATCTAACATAAAATGCGATAATTCCTCTTGTATTTCTGAGGGCGACATTGGCGCACCGTCAACAAAGTCTTTAGTTGACACTTTGTCTTCAGCTTGTGCAAGACGTATTTGATGTATTTTCATCTGTTTGCGTCCACGATAATTGATGATATCACCTTTGACATGAACTATTGTTTCTGGCTTTAAAGTTTGCATATCATCTTTCGTAGCAGTCCATAATTTAGCTTCAATATCACCACTTTTATCTTGCAGAAATAGTGTCATGTAATCTTTACCCTGAGCTGTAACACCTTGAGTTGCACGATGAATCAAGAAAAAATGATCCACTGAGTCGCCGGGATTTAATTTTTCTACATTTCTCATTTTTTCCCGCCTTCCTGTAATTTATTTAAAGTTAATACTTCTTTAGCCGGTATGACATGATCTTTTGTACAAGTAAAATAAAGTATTTGATAATGTTCTGATAGTTCTCTCAAATATTTCAACATACGCTCTTTACGATATTTATCAAAATGAACAAATGCATCATCTACAATCACTGGGAATGGATAGTACGGTTTTAATACTTTAATAAGACTAATACGTAAAGCCACATATAATAATTCTTTTGTAGATTGACTCAACTCAACTGGCTCAAATACTTGTCCGTTAGAATGCTTTACATGTATTTTATGATATTCAGTATAATGAATCATATTGTAAGTACCATTTGTTAAATTTTTAAAAATAGATACAGCTTCATTAATCACTTGTGGTAGACGCTTATCCTTTATTTGCTTGATATGTTCTTCCACTAAAGCTTGCATATAACTTAAGCTTGCCCAATCCTTAGCAATATCGTTAAGTCTATTTTTTAAGCTATAATATTCATGTCTTAATTGTGCTAAAGTTCTATCTGTTTCCATATGATTAATCTGAGCATTTAAATCACTAACTTCTGCTTGCATTTCTAAAAATTGATCATTGTAATCGTCAACTTGTTTAGCCAATCTATGATCTTCTTCTTCTAGTTGAGCAGTAGTTTTCTCACTTAATTGCGAACTCATTTCATAAGTATAATTTTGATTTTCTAAATATTGATTTAAATCATTAAATCGATTTAAATCATTTTGATAGGTTTCAAAATGATGATGATGTGTATAATAATCTTCTTCATTATCTACATCAACATAATCAAATAATTCCTTAATCATTTGATTCGTTTCACTTAAGCGTGACTTCAATTGCTTTAATTCATTATTGAGTAATTGCATTTCATTTTGATTTTTATTCCAAGCCTCATTTTGTTCCTCTGCATTTTTTAACCACTGTTTCACATCATGGAAGAAAGACATCTGATTAAATTGTTTTAGATGTGGTTCAGTTACAGATTGTGCACGTTCATAAAAGTGATTGATATCTTTTAGTAGATTCTTGCGTTGTTGATTTAAATCAATAATGTATTTATCATGCGCTTTAATTTGACTAATGGTTGAGACACTCTCAACCACTAATTCATCAGAAAGTTTTTCTGATAAACGTAACTCTTTTTTGATTTCAATGATGCTATTTTTTAGACTATCAAGTCGCTCATTTGCAGTCGTTAATGATTGATTGATATATTGATGTTTTTCTTCAAGTATTTTTTTATTTTTCTTTGCATGGCGCCATTGTTCACGAACTCGTTGTTGATGTTCTAAATCGAAGTCAAGATTATATTCTTTTTCAAGTTGTGTGAGTTGGTTTTCTAAATCATTAATTTCTTGACTAATTGCTGTGCTATAATCTACTGCTTTAGATTTAGAAAAGATGATACCTACTACAAAAATCACAGTTAATAGAGCAAATATTATTCCAAAAATAAGATTTGCAGTGAAAAAAGAAAATATAGAAAGTGCTGCTGATAGAATAGTCAAAACAATAAATCCTATTCTTAAAAACTTTTGTCTTTTATTTTTTTGTGTTTGTTCTTCTTCAAATGTTTCTTTTAACTTTTCATATAAGTTCTCTTTTTCATGTAATTCTAAAACTTGTTGTGTATATTCCTTTTTCTTTTCAAAGGTTTCGTCAGGAACAAGCTCATTCTCAACTTGATTAATCTCATTAGAATTAGAGTTTCTTTCAATTTTATTTTCTTCAAGTCCACGTTCTAACTGGTTGATATAAGCAATTTGTTCTTGCTTGCCTAATACTAAATCACTTATATGACTTTTCATCGCTTCAGTACTATCTGTGTCGTAAAACACTTCTTGCCAACCTATATTAGATTGAAGAGCTTCTAGTTCACGTTGCTTATCAGCAATATCTTTCTCAATTGAACGTAATTCAAATTCTTTTTGTTTAATTTCAGTTTCTTGTTGATAAAGACTATTAAACGAATCAATATACTTTTGGTCTACTGGATTGATAGACTCCGCCTCTTTATTTAATAAGCTTAATCTTTCTTCTCGCAAACTTTTATCTCGTTCAAGTGATTGTTTGTGAGATTTGGCAGTTTCGTATCTATCTATCCCTTTTTCAGGAAAATTTATAGGCTCTATATTAAGTGATTGTTCCAACCTTTTCCATTCTTGTGTTTGATCATGTAGAGCAACCTCTTTTTGTTTTCGCTCATGCATTTTTGATAATTGATTTAAATTTTGCTTCAAATTTTCTAGTCTTCTTGATGATTTATCTTTATCGTCTACAAGCCGATGATATGTATCAAGTTTACTTTCTTCATTTCGAATTTGATTTTCCAATTGTTTAAGTTGCTCAATTTGTTGATTAATAATTGGATTTTTTCCAGATTTTTTATATAATTCTTCTTTCTTTTGTCCAATTCTATCTCTCATACTTGTAAATTCAGTTGACCCAAGTGCACCTGCTTCTAATAAGTAATCTTGTAGCTGTTCTTCATCTAGATTTTTATGAATATCTTGAAGACCTAAAACGTCAAAAGAGAATATACCTTGATATGTTTTCTTTGAAATGTAATTAAGTTTTTTATTTAGCCAAACTTCATCTCGTATAGTACCATCTTTAAGATAAATTTTGACATCTCCATGTGCACTTCCCTTGATTCTCTCAACTTCTGCTTCAATGCCATCGTCGAAAATGAGGGATAATTTCCCGCCATATTGATTACCTAATCTTGGTTCTAAACGTGGTTCTTTGGACTTTTTAGTAGGAAATCCGAACAAAATAGAGTGAATAAATGCTTGAATGGTAGATTTACCAGCTTCATTCTCACCAAATATCTCAGTGAATTGACGATTAAATTCAATTTTACGTTGAACAAATTGTCCGTATCCATATATTTCTAATGATTTAATTATCATTTTGTTCACCTCTCATTTCATCCTTTAAAAGGCTTTCTGCATGATTGACTAACTCAACTTTATCAAATTCATTGTAGTCATCTAAAAACTTAGAAGCCCTTGGATTTAGATATAAATCAGTCATTGCCGAATCAAAAAGTGACGCATCATCAAGTAATTCCGGTGAAAACTCTTTCACTATTGGCATTTCATCATTTTGAACATATTGAAGATTTAAATCTTCAATAAAAACAAATTGGTTTTCGTTTTCTTCGAACTCAGTAATCATTTCTTTTAGTTGAATTAAATCTTGTGGTGCAATTATGTCTTCACTATTAATGCGTACGTTCAATCTATAAAATGATTTACCTTCAGGTCTTACTTTATCTTTAAAAGATTGAATAACATCATAAAGTCCTTGTTTAGATGTATGATCAGTTTCAATTGTAGCTTCTTCAAATTTAATAAATTGAGTAGGATAAAATTGTGAAGTGAGTTTAAGGTGATCACCTTCGACCAATAGACAACCTTTTTCTCCTAATTCATTGAAATGTCTTCCTTGGATATTACCTGGATAGTTAATGACTGGCATATCACTTAACTGTTCACGTTGGTGTATATGTCCTAATGCCCAGTAGTGGTATAAACGTTGATTTAAGTCTTCTAATCTAAATTCAGTATAACGGTCTTTCACCGAAGATTTACTATAAGTTCCATGTAATACACCAATATGAATGCCCTTTTGACCTTGACTCGATGGGTATGCGTCTATTTTATTTTCATAACTCGCATCATTTTGATAGCTGAATCCATGAATATAAATCGTTTCTCCTGATTTAGTAATAGCTTGATATGTCTCCACTTGATTTGAAAATACGGATACGTTATTAGGCCACTGACTTGTTATTTTAGAAGTAAGAGGATCGTGGTTGCCATGGCAAATATAAACAAATATTTGTTCTTTTCTTAGTCTTTCAAATTGTTCATTTAAAAAGACTTCAGCACGCAATGTACGATTCTCACTATCAAATAAATCACCTGCTATAATAATAAAATCGACTTCCTGTTTTAAAGCTAAGTCGACTATGTTTTTAAAACTTTCATATGCACTCTTTTGGACATCTTCAAAAATATTTGGACTGAGATAACTTTTAGATTTGAAAGGACTGTCCAAATGCAAATCAGCACAGTGTATAAATTTAACCATAAGTTTGATTCTCCTTAGAATATCTGCAAAGTTAATTAAAAAAATGTACAAGATTATTTATGCATTAATGTGATGCATAAAGTATATAAACTAAAATTTTACAGTATGAATGATGAGAAATATTTTTTCCTTATATTCTTTCATTTTACCATATCTGTTTGTTGACAGTCGATGAAGAATGCATTGATTTAAAAATAATAAGACATAAATAAGAAAGCCTGGAACAATTATTATGTCCCAGGCTCAATCAAAGTAAATATTGATTAACTAATTAGTCAGCGTAAATTTCATCTAAAGGTTTTACGATGATTTGATTAATTTCTTGGAATACTTGGCTCATTTTTTGCTCAGCATTCATTAATTCAGAAATATTTTCGTCTTTTTCTATAGCTTGAGCTTGTTCTTGAGCTTTTTGTAAATCTTCTTCAGGAATTTCTTCCCCTTGCATTTGTTTTTGTTGGAAGCTCATTTGAGTTTCACGGAATTCATCAAATAATTTTTTTGATTCTTCATTTTCTTTTACTTTAGCAAATGCATCTTTGATAGCTTTATATTCATCACTATCTCTTAAAGCTTGTTCTAATTGATTTGCATAATCATATAAATTTACTGCCATAAGTCTTTGCACTCCTTTGAGTTAATTTGTGTTTTTAACCACTCGTAGAATACTTTAACATATCTGTCACTATTAGACAAAGATTGCAATTATTCCTTGGAAAAATCCAATGATACCTCCTAAAATAAATCCTAATGTCATGATTAATTTTAATTCTTTGTTGGCAATTTCAATAATTAGATTTTCAATATAATTTAAGTCGAATGTATTAATCTGTTCTTCAATTAATTGACGTAAATTAATCTTTTTCATAATGCTTGTTAAATGTTTTGAAGTACCTTTAATAATTAAATCAGTCATACGTTTTGATGTATCATCTTCTAGGAATTGAACCAACTGCGGAACAATTTGGTTGATAGGTCTCTGTGTTTTATCTTTTAGATTTAGATAAGTTTTTAATTCATTAAATACTAATTGACTATAATTTTTAAATTGTTGTGCTTTAATGATTTCATCTAAGTTCTTATCTTTAAATGTTTCATACTCATCATTTAATACTTTAGTAATTATTATTTGAGATTGCGGATGTTGAGTTAGTCTAATCAACTCTTGTTGAATTCTATCAGCAATGCTTTCTTTTGTCATAAACATCTGTAGTAAACCAATGATGCGTCCCTTTTCATTGAAAAATGTGTCTAACATTTCATAAATATCACGTTCACCTTTTTTAGAACTTAAATAATTTCTAGCTCTTTCACATAAGAAGTCAGTAATATATTCTATTTGACCTTTACATTGGTCTAAGAAAGACTGAGGTAATATTTCACTTAACTTTCTGTATTTATTTTTCTCATACCAAAAGTTTAGTTTACTTAAAACTTTAGTAGTCAATTTATAATCTACCAACTCATTAACATCAATCCCTAAAAATTTAGCTATATTTTTAATTGTCACTTCATCATTTTTTAATTTACTTATTTGTTTTTGGATTAGTTGCTGTATCATATTTCTCGATTGTTGTTGATTTAGCTTCTGTCGAATTAATTCTTCAGTAATAAGATGTTCCTCAATAACTTGTCCAATTTTTCTAGCGATTTCCTCACGACGTTTTGGAATCAAACCTGGTGTGAATGGAATACGAAACCTAAAAATATAATACGGTTTGAATGGATGAAATAACATTTTAATTGCAATCATATTAGTTACTCCACCAATTATTGCTCCTAAAATTATCATAAAAACTACTAATAATATGGAATGCATCATTTAAACTCCCTTTTAATAGAAAATGTTTCAAAACTATTTCATTTTACTCACTTATAAAAAAACGATGAAACCAAAAAGTTGTCTCATCGTCTAACACTTATGCTCCTGAATTTTTTATGATATTAAGATCAAAGTGATTCAATCATAAAATGATTCTTCTATCACTTATGTATTTATGTCTATACGTGTATTAATTCTTCTTTAGCATTTCTATTGAAGTAAGTTTCAGCTTCTCTCATTTTTGAAGTACCAAAGATCGGTTGTTTTTCATTATTAAGAACACGATAAATGTTACTTACTTTATTACTTTGTAAAATGAAACCATTACGTGTATCAACAGTATTCCAGTAAATATCACTTGTTGTTGAGTGATTTGGATAAGCACAATGGTTTCTAGAAATTGTTTGTACGATTTCAAGCGGGTCACAACCGAATGTACTATTTAATACATCTGAATCTCTGAATAAAGCACAAATTGATACGCATGTAGTCCAGTTTGGTAGAACTCTTTCTTTTTCAATTTGAACCAATGTTTTCTTGGAAAGTCCAATGGTTTGTGCCATTGTATCTTGAGTATAGCCTGCTTCTATACGGACCATCTTAAATTTTGTTTGAATTAAATCTGTGAAACTCTGTCTATCCATTCTATTTATCTACCTTTCTCATTGGAAATATTTTATCCGGACACAAGAAATTGCAATAATACACATTTCTTGAAACACAAATTACATCTTAATATATTTTCAATAAAAATAAAAGAGTAAATACGTTTTTGAGTCTATTTTTATAATAGGCATAATTATCAAAATAATTAGACAGTAATATTAATCTACAAGCAGAATTATAATTGCTGTAAGTGTTATTGGCTAAAAACTCAACTTAACACAATTACATTCATAAAAATTAAAATAATTTTTAAATCAATTTATTTTCCATTGCATAAATAGCGGCTTGAGTTCTATCGGAGACTTCTAGTTTGCTAAAAATATGACTCACATGTGTTTTTACTGTCTTTTCTGATACAAACAATGCTCTTGCAATTTCTTTATTTGTTTTACCTTTAACCATTTCTTTAAGTACTTCTTTTTCACGTTTAGATAACTTATTCGTATAATGTGGTTTTTTTGATACGGCCTTAATCACGCTTTTAGCTTGAGGATGTATGATACGTTCACCTTGCAAAACTTTATGAATTGTCTCAATTAACTTTTGAGGTTCAACATCTTTCATTTCATACCCATCAGCTCCTTTATCAATAGCTGAAATAACATGTTCATCATCTACATAGCTCGTAAGTACTAATACTTTGATTTCAGGATATTGTTGTTTGAGTATTTCAGTAATTTCTATACCATTCATCTCTGGCATTACTAAGTCTAGAAGCACGATGTCCGGTCTTTCATTGTTTTTTAAATAAGATAAAAATGTTGCACCATCTTTAAAACCCTTTAAAACTGATAAATCATCTACAGTTGATAATAAAAATTCTAAACCTTGCCTTACAATATAGTGATCATCGACGAGAATGACTTTATGCATAAGGATGCTCCTTTAATTTCAATGGAATTTTAATATAAATCCGAGTGCCATGATTTATTTTTGATTCTATAGTAACTTTACCGTTCAAATACTGTGTACGTTGCTTTATGTTTTTTAAACCATTAAATAAAAACGTATTAATTGATTGCGTGTCAAAACCTTGACCGTTATCTCTAATATCTATCTCAAGATATTCAACATTTTGTGATAAATCAAGATAAACTTTGTTGGTTTTAGCGTGCTTAATAACATTATTCATTGCTTCCTGAATAATTCTGTATACATTTTCTTCGATATCATTAGATAAATCTATTAGTCCATTAATAGTCACTTTCAAATCTAGTCCTAACATTTTACTATAATAGTGTAATGCATGGATTAAGCCTTGTTCTAATCCAACTGGTTTTAGTTGCCAAATCAGTGCTCTCATTTCATTTACTGCATTTTGACTTGTTTCCTCAATAGTCTTAAAAGCCTTTTGCGCTTGCTCGTCAGTAGTTATCCCTTTTGCAGCGTGAGCCGTTAATTTTAAAGAAAATAACATTTGATTTACTGAATCATGTAAGTCTCTAGCTAGTCGATTACGTTCATTAATTTTGGCATTTTCTTTTTCTTTATTAGTTAGCTGAATTCTCTTTATAGCTGAACCAATTTGAAATGCTACAGATTCTAATAGTTCTAAGTCTTCTTCACTATAATGTTCTTTGTTGGGAGATGCTACGTTAAGCAAACCGAATCTTTCACTCCCAGACTGCAATGGAACAGTAGCATGGTGAGTAATATGATTCGTTTCTTTATCATAAGCATGATTAGCTAAATTGATTCTAGAACAATTTATTATATTAGAAGCTTTAGTTAATTTATGATTTTGATATGCTTGCACACACCAGCAAGAACCATTTGTCAAATAGTAACAAGAGTTTTTAGATAAAGCTTCAGGTAAATCTACAGAAGAAACTAAATCATGGTGCCCCTCTTCATCAATATAGAAAATCCAACCAGTTGAAAAGTCGCTCCCATTTATAAGTAAACGCAAAGCCCCTTGCATCATGCTATATATTTCAGTTTCTTCATTTAGAAATTCGGCTATTTCCTTAAGTAATGCAAGTCTAGTTGGTTTCTCCATTATATCCCCTCAAATTTAACATTTTATCATTATTATACAACTCATTCTTTGTTTTTAAAAACTCACAATGCCGATGTTATTAAAACTTTCAAAATAAAACAAGTTATAGAGTCGCACAAATATATGATATGATAGAACTGAATTTATAGGAGGAAAAAATGAAATTTACAATACCTAAACAATTTAACGATTATACATTGAGAGAGATTTTTCAATATTTAAAATTACCTAAAAAGGACTTGCATCAACTGAATATGTCTAAAGAAATCTTAATTAATGAAGAGTACGGTACATTATTAAATAATGTTAAAACCGGTGATTATGTTGAGATACCAACACCTAATGAAGTAAGTAACTATTTACCAAGTTATCGATATGCTCAAATTTATTACGAGGATGATGACTTGGCCATTGTCATGAAACCAAAGGGTGTTAAAACGCATCCCAATGATTTAAAAGAGAGCAACACACTTATGAACCATGTGATTTACACTGTTGATAGTGAATATGTTGAGCCCATACATCGATTAGATCAAGAAACTGTAGGTTTATTGATAGTTGCTAAGAATCCGCTTATGAAAAAAATCTTAGACCGAATGTTAGAATATAATGAAATTACGCGTATATATAAAGCAAATGTAAAAGCGTTGTTACCTATTAAACCACAAACGATAGATATGCCTATTGGTAAAGATAAATTTCATTCAAATAAACGAAGAATTTCCAACACAGGTCAACGTGCAATCACTCACATTATTGACTCTAAAATGATTAAAGAGGGTGTATGTCAACTGGACATTAAATTAGATACAGGTCGAACACACCAAATTCGTGTGCACCTTGCTGAGATTGGCCATCCAGTTATTGGGGATCCACTTTATGGAACTTCAACATTACGACAATTAGAGCTAAATAGTCATCAAATTGAATTTACTCATCCACTGACTCAAGAAATTATTTCTGTAAGTCTAGATGATAAATAGCAATATTTCGATGTTATCATGAGCATTAAGTTAAATATCGAATTAAAAACTATATTATTTTGACTATTAATTAATGAAATTGGACAGAATGTTTTATTAAAAAAGTCAACATAACACCTAATTTCATCTTTATCACTGACTAACTACTAATATAGAGGCTGGGACATAAAGTTCTAGCAAAATAGCCAGTAAATGAGTTTTTTATAA